>JAHBXB010000008.1 GCA_019636655.1 Phycisphaeraceae bacterium | reverse complement strand
CACCACACCACCGTCGAAGCCCTCGTCCTCTGGTTCGCCGAGCCCGAGATCGCTGAACGGCTGGACCAGATCGAGTCCACCATCGCCCGCCGCACCCGCATCGTCGCCAGCAACTTCCTCCCCGCGGCGACCATCGCCCTCGGCCGCTCCATCGACGAGCACAACTCAGACGAAGCCCACTTCCCTGTCCGCCCCGGCGACCAGCGAGGGTTAGAACTCCGCCGCCGCTCCCGAGAAACCGCCCGCCGCGCCGCCGCCCTCCTCCTCCGCCTCGCCAACTTCACCCCCGGCCCGCGCCGCTTTACCTCCACCCCGCGGCCAGCTCCCGCGCCCTCCCCAACACCCACTCCCAGCCCAACTCTCTCGGCTCCATCCTCATTGCCCAATTCTTCCACACCCGCTCCGCGCTCCTCGACCGCTCCCGCCCCCTCCCCAGTCTCCACCGACGACACCATCCCGCCCTCCGGACCCACCCCGCCCACCCGCTCTCCCGCGCCGCCCGCCCACGCCGAATCCTGCGCCCGCCCGCGGCCGCTCGTCCAACCCGCCACAGCCACGTCACCACGCCCCGTCGCCGCCGACTCCGGATAGGCCGGCACGAACCGGCGCAGCAGGCCGCACGATGTCGAACCGAAGCACTACCGCTTCACGATCTCGTCCGCCAGCGTCCCGGCGCCGTAGATCTTCCGCAGCGCCTCGATGATCACGCGGCTGTCCACTGAGACCGCCCGGCCCTTCGTGTCGTCGTAGATCACCCCAGCCGTCAGGGAGTGGATGTTGCCGTCGAAGATCAGCCCGATCACCTCTCCCGCCGTGTTCACCACCGGGCTGCCGGAGTTGCCGCCGATGATGTCCGCCGTGCAGATGAAGTTGAACGGCGTGCTCATGTCCAGGTCCGCCTTGTGCGTCACCCACGACTGCGGCAGCTCGAAGTCCGCCTCGCCGTGCCGCTCCTTCGCAAGCCGGAACGCCCCGCCGATCGTCGTGTACGCCTCGACCGTCCCCTCCGACTCGTCCGAGTACCCCTTGATCGGGCCGAACGCCAGCCGCAGCGTGAACGTCGCGTCCGGGTAGTTCTTCTCCCCCTCGATCGCGAACTTCGCCGCGGCGATCTTCGCGTAGTTCTCCCGCTCCACCGCCTCCACCTCGTTCTCGAACCGCGTCCGCATCGCCCGCGACTCCGGGTCCAGCGCCAGGGCCAACTGAATCATGGGATCCCTCGACGCCCGCACTGCCGCCGCCCCGCCCGCCACCAGGCTCTTGCGCGCCTCGATGTCCTTGAGCGACGACCCCTTCACCAGTTCCGCCGCCCGATCCCGCGGCGACACCCCGGCCAGCGCCGCCACCACGATCGGGTCGTCTCCGCCGAGCGTCTCCGCCAGGTACGCCAGCCCCGACGCGAGCTTTTCGATCTCCAGCGCCTCGTACACCGGCGCCGGCGAGTACAACTCCAGGTACACCGAATCCAGGTTGGAATCCCGGTACTCCCGCAGCCGGTCCCCGCTGGCCTTGGGGAGTTCATCCGCCAGCCGCACGATGTCCCGCGCCGCGGCGAACAGCGCCCCCGACGGCCCGCCGCGGGACAGCGCGTAGTACCTCGCATGCCAGTCGCGCCGCCCCGCCTCCGCCTTCGCGATCTGCTCCCACGCATCCCCCCACTCCGCCTGCCACTGAGGGTTCTTCGCCACCGCCGACCGCAACGCCTGCTCCGCCTGCGCCTTGCGCGCCATCAGCCGCGGATCCTGCAGTCCGTCGATCTGCCCCGTGTAGAACTTCCGGCTGTTCGTGACGCCGAAGTAGTCCTCCTCGCCGATGTGCGCCTGTTCCGGGCTTCGCTGCCGGAAGTTGTTCAACTTGACCTCCGCCCGCCAGAGGTACCGCAGGCTCGTCGGATTCTCAACGTCGCGCAGGAACTTGAGGTGCTCGGTCGTGAACAGCCGCCGCGTCGAACCCGGGTGCCCGGCCACCAGCGCCAGGTCCCCCTCCTTGGACCCCTTCGACCAGTTCAGGTAGTGCTCGGCCTTCAGGGGCTTGTCGTTCTCGTAGATCCGGAAGAAGCAGCAATCCAGGTCGTACCGCGGGTACTCGAAGTTCGAAGCATCCCCGCCGAAGTACGCGATCGCCTTCTCCGGAGCAAAGACCAGCCGCACATCCGTGTACCGCCGGTAGCGGTACAGGTGGTACCGCCCGCCCTGGTACAGCGTGACCACCTGCGAGAGCAGCCCGGTCTTCTCCTGCGACTCACCCTCGATTCGGGCCATCTGCTTGCGCCGGGCCGTGTTGGCATCCGCCGAGGACATCCCCTCGGTCACCACGCCCGTCACGCTCTCGGTGACGTCCTCGATAGACCAGAGGACATTCAGTTCCAGGTCCGGGCACTTGAGTTCGTCCGCCTTCGTCCTGGCGTAGAACCCCGTCTCGAGCAGGCGGCTGGTCGGCGTCGACAGCTTCGCAAGCATGTCCGAGCCGACGTGGTGGTTAGTCATCACCAGCCCGTCCGGCGAGACCAGCGACCCCGACCCGCCCGTGGAGAACCGCACGGCGGACTTCTGCACATGCTCCAGCCATGCGTTGGATGGCTCGAAACCATACTTGGCCTTCAGCGTCGCCGTCGGCGGGCTCGTCAGCAGCCACATCCCCTCGTCGGCGCTCGCCGGGGTCGTCAGGCTCATTGCAACGGCGGTCAGGGCGGCGGCGGCGGCACGACGACAGATGGATCCCATAGGGGTCGCTTCCTTGGTGACGGGGTTGGGGTGAACGTTAGGAGCTCTACCCGCGCGCCGCACGGGTCAGCACGGAGCCGCGAACCAGAGCTGGATGAACAGCGCGAGGTCGGACGGCTCGACCGCGCCATTCTCATCCAGGTCCGCATTGAGCGAGCCGCCGGTGAGGCTTGCCAGCCATTGGCTCACGTAGACGGCGATGTCGACGGGCGTCCGGACGCCGTCACCGTCGACGTCAACCACGCCGCGGGGCATCGGCAGCGAGGCCGCGATCGCCGGAATGGGTTCGCCGGGGAGGTACCCGGTGAGCTGCACGTCATCGGTCAGCCGCGGCGGGGTGGTGGCGTCGAATCGGATCGTGTACGCCGTGGACCAGCGGATCGCGTTCGCGTTCGGGTTCGAGGCGTACGGGGTTGTCGAGAACGAAATCCCGGAGCACCCCTGGCTCAGCAACCACGGCGTCGGTTCGACGTTCTGGTTGTTCAGCCCGTCGCCGCTGTGGTAAGCGACGTCGTGGACGGAGAAGCCGGAGATGCTGGCGGGAACCACGGCCGGCATCGTGATCGCCTGGATGCCGCGCCAGAGCGAGTGGTTGCGCACGGCGATCTCGTAGTGCCACCGGCGCGGAGCGGTCTGCGTCACCGCCGCGGCGATCTCAACTCGCCCATGGCCGGGGATGTCCGCGGCAACGACCGTGCATGCCGGATCCGCAGCGGACCACGCCGCCAGCGCGGACTCGCCGACGACCGCCCCGCTCATCGGCGTGAGGTTCCAGGTCGTTCCAGCGCCGCTTACCCCGACGCGCCGGTAGGACACGTTGTTGGATGCGGCCCCGGCGTCGTCCGGGGTCACCACCTGCAACTCCGCGAAGTACAACGCGCCGGCGTTGAGTGCCGGGTCGATGTCGCTCACCTTCACTTGCATGCGGCGGGCGAGGGAGCCGGAGTATTCGGGACTTGGCGGCGGATAGGGGAAGGCGCCGGTGTAGGGATTAATCGAGGTTCGCGGGGCGAGGGCCTGCTGGGCGGCCATGATCGACGCGGACTCCGGCGAGGAGCACTGTGTGCCGAGGTTGCCGTTCGCCGCGGGCTGGCAGTCCGGGCAGCAGGCCGTGCCGCTGAGGGCAAAGAACGTGTTGAACGCCCAGGACATGCCGACCTGGTCCAGTTCGTAGTGACCGGAGACCTGGCGGAGCCGGTAGAGGTTGGTGACGATGACCGGGTGGCGCGACGTGGTCGGCTCGTACCGGATGATGCCGTCGCCCCTGTTGCACACGGTGGCTCCGAACCCGAATGCGGCGACGCCGCCCTGGGCGGCGAACGACGTGGCGGCGCCAACGTCGCCGATGACCGCGTCCGGGCCGGACGTCCCGCACTGGGCGGCGGCGTGCGATGCGGCGGCGAGAGCGAGCACCGCGGCCGGGCCGAGACGTTGTCGCGTGATCATCTGCTGCCTCCGTCTGGTTAGCGGGAGCCCGCCGCGGAGGCGATTGCCTCCGCGGCTATTTTGCCAGGAATCGAGGGCACGGGCAAGGGCCCGCCGGCGAGAAGTTCCCGGTAGATCGACTCGATTTCCCGCACGTGATCGGGGTAGGACTGGAGCACGGTGGCCGCGTGGATCTCTCGCGGGGAGGGCAGCGGCACCTCGCCGATGGTGACGCGCGTGATGCACTCGGCCAGGGCCGCCGGGTGGCCAGCGGGGAAGAGGAGGCCATTGCGCGGCGGAGAGATCCAGTCGGGCGGACCACCGAGTCGCGAGGCGATCACGAACTTGCCGGCGTGGAGGTGCTCGAGCATCACCAGCGGGGAGTTCTCCAGCCAGATGTGGGGCAGGATCCCAACGTCGTACTCGCCGCCGGAGGCGAGGAGTTGCGCGAGGTCGTAGGCCCCGCGGACCGAGACCTCGGTGTACTTCGCCATCCGCCGGCGCACCTTCGCATCGTGGCCGCCGGCGTGGATCGAGATCTGCAAGCGCGATCGGACCTCGGGGGCGATCAGAGGGATTGCCCGCAGCAGGACCTCCAGCCCCTTGTTGGGACGGGTCGTGCCGAAGTAGGCGAAGCGGAGCGGGCGGGTGGCGGACTCCGGATCCCACGGGCGGGCGTCGTAGTACGGCGACCGGCGGGCGCGGCGGTTGATCTGGTCAAAGTGCGGCTGGCCGAGCCGCACCCAGCGGAGGCGCCGCTCGTCGACGCCCATCGCCACGTGGAGCCGGCGGAGGAAATCCGAGGGAGGGATCACGAGCGAAGCGTGGTTGAGAGCCTCGACGCCCGCGGCTCGGCGCTGGCCGTAGATGTTCAGCGAGCGCAGGTGGTGGTTGGCGGCGAGGAGGCGTTCGTTCTGATCGGCGGGGGACGGGTCAAATGCGGGGAGCGAATCGGTTGTTACCGCGCCGTTGACGGACGCGGCGGCACCCGCACGGCCGGAGATATCGAACCCGCGTGCCAGCTCGGGATCGTGCAGGTCATCGGGGTTGAGTTTCGGCGGCGACCAGGGCCGGAATGCGGCGCCGGTGAACACGGATCGGACGGCTGGCCCAATCCCGTAGATCGCCTTGCGGACGACATCGGCCGGGTACAGGCCCAGCCAGCGTTCGAGCGTGTCGCCGACCGCCCGCTTGCGCTTGAGCACCCGCGGGTCGGGGGCCGGGAGGCAGGTGGTGCAGCGCCTTCCACCGTCGTAGTCAGTGCAGACCCGGGCCTCCTGGTGCAGCAGATCGACCTGCGGGCAGACGTAGGAGTAGTTGTGCGGGGTGACGACCACGGGGCGGCCCGAGGCGCGTATCGCGCCGATCAGATCCAGTCCGTAGCCCTCCAGGGAGTGCACGTGTATCACCTGGGCCCGCACCTGATCGAGCCACCGGACCACCAGCGCGGCCTGCGCCGGGCAGGCGATCTCGGTCTGGGTGTTCCGGAAGTTGTGCGCGTTGGGGGAGAGGTTCGGCGAGTTGATGAGTTCGTGGCAGTCGATGCCGCCCCATCGCTCACGGAAAGCGATGCGGGGCCCTCCGAAGAGGTGGTAACTCATCCCGGAGGAGAGGTACGCCACCTCATGGCCCGAGAGGGCGAGCCCCCGGGCCAGTTCCGACGCGGAGAGGTTGTATCCGGAACCCTCGAACCCCTGGGACGAAAGGCGTGCCCAACCAAGGAGGGCGATGCGCAGCGGCCGGTCGGTGCGCGGCCAACCCGTGCGAGCGTCGGGGGCGTGATTGGTCGGCGCTTCGGGCATGTCTGGTGGCGTCGGCCTGTCCCTTCGGAATCAACCGTAGCGACTGGTGGAGGAGTACGGGCGGATGGTGGCAGCGTACCACGCCGCGCGCACGGCGGTCGACATCCAGCGGGCAAGGAACGCGGCTCGCGGACCGAGCCCATCGCGCTCGACCTGCGCGGCGGAGAGGTTCCGGGAATCCACGTGGAGGTTCCATGCCCCGCACACGGCGGGGAAGTCGTTGGTCTGATCGAAGACCACAACCGCCGTCGGCCGGTGGCGGAGCAGCGACACCTGCCGGAGCAGGCGGGAGGGCCAGCGGCCGCCGTAGACGATCGTTCCCGGCATGCCCGGGCTGACTCCCGCGACGGCGGCGACATCGTTGCGGAGCACGCGGATCCAGCGGGGCTCGGAGCCGGGCTCGCCCGCCGCGAGAGCCGACCGGATCTCGGCGGTGATGGCGTCGGCCCAGCGTGCGGTTGCGTCGCCGCGTTCGCCCTGGGCGCACAGGAACGCGACCCTGGCTCCGGGCCGGAAGAGCCCGGCCTGGCGGAAGGCTTCGATCAGCGGGATCGGCTTCGGGCCCTCGCCGGCGGTCTTGCCGGTCCGCCCGATGATGATGTCGCGCGCGGTCTCGCGGATGATCTCGGCGTGAAAGAGACGGCGGAAGACGGCGGCGCGCATCGAGTCCTTCAGGATCGTGCGCATCCAGCGGCGCGTCGCGGCGCGGAGCATGCCCGGGGGCAGGATCTTCTGGAGGGTCCAGACCATGTTCCGCTGGGCGTAATAGATGCGGGCGGGCGTGAGTTTCATGAGCCACGGCGTGTGGAACACCACGGCGTCGAGATTGAGCACGACGCGGTACCCGGCGCGGCCGAAGCGGAGGCACCAGTCGGCGTCGTCGCAGTAGATGAAGTACCGCCAGTCCCAGAAACCGACCTTCTGCACGGCGGACCACCGGGCCAGGAGCGAGCAGGCCGAGACGATGTCCACATCGCGCAGACCGGTGAAAGGCAGGTCGCCCCGGAGGCCGCCGACTTGACGGACCCAGCGTCGATGGGACTCGTGCTGCGGGTGGCCGGGGGGCGGGTCGTCGCCCATGCGGCCTTTGGCGCGATCGAGATAGATGGTCGTCTCGATGGTGGTGCGGCGGTCGGAGATATCGACTGTCCGCGAGCCGACGAGGCCGATGCGCGGGTCGGATGCCGCGGCGGCGGTCAGGTGCGTCAACGCTTCGGGCGGGAGTTCGGCATCGTCGTCGACAAGCCAGACAAAATCGGTGGAGTTGAGGGCCCGCTCGACCCACGCGAAGCCGGTGTTGAACCCGCCGCACCCGCCGTGGTTGGTGGAGTTTCGGATCAGCGTCAGGGAGTGGAAGCCGGCGGTGTTGCGGGTGGACGCCGAAGTATCCGAAGCGGGCGATCGGCGCGGCTCGAATCGCGGTTCGTGGGCCTCGTCCGTCGGGTTGTCGACGATCGTCTCGGGGCGCCACAACTCGGCAAGCGACTCCAGCGTGCCGTCGGTCGATGCATTGTCGACCACGATGACATCCATCTGCTCCCGCGGGAACCGCTGGGCAGCGAGGCCCCGGACGCAGGCGGAGGCCACCTCGCGGCGGTTCCAGGTCACGACGATGACGGCGACCCGGGCGGTCGTCGTCGCGGGCCCCTGGGTGCGCGCGGTCCCGTTGAGATGGACTTCGACGGGTTTGGCGGGATGGACGGTCGCTTTCACGGAGCGGGTATCCACGGGTGGCGGGAGCAGAGAAGTTTAGGGGCGTGGATCCGCGGCGGCATAGATGCTCTCGAGTTCCAGGGCGTGGTCGTCGATGTCCTTGGGCGGCGTCACGGCGGCCCGCAACCGCTCCAGCATGAACGGGTTGTCGAGGACCTCGACGAGGCGGCGGGCCAGATCGGCGCGGTCGTTGCCGCGGAAGAGCAGACCGTTGACACCGTCGTGTACAAAGTCAGGGATCCCTCCAACCGCGGCACCAAGGACAGGGAGGCCGCAGGCCTGGAACTCGAAGACCGTCTGCGGCGCGTTGTCCCACCAGACGGAGCAGACGACGCCGAGGTCTTTACCGCCGAGCATCCATGGGATGTCGGTGTAGTCGTAGCCTGGGGTGAAGGTCAGGCGGGCGAGGCGCGGCTCCATGCGGCGGAACATCCACTCGATGGACTGCCCGTCGAGGGCGTAGATCGACAGGTCGATGCGCCGCATGTGCTCGGGGGCGAGGGTTTCGAGGGCCTCGGCGAACATGCCCAAGCCCTTGTAGTAGTGGTTGTAGCCCATGAAGACGATGCGGACGGGCCTGAAGGGCGTCGGCGGGACCGTCTCGAAACGGGGGGGATCAAAGACGAGCGGGCGTGCGCGCCGGACCAGGTGGTTGATGCGCGTGCCGATGGGCTGCGCAGCGATGCGGCCCTGCTCGACGCCCATCGAGATGAACTTGCGCCGCACGAAATCGGAGACCGCGAGGACGCGGTCGCAGGAGTTGAGCATCCGGACCATGGCCGCGCGGCGGTGGCCGTACGCATTCGCGGGCTTGGAACTCGGGGGCTCGGGCTCGATGACGTTCAGGAGCGGGCGGCGCTGGGGGTCGTCCGGCGGGGCGGGCGTGGGAGCGGCCTGCTCCGCGACAAGGCGGGCCGTCTGGCCGCGGGTGTCGGTGTGGAGAGGAAGGGGAGAGAGGGCTTCATCCGGAGAGCGGACAGGCCGGCCGGGGATCTCGATCGCCGAGCGATCGATGGCGGCGCGACCCAGCGAGGCGGCGAGCCGAGCGGTCGCGCCGGTGGCCCGCTTGATCCAGGAGAGGGAGGAGCGGAGTTCCGCCGCGGCGGCGAGGGCGGACTCGCGGGGGGACTTTCTGCCGGAGATCCGGGAGGCAAGTCGCTCGCCCTCTTCGATGCGGCGCTGCCGCTCGACGGCGGTCGGGCTGGTCTGGATGCAGCCGGCGCATGCGTGGCCGTTGTCGAAGCTGGTGCAGACCTCGCGGTGGCGCTGCATCAGGTAGACCTGCGGGCAGATGGTGTGGTAGTTGTGGAGGCTGAAGACGACGCGGGCGCCGCAGGCGCGGGCGCGATCGACGCAGCCGATCGAGAAGCCCTCGATGTTGTGCCAGTGCACGACGTCGGGCCTGATCCAGTCGAAGAGCCGCCCGACCTGGGCTTCGAGTTCCGGCGCGGAGACCTCGCCGGCGGGGTCCTGGAACTGCTGGATGGATGGGGCGAGGACGGGAGAGTTGATGACCTCGAACACCCTGACGCCGAGCCAATCGTCGTGCCGGCGGATGGCGCACTCGCGCGGCGTGCGCAGGTGGGTGGTGCCGCCAAAGAGCGAGACGACCTCGTGCCCCCGCGCGGCGAGGGCGAGGGCGAGGGCCTGGCAATAGCCGTTGACCCCCCCACCCTTGGAGGCGCCGTCCCAGATGGCCGCCCAGTTGACGAGCACGATCCGCATGCAGGCGGTCAGGGTACTCCGGAGCGGCGCGGGACGGAAACGGCGTGCAAGACGGCGGGCCGGGTTCCGATGTACTCTGGCATCATGTGGACGGTGATCTGCGATGGATGCGGGCGGCAGGTGGAGGTGCCGGATTCGGCCCCGGGGACGCGCGTTCAGTGCCCGACGTGCGGGGACTGGAACATCGTGCGGGGGAAGGCGGACGTGACCCCGGCGGCGACGCGGGGGCCGGCGTCGGGGCGCGGGGACCGGGCCGTGGACCTGGGCTTTCCGTCGGAGCAGGGGCCGGAGACGCGGGTGCTTCGGTTGCACCCGGTGGCCCTGCGGGCCAGGCCGGTCTCGCACGGGCTGGTGCTGGTGGTGATCGCGGCGGGGCTGATCGGGGCGGTCGTGCTGCTGCTGCGGACGCCGAGCCAGACGTGGTGGGCCGCGGCAAGCGCAGCGGCGGCGGTAATTGGGCTGGGGATGCTGGCGTACTGGAAGGTGGTGGCGATCACGGAGACGCTGGTCGTGACGACCAAGCGGGTGACGTACATCCGCGGGCTGCTGAGCCGGCACACGAGCGAGATCCCGCACGAGGATGTCAAAAACATCCAGATCTCGCAGAGCCTGTGGCAGCGGATCGTCGGGATCGGACGGGTGGGGATCTCGAGCGCGGGGCAGGATGATGTGGAGATCATCATCGGGGATGTGCCGGGCCCGTACCGGGTGCGGGAGGCGATCAACGCGTACCGGAATGTGATGGATTAGCGACGGGACGGCGTGGAATGAAAAACGGGCGCGACCCGAGGGCCGCGCCCGTTGTCCTTGCGTCGTGGAACGGCCGGCTACTTGTCGGACTTCTTCGCGGGCTTCTTGGCGGGCTTCTTCTCGGCTTTGGCGTCGTCGTCCTTCTCCTCGGCCTTCTCGGCCTTGGGCTTGGACTTCTTGGCCGCGGCGCGGGACTCGCTGCGCTTCTTGGACTGGTCGATCGCGTCCTTGTTGTACTCCTCGGCGGGGACGTCGGTCACCTTGGCCTTGGCGAGGATGGCGTCGAGGGTCTTGTGCTCGCGGATCTGCTGGAAGAGGGCGCCGATCTGGTTGCGCTGGATGAGTTCGGCGCGGAGTTTCTCGGGGCGTTCGTTGGAGGAGACGGCCATCTGGACGATGCGGGAGTTGATCTCGCCCTCGGTGACCTTGATGTCCATCTCCTCGCCGATGCGGTCAAGGATGAAGAAGAGCTTGAGTTCGCGGACGGTGGACTCGTTGGAGGCGGCGCGGAGGTCGGCGATGTCCTCCTCGATCTTGAGGGCGTCGACGCCGCGGTAGCTCAGTTCGAGGCGCTTGCGGGAGAGGTTGCGCTCGGTCTGGTTCTGGGTGAGGCGCTCGGGGAGTTCCATCTCGACGGACTCGACGAGGTGGCGGGCGACCTGCTCGCGCATGGCCGCGGCCTGCTCGACGGCGATGCGCTCCTGGATGCGCTGGCGGATGGCCTCGCGGAAGCCGGCGGTGTCGGCGAAGCCGAACCGGGCGGTGAGGTCCTCCATCGAGGCGGGGATGATGCGGTCGGCGCGAGAGACGTAGAACTCGACGGTGAGGTCCATGCCGCGGATCGCTTCGATCTCGTGTCCCTCGGGGCCGGTGGTCTTGATGGTGACCTTGTCGCCGACGGCGGGGACGCCGAGCTGGGCGGCGAAATCGTCGACCTTGATGCCGAGGATCATCCCCTTGCCCTCCTTGTCGGGGGTGGGGATCTGGATGACGGCGTCGTTGATATCGATGTAGGTCTTGTCGTCGGAGCCGATGACCTTGCCGTGGCCGGTGAGGTAGTCGCCGGCGGCGGCGGACTCCTGGGACTCGAGGCGGCCCTCCTGGAGGGCGATGCGCTCGAGCTGCTCGTCGATCATCGAATCGGCGACCTCGGTGACGGGGCGTTTGACCTCGATGCCGTCGGTGGAGGGGACGGTGAAGCTGGGCGGGACCTCGACTTCAACCTCGAAGGCCAGGGGCTTGCCGTCCTCGACTTCGATCTTGGCGAGCATCTCGCTGGCGGGGTCGCCGATGACGCGGAGCTTGTGCTCCTCGATCGCCTTGGAGTAGGCCTGGGCGACGAGCTGCTCCTTGGCCTCCTTGCGGACGACGGTGCCGAATCGCTTCTCGATGAGGCGGCGCGGGGCGTGGCCCTTGCGGAAGCCGGGAAGTTCGGCCTCGACCATCAGGGTGTCGAGGGAGGAGCCGAGCTGGTCGGCGACCGTCTCGGCGGGGATCTCGATCAGCACCTTCTTGAGACAGGGACCGGCGTCCTTGATGGTGACCTTGTTGGGACGCTCGGAAACGGTTGCATCGGCCATGGCGAACACTCCGGGGACCAGAGCGAGCCGGGCCACGCGGCCGTCGGATCGCTCCCCGCCCGATTTTCGATAGGGGATAAGTTTAGGCGTGGGCCGGGCGGGGCCCGCGCCGGGGCTGAATCGGCGGCAGGGGCGGGGTATGCTGGTTCCGATGGATCTCACGGATGGCGTCTGGTTGTGCGTGCTCGCGAGCGGATCCGGCGGGAACTGCTCGGTGGTGTCGATCGTGCGGGGCGGGGTGAGGAGGCTGTGCCTGATCGACGTGGGCCTCTCGCCGCGGCGGACCAACAGGCTGCTGGCGGGGCTGGGGCTCGGGTTTCACCAGATCGATGATGTGATCCTGACGCACCTGGACTCGGACCACTTCTACCACTCGTGGGTCGGGCTGCTGCCACGGCACGCGACGCTGCGGCTGCACCGGCGGCACAGCGAATCGCCCGGTGCGCGCGGGATGTTCGGGCTGTTCGGGGTGAGGGCGGAATCGTTCGAAGAGGGTTGCAGACTGCGCGATGGGACGCTGGTGCGGGTCGCGATGGGGTCGCACGACCAGTCGGGAACAAGCGTGCTTCGGTTTGAGTTCGAGGGGCTCGGCGGCTCGCTCGGGTTTGCGACGGACCTGGGCCGGTTCACGCCGGCGCTGGCGCAGCACCTGCGCGGGGTGGATGTGCTCGCGATCGAGTCGAACTACTGCCCGGTGATGCAGGAGTCCTCGGGCCGGCCGTTGCAGTTGCAGCGGCGGATCATGGGGGGCAGCGGGCACCTGAGCAACCAGGAGGCGAGGGACGCGGTGGCGCAGGTGAGCCCGGCCTCGCACGTGGTGCTGCTGCACCTGTCGCGGGAGTGCAACGATCCCGCGCTGGCACGGGGGCTGCACGAGGGCGCGGCGTATGGGCTGACCGTGACCTCCCAGTTTGAGCCGACCGGGTGGGTGGCAGTTGGAGCGCCCGCTCCGGCGGGCGTGGGCGACCCGGTCGGCGTCCGCGTCGGCGTTTGAAGGGGATGAGCGGCGGGGCTCCCGGCCTACCATCTGGCCGCATGCAAACCCGCCGCCCAACACGTCAGATTCTCGTCGGTGATTCCCGTACTGGTGTCGTCAGGATCGGCGGCGGCCTGCCGGACAAGGCGGGCAACCCGACGACGCCGGCGCCGATCGTCGTGCAGACGATGACCGCGGGGTACACGCACGACATCGATGCGTGCGTAACGGAGATCAACCGGCTCGCCGCGGCGGGGGCGGAGATCGTCCGGGTGGCCGTCCCGGAGAAGAAGGACACCGAGGCGCTCAAGGAGATCATCCCGCAGGTGCAGGTGCCGATCGTGGCGGACGTGCACTTTCACTTCCAGCGGGCGCTAGAGGCCGTGGAGGCGGGGGTGCACAAGATCCGCCTGAACCCGGGGAACATCAGCGACCGGGACCAGGTAAACGCGGTCATCGACGCGTGCAAGGCCAAGGGGCTGCCGATCCGCATCGGGGTCAACGAGGGGTCGATCATCGAACGGCGGGACAAGCAGAAGCGGATGAAAGAACTCGGGCAGGTGTTCAGCGAGCGCAAGCACGGGTACCTGCTCGCGATCATGATCACGAAGCTCGAGGAGTACCTCGACATCTTCTACGAGCGGGACTTTTACGACGTCGCCATCTCGGCGAAGTCCATGGACGCCGCGATCGTCATCGATGCGTACACGGAGATCTCGAAGCGGTTCGACCACCCGCTGCACCTGGGCGTGACGCACGCGGGGCCGAAGGAGACGGGGACGATCCGGTCGGTCGTGGCGCTCGGCGGCCTGCTCATCGGCGGCATCGGCGACACGATCCGGATCTCGTACGCCAACGACCCCGTATACGAGGTGCAGGACGGGCTGGAGTTGTGCTACGTGCTCGGACTCAAGGAGCGCAAGGGCGTCGACCTGATCGCGTGCCCGACGTGCGGGCGGATCCAGGTGGACCTGTTCACGCTCGTGCAGGACGTCCGGAAGCAGCTCGCGGAGAAGGTGCGGCTGCCGATCAAGGTCGCGGTGATGGGCTGCATCGTGAACGGCCCTGGGGAGGCGGAAGGGGCGGACGTGGCCGTCTTCGCGGGGGATCGGCGCGGAATCATCTACGTGCAGGGGGAGCGGGTGGCGAACGTGCCGGAGGACCAGATCCTGGATCGGCTGCTGGCCGAGTGCCTCGCGTTCCAGGAGAAGGTGAACCGCGGCGAGGCGAAACTGGGCGAGAAGAAGGTCGACATCATCCCGCCCGACCCGATCGGTGAACTGGGGTCCGGGTTCGACAAGATCGCCGCGGGCGATGTCGAGAAACGCCCCGGGCCGGCGACGCTGACGGTCGGGAAGTCGTGATCGGCAGGCTGGTTCAAGCGTTGATGCTCGGGGGCGTGGTGACGCTCGGGGCATGCCAGGCCGACACGCCCCGAAACCCGTCGTTCCCGCTGACGGTGTCGGACGCGAACCGGTCGCTGCGCGAGATGGCGGAGCAGCCCAAGAGCCCGCCCCGGCCGGTGGTGGTCATCGGCGGGATCTATGACCCCGGGTGGGTGGCGGCCAACTGCCGGAAGCGGCTCGAGGCGGAACTTACGCCGGGGACGCCGATCGTCTCGACGGGGCAACTGGGATCGTGGACCATCGACGGGTACCGTGACCGGATCATCGACCTGGTGGAGACGTCGTTCCCATCGGACACGCCGGGGCAGACGATCGAGGTTGACGTGGTGGCGTTCTCGCTGGGGGGGCTGGCGGCCCGCTACTCGGCAATCCCGCGGGACGACGGGGGGAAGCGGCTGCGGATCGCGCGGCTGTTCACCATCGCGTCGCCGCACCGCGGGGCGGACCTTGTGTCGCGGATCCCGAGGGTCGATCCGATTGCGGACGATGTAAAGGAGGGATCCGAGTTCCACCGACTGCTGGATGAGGCGCTGCCGAACGCGGAGTACGAGTTGTTCGCGTACGTGCGGCTCGGGGACGAGGTGGTGGGCGAGGCGAACGCGGCGCCCGCGGGGGCGGGGGTCTGGTGGGTGCCGAATCAGCCGATGCAGATGTCGCACATGGATGCGTACAAGGACCCGCGCATCCTCGCCGACATTGCGCGGAGGCTGCGCGGGGAGGAGCCGTTCGCTCTGTCGCCGCCGGCACCGCTGCCGCCGGAGTCGCGTCGGGCTTCCGAGACCGAGGAGGCGGCTACTTCCTCTTCGACTTCTTCGCCGCCGCTTTGAGCTGCGCCTCGATCGACCGGCGCATCGACTCCCGCAGTTGCCGGACCTGGCCGGTGGTCATCCCAGTGTCGCGGACATCGACCTCGATGGCGGTGACCCATCGCACGCCGTCGTCCTCGAACCCGAGCTTGCGGATCCGGCCCTCGAGGTCCGGGAGGTGGCCGGCTCCGTAGATGATCCCGACCGTCTTGACGTCCTTCTCCTCGGCCATGATCTTCTGGAGATCCTCGACCACGACCGCGTTGCGGTCCTTGATGATGACCTCCATGAGCGTGCCGGTGTCGCCCGGGAGCGCACCGAGCACCTCGCCGGTGTGGGCGAGCAGGTCGACCATCACCATCTTGAACATCGCCGACATCTCGGGGCTGGAGCCGATAAACTTGAGCAGCAGGCTGGCCATCTGGGCGGTGAACGAACTGCCGTCGAGCATCTGGAAGAGCGCCGAGCCCTCGGCGCCGGCGGCGTCGAGCCGCTTCTGCACCTGGTCGATGCTCATGTCGCTGTTGCGCCAGTTCGGCTTGGAGTGGTCCATCACGTTGAGCTGGAAGACCAAGCCCATGGCCTTGGCGAGCTGGTCCTGCAAGCCGTCGCCGCCGGGCACCTCGTCGCGGGAAAGGGGCTTCTGCGCCGAGAACGCGAGGTCGGCGTTGACCCCTTCGCCCCCGGGCTTGCCGTCGGCGCCGGTCGAGACGATGTCGAAGGGGCGCTTCTTTGCGGGCTTGGCCTTGTCCGCGTCGGGATCGGCGGGTTCATCCCCGTTGTCGGCAGGCGCCGCCGCGGCGACGGTATAGACCAGTGGGTTACCCCAACCGTCGAAACGGGCGGACTCGACGAGCCAGCCGATCCGCTTGTCGCCCGCGGCGGCAAAGTCGTCGAGTGAGGCGGGGTAGTCGCCGGTCTTCTTCTTGGCCGCCACGGCGAGGGTGGCGAGCAGGCGGATCCGCTTGCGGGTCGCCTCGGCACGGGCCTTGTCGGTGGCGCCGTCGAGATCGTGCTCGGCCCGCCCGACCCCCGGGGGCTTGACGCCCTCGAAGAGCACGACGTCCTTGGTATCCAGTTCGGCCTGCAGGGCCTGGTAGAACGGGAGATCGGCGATGTGGACGGCGCCGGCAACCGTCAGCCGCGGGCCGTCGGCGTCGGTGGGCTTGTACTCGTGCACGGCCATCTGAAGTCGGAGGGTCTTGCCCTTGTCGGACTCGACCACCCTGATGTACCGAGGTTCATCCCGAGCCGCGGACGCGGCCGGCCTGACGGCGGCGGGCTTCGCGGGCGGTTCCGCAATCGCCAGGGTCCATGCGCCGAGCACAGCACCCAGGGTGACAAGCCATCGGGAAGCGGTCATATGCTCGACTCCATGTGGGGGCCGTGTTCTCGCTGCACTGCATCGTATGTACGGGCGTGCCACGGGTTGCACGGGCATCCGGGGACAAAAGTAATGATGGGCGGTTCCCAACAAGTCATGGGAATCCGGCCATGAACGCGGGAATCGTCGGCAGCATGGGGCACGTGGAACAAGCCGGAGCGGGCGCTACGGACTCGCTGAGCCGTGATGTGATCCGAATGGAATGGAGCCGGATGATCGGCAGCCCGGTCGGGCTGCGCAGGCCGCTGGTAGTTCTGGCGGGGTGGCGGGCTCCAAGCATTGCGGTCAGGCGACTTGCGCAGCGGCTGGTGACCCTGGTGGGGGCGGACCCGGGCGAATCGCTGGCGATCGGGTATCCGTTCCGCACGGATATCGAGGCGATTGCGCGGTCGGTGGTGAATCGGGTTGTCTCCCGCTTCCCGGGCGAAGATGGGAGCGGGCCGCGGGAGGTCGACGTCGTGGGCGTCTCGATGGGAGGCCTTGTCGCCCGGTTCGCGGCGGCGCCGGCAATGCTGCGGCGGGAGGGACGTCGTCTGAGGATCCGCAGGCTGTTCACGCTCGCCTCGCCGCACCGCGGAGCGAACATCGCCGGGGTGCTGCCGGTCGATGCAGCGGTTCGGCAGATGCGGGCCGATTCGCCGCTGCTGCGGCGTCTGGACGAGGCTCTTGAGTGTGCCGAGTACGAGATGGTCTGCTACACGAGGCTGCGGGATGCCTGGGTCGGAGCCGGCAACACAGCGCCGCCGGGATACTCGCGGATTGTGCTTCCGGCGAGGGTCTTCGGCAGCCACCTGACGATCTCGCAGGACCTGGCCATCACGATCGACCTGGCACGCCGGCTGCGGGACGAGCAGCCCCTGCTGGCACCGGTTGTGTAGCGGGCTCAGCCGGCCTGCGCGATGCGTTCGCGGATCCCCGCCACCACGACGGGATCGGGGAACGAGCCGACTCGTCCCTCGCCGCTGTCGGCCGCGGTCTGCGCGGCGCGATCGAACGCGTGGATGCTCACGAGCAGGGCCGCGGGCGGAACGGGCCCGTGCCAGCCCTCGACGGGTAGGGCCGCGAGGCGGAACAGGTGGTCCTGTTCCCGACGGCCGAGTCGAAGGTGCCGGCACATCTTGCGGAACGCGGTGTCCAGCGGCGGCCGTCGTCGTGCGCGGTTCCATCCGAATGTCAGCGCCACGCTGACCACGGCCGCGATAGCGACGAGCGTGACGATGGCGGTGGTGTGCGAACCGGGGACGGGTGCTTCGGGCGGCCGCGGTGAGGTGAGCAGTTCCGTGGCGCGGACCGGGCCGAGCGGGGCGGGTGGCATCACGAGATCCTGCGGCCGGTTCGGCACGTCTACACCTCCTGGGCGATCGCGGGCGTCGCCGACAAGGCCCACGCGGACCTGAGGACGTTGTTCGCAACATGGGCACAGCGGACGGCGCGGGCGCGGACGCGCGGGTCGGGGTCGTCGACGAGCGACCGCACACGGGCGTGCAGTTCGCCTCGGCCGGACCACCATCGCGGCGCGGACAACCGTCCAGCAAGCCAGAGCGCGGCGACGCGGTGCATCGGTTGGTCGTCGAGGAGCATCGCCGCGAGCTCGCCCACCGCGTCGTACTCCGCGCGATCGTCGGAGCGGCTCGGCGAGACAGCGCCGAGGGGGCCTCGGGCGGCGGCGAGCATGGCCCGGATCGCGTTGGCGCGGACGCGGTGGGAGGCGTCGGCCTTGAGTTCCAGGATGGCGGCGGGGGTGGTCGACGCCTGGGCTGGGTCGCGGCGGGCACGGGCCGCGAGGGACTCGACCGCGTTGGCGCGCACGCGGTTGTCCGTGCTTCCCAGGGCGACGGTCAGCGCCTCGATCGAACGCGGCTGCACGCCATCGGCGAGCGCCGAGGCGGCGGAGGCGGCGATCGCCATGCGCTCGGCTTCAACAGCGGCATCGGCGAGGAGGCGCTGAAGGTGCGGCTCAAGATCGGGGACCAGGCCGAGGGCGCGGGCGGCCGAGATCGCGCCGATGGCGAGCGGCGGGTCCGAGGCGTCGATCCTTGATCGGAGCGAATCCGCGATTGCGGCGCGGTCGTGACGGGCAATCCGGCGCCCGGCGAGCCTGGAGACCGGCTCATCGGCAATGCTCGAATCTCGCCGGTGCGACTCGGACTCGGCCACCGCGCGGATGGAGGCGTGCGGCGAACGCCGGAGCGAATCGACGGCATTGGCCGACCATTGCGGACCGAGCCCCCACGCAGCGCCGCCGGGGCGGATATCGCCAAGGGACGCGATCAGCGCTGTTCGTGCCACGCGTTCATCGGGGTCGAAGCAGAGGTCGAGGCGTATGGAGGCGAGGCTCCTGGAGCCGACCGCTGCACGGGCGAGCGCGTGCCGGACACGCGGAGAGGGATCGCCGAGAAGACTGGAGAGCGTGGGCGAGGCGGGGGCGTCTCCCGCAGGCATGGCGGCCCACTGAACGGCGCCGATGCGGGCCGACTCGCTGAGGCCGTCTCCCAGGAGAACGGGAGCGGGCCGGCCCGCCCCGCGGCGCCGGATGGATCGGGCGAGGAAGCGGGCTCGGCTCGGATTGAGCATCAGGTGGATCGACGCGAGCACTTCGCTGCCGGGGGCATGGGTGGCCGTGAGGGCGGACAGGCAGGCGGGGGCGAGCGATGGGTGCTTGGCGGCCCGCCAGCACCACTCGGCGCTCAATGGGCTGCGCGGATGCCGGATGAGCGAGCGGAGGACGGAGGTCGCGGGGTTGGCATCGTCGGTCAGGAGCGCGGCCAAGGGGCCATCTGCCGAGTCGAGACCGGGGATCGCCAACAGGGCCGCCCAGGCGATGAGGGCTTCCTGATGGCGGTGGTCGGGGTATGCCCCAGCGGCTTGTGCGGCGGCGGCTGCGACCGCATCGAGATGCTCGCGGTGGCTCACAGCCGACCTGGCGATGGATTCCAGGGCGACCGCCGCGGAGTGGGCGACGCTGGTGTCCGCATCGCGGAGCAGTGCGGGGAGGAGTTTGACCGTGCGGGATCGGGGGAGAGCGAGTGCGATCGCGGCGACGCTCGCGCGGGAGGCCGGCCGGGCCTCATGGATCAAGCGGGAGGCGATGGCATGCCAGTCGGTGGACTGGTCGGCGGCGAGTCGGTGAACCTGGGCCGGGGTGAGCGAGCGCCAGTGGCGGCCGATGGTGAGGGCGACGTCTGGGGAGGGGGCGTCCTGGACCAGGAGAGATGCCAACCGGTCGAGCATGGCCGGAGCCTCGGCGGGCGAGGCAACCTCGAGAGTGGCGGCCAGCGTGGCGGCCAGTTCCGGGCGGGTCAGGCCGTTCAGGATGCCCCGGCGGGTCGGCTTTCGGAACAGCACGCTAGGCCGCTCCTGGCGTTACCCCCTATTCCTAGGGGTTCATGGTTCAGAATAATCATCATCTTGGGGGCCAAATTGGTAGAAGCCCCTTGCGTAGGAGTAAGCGATCGCTAAGAATGGCGTCCGATCCGGCCGGGCCGGGACGTGGGAGTGGATCGGAAGACGCCACGGATTCCCTGCAAAGATCCGAGTTTCGGCGAAAAGGGAACCCGGAGCGACCGCTTGCGACGTAAAGGAGAGCCGATGGACGCACCAACTCGGCAGATCAGCCTCCAGACGTACCAGACGCTGCTGTACCGCAGGGCGCTGCATCCGGAGTTGTTTGCGTTAAAGGCCCGGCGGTCGGTGCGGCACGGGTTGTACGACCTGGAGATCTGGCTGATGCCGGGGTCGCACCTGCTGCGGCTGACACACAAGGGCTTCTGCGCGTCGGAACTGGTGACGTTCCAGGAGAACAACCTGCCGACGGACGGGGCGGTGACGTCGTTCCCCTGTGCGGGTGAGCGCGACTTTGAGCACCGCTTCGATGCGGAGGGTGTGCGGTACCTGACGAGCGTCCAGACGGAAACCCTGGCGGACAACCTGTACTCCGCGACGTTCGGGGAACTCCTAGAAACGGCCGAGGAGAACGATGCGCTGGTCCACCGGTGGACCGACGCGGACGGTGGGCGGGGGCTGTCGATGGTGGATGTGCAGCGGTACAGCAAGGAAGTGCACGCGCAGTGCTACCACCTGGTGCCCCAGGGGGGGTTTGTGCTGCGGACCCAGACGATCTTTGAGCACCGGTGATTCGCGGCTCCGGCCGGACGGGTCCGCTTCTATACTCGATCCATGACGATGAAGCCGACCATCGCGATTCGAATTCGCGGGCCCCGCTAAGGGCGGACGGCGTCTCGTCTCTGGTTCCCCCAGAATCTCGATACGACCGGCCCATCGGCGGGGCGACCCGAAGCCGTGCGCGCCGTTTGTGATCCTTCTACGATTGTGACCCTGTCAACCCCGACGCCCGGTGCGTCGGTCGCCGGAGACCATCATGCCCTCGTCTGCACCCTCAGGAAACGCCCCGGCCGCCTCGACTCAGGCCGAGGGCGGCGGCAAACCGTCCGACTCCGGCTTCCGGGGGACGCTGAACCTTCCGCAGACCTCGTTTCCCATGAAGGCGAACCTGGTTCAGAATGAGCCCGCCTCGCTGAAGCGGTGGGCCGGGCTGGCGGGAGGGGCGGGGCTGTACGCCGCGTTGCGAAAGGCACGGACCGCAGCGACCAAGTTCTCGTTCCACGACGGTCCGCCGTACGCGAACGGGTCGATCCACATGGGGCACCTGATGAACAAGTGCCTCAAGGACCTGGTGGTCCGCTCACGGACGATGATGAACGGCGGGCAGGACTGCGCGTACGTGCCGGGGTGGGACTGCCACGGCCTGCCGATCGAGCACAAGGTGATGCAGGAGATGATGGGGAAGAAGGGGGGCGGGCTGGACAAACTGCGGGACATGGAGGAGTGGCAGCGGCGGATGATCATCCGGCGCGAGTGCCGGAAGTACGCCGAGAAGTACGTGAAGCTGCAGACGGGTCAGATGCAGCGGCTGCTGACCGTGGCGGACTACGAGCACCCTTACCTGACCATGAGCCCGGCGTACGAGGGGGCCACGCTGGAGGTGCTGGCGGGGCTGCTGGACCAGGGGCTGGTCTACCGCGCCCTCAAGCCGGTGCACTGGTCGATCGCGAACGAGACGGCGCTGGCCGATGCGGAACTGGAGTACTACGACCGGGAGGATCTCTCGGTATACGTGGACTTCGAGGCGCTGGACGCTGCGGCGGTGTATGACGCGTTCGGGCTGCCGAAGCACTCCGACGATGAGGACGATGAAGAGCCCGATGCGGAGGAACCGGCGGAGGGCGGCGCCGGCGGGGCGGGGGCCAGGCTCAGGGGTCGGCACCCGCACCAGCGGCCGTCGTTCATGATCTGGACCACGACGCCGTGGACGCTGCCGGCGAACGTCGGCGTGGCGGTGAACCCGAAGAACACGTACGCGCTGGTGTTTGTCGACGGCAACATCACTGTCCTGGCGCAGGACCTGGTCGAGAAGGTGACGGGGCTCGCCAAGGCGGAGGATGTCGTGGTGCTCGCGACGGCCCTGGGAGAGCGGCTCGTGGGGCTGCGGTACCGCCACCCGTTCGTGGAGAACCCGCCCGCGTGCGGGCTCGGACGGGTGTGCGACGAGAAGAAGCTCTGGTCGATCGTCGGCGCAGAATACGTCACCCTGGAGGACGGCACCGGGCTGGTGCACACCGCGCCGGGCCACGGCGAGGACGACTTCCACACCGGGCTGCGCGAGCACCTGCCGATCTACTGCCCGGTGAAAGGGGACGGCACCTATGACCAATCGGCGCCAGAGTGGCTCCGCGGGGTGAGCGTGTGGGACGCGAACCGGAAGGTGGCGGACTGGCTGCGCGATTCGGGGCACCTGTTCTACGGCCACACGTTCGTCCACTCGTACCCGCACGACTGGCGAGGAAAGACGCCAACGATCTTCCGGTGCACGGAGCAGTGGTTCGTTTCCGTCGACGGCCGGCACGCGGGGTCGCAGGAGCGGCAGCGCCACGGCGAGGGGCGGAACCTCCGAACGATGGCGCTCAACGCCACGAGCGAGAATGGAGAGGTCCGGTTCGTGCCGGACTGGGGCCGCAACCGGATGCGGGGCATGCTGGAGTCCCGACCGGACTGGTGCATCTCCCGCCAGCGGGCGTGGGGGCTGCCGATCCCCGCGTTCGAGACGCCTGAGGGGGGCACGTTCATGACCGCCGCGTCGGTAAGGGCGGTGGCGAAGGTTGTGAGAGAGCAGGGGTCGGATGCGTGGTTCACGCTGACGCCCGAGCAGTTGCTGGCGGGGTATGACCCCAAGAGCGATCCAGAGGCGCACCACCTGGGCGTCTCGCCATCGTTCGCGTCGTGGAAGAAGGGGAAGGACATCCTGGATGTCTGGTTCGAGTCGGGGTCGTCGTGGAACGCGGTGATGCGTGAGCGGAACCTCGGGTATCCGATCGACCTGTACCTGGAGGGGTCGGACCAGCACCGCGGCTGGTTCCAGTTGTCGCTGCTGCCGGCGCTGGGCGTGACGGGGCATGCCCCGTTCAAGACGCTGCTCACCCACGGCTTCATGGTCGACAAGGACGGCAAGAAGATGTCCAAGAGCATCGGCAACACCCTCGAGGTCGAGGATGTGCTGAAGCAGAGCGGGGCGGATGTGTGCCGGTGGTGGGTCGCCTCGCTGTCGTTCGAGAACGACATCAAGGTCGATGCGTCGTTCTTCTCGATCGCGGGCGAGTCGTACCGCAAGGTGCGGAACACGCTGCGCTTCATGCTGAGCAACCTGTACGACTTTACCCCGGCGGCGGAGGGGGTCGCGATCGCCGCCGAGGAGTTCCCTCCGACCAGCCTTGACGCGTGGGTGCTGGGCGAGCTCAACTCGCTGACGAAGATCGTTGCCGAGGCGTACGGGCGGTACGACTTCAAGGCAGTCCACGGGGCGTTGTACGACTTCTGCAACAGCACGCTCTCGGCGACCTACCTGGCGGCGGTGAAGGACCGGCTGTACTGCGACAAGCCGGATTCGGCGCGTCGCCGCCGAACGCAGGCCGCGCTGTGGGCGCTCACCGATGGGCTGTGCCGCCTGCTGGCGCCCGTGCTGGCCCACACGGCGGACGAGGCGTGGCGAGCCTTGTGGAAGACCCCGGAATCCGACACGGAGCGGTGCGTCCACCTCGTTCCATTCGGGGACACGCTGCCGGTGACGGTTGACGCCGGGTGGAGCGAGGTCATGGCGGCGCGGGGGGCTGCGCAGGGCGCTGTGGAACGAGCCAAGGGCCAGTTGGGGGTGGAAAACCCCCTGGACGTCGGTGTCACGCTGCCCGATCCCAAGGGCGTGATCGCGCGGTTCGACCGCGCGGATCTGGCGGACCTGCTCGGGGTCAGCCGCGTGGGCACGGATGGCTCGGCGACCGAGATCAAGGTGCTGGACCTGCGGGCGGAGCCCCGGTGCGAGCGGTCGTGGCGGCGCGACGGCACGGTCCGGGTCCGGCCGGGTCGCAATGGCCTCCCGGAAGCCCCGCTCAGCGATCGAGACGCGGAGGCGGTGGGAATGGGCTGAGCGGGCGGGCCCCCACTCCACCCCGGATTTCGGTGTAGTGCAGCCGCCACAGCCGTTGAGGCCGGCCCGGAAGGTGGCCGCGCGTGGCGTTTTCTCAACACCGGGCTGTAGTCGCGGGGCAACACGGTCGATCCCACGGGGGTGAGCCACGACGACGAAAAGCCAAACCGGCCTAGGAAGAAGCGGCCAGCGATCTCCGGGAAGCCGGTGCTGGTGCGGCAAACCGAGCCCAGCGGTGGTCGGCCGGACGCGGCGGACGCCGTGTTCGCGGCGACGCGCATGACGACGCTGACCCATGAACTGGCCAACCTCCTCGACGGCTCCATGCGTTGCCTGTGGCTGGCCCGCCGGTCGCTGACTGAGGAGGGGCAGTCCTCGAACGAGGTGCCCTCCCCGGTACCGCTGGCGGCGCCGAGCAGCGAGGCGCTCAAGCGTCTCGACGTGGTGTACAAGGCAATGGAGCAGATGGCGGACCTGGTGAAGACATCGATGACCGGCCTGGACGGCAGCCGCGTGGTCGGATCGCGCCGGGGAATGGTCGAAGCGTGGTCGCTCGCGGAGGCGATCGAGCACGCGGTGGAGGTGCTGCGGCCCGTGGGAGCCGAGCACGGGGTGACGATCGAGGCGTCGGTTGAACCGAGACTCGCGGGTCTGAGCGCGGGGACGACCTATGCGGCGCTCTCGGCGACGATCCGGAACGCGATTGAGTCGATCCACCAGGCGGGCCGGCGCGGGGGGATGGTTCGTGTCGAGGGACGCCTGCGGGATGTTCAGAGCGGACGGAACCAGTGGATCGAGATCGACGTGATCGACGACGGGATCGGTCCCCCACCCTTGCCCAAGGGGAGCGAGCACCTCGCGTTTGAGTTCGGGTTCTCGACCAAGCCCGGCGGCCTGGGCGTCGGACTCGCGATGGCCAAGGAGATCCTGGAGCAGAACGACGGGATGATCTCGCTGCGCGGGCGCGACGGCGAGCCGGGGGCGATGGTTTCGATCAGGCTGCCGGTGACGCGGGACATGAAGCGGCAATGACGCGGCGAGCGGAACCAGATCGGGCCAAGATTCTCGTGGTGGACGACGACCCGGTGGCCGGGGAGTCGCTCGCCGAGTTTCTGCAGGCGGA
The DNA here is from genome assembly GCA_019636655.1 of Phycisphaeraceae bacterium. Classification (NCBI taxonomy): domain Bacteria; kingdom Pseudomonadati; phylum Planctomycetota; class Phycisphaerae; order Phycisphaerales; family Phycisphaeraceae; species Phycisphaeraceae bacterium. Next base: position 48,763 of record JAHBXB010000008.1, on the reverse strand, counting down.
GGGGTACGAGACCGCGACGGCGCTCAACGGCGAGGAGGCGTTGTCGCTGCTCGCGCAGGCAGAGCAGGGCTGGTCGCCCGAGGATGCGCCGGGCCGGGGGGAGAGGGCGCGACCGTTCGGCGTCGTCGTGAGCGACGTGGCGATGCCGGGAATCGATGGGCTGGAGCTCCTGGCGCGGATCGGGAAGCTGCACCCGTCGACGGCGGTGCTGATGCTGACAGGGTACGGGACGATCGAGTCCGCGGTGGAGGCGGTCCGGCGGGGCGCGGTGGACTACCTGACCAAGCCGGTGATCGATGCGGAGCTTCGGATCGCGCTGGAGCGGGCGTTGCGGCAGCAGGCGCTGCTGGCCGAGAACCGGTCGCTCCGCGGGCAGCTCGAACACCGGTACGGTCTGGACAACATCCTGGGCGCCGACCACCGGATGGTGAAGACGTTCGACCTCGTCGAAGCCGTGGCGCCGAGCAAGACGACGGTGCTGATGACGGGGGAGTCGGGCACGGGCAAGAGTCTGATCGCGCACGCGATCCACCACCGGAGCCCTCGCAAGGACAAGGCGTACGTCGAGATCTCGTGCGGCTCGATCCCGGAGACGCTGCTGGAGAGCGAGCTGTTCGGCCACATGAAGGGGGCGTTCACGGGGGCGTTTGCCGACAAGGTCGGGAAGTTCCTCGCGGCGGACGGCGGGACGATTTTTCTCGATGAGATCAATTCGGCGTCGCCGGGGATGCAGCTCAAGCTGCTCCGCGTTCTTCAGGAGCGGCGGTTCGAGCCGGTCGGTTCGAACCGAACGATCGAGGTGGACGTCCGCGTCGTGCTGGCGAGCAACCAGCCCCTGGAGCGGCTCGTGGAGCAGGGGCTGTTCCGGCAGGACCTGTACTACCGCATCAACGTCGTCAAGATCGAACTCCCGCCGCTCAGGGATCGCCTCGCGGACATCCCGCTGCTCGCCGCGCATTTTCTTAGGATGCAGGCCGCGGAACTGGGGAAGCAGATCACCGGGTTTACACCGGAGGCCGTCGAGGCCCTCCGGCGGTACACGTTCCCCGGGAACGTGCGGGAGCTGCAGAACATCGTCGAACGCGGCGCGGTGCTAACGCGATCGCAGACGATCGGTGTCGAGGATCTGCCGGAGCACCTCGTGACTCCGGGCGTTTCTGCGTGGACACCCCCCGCTGCCCACGCCGGATCGGCCGGCGAGACCGAGGCGGGCGATGGCGAGTGGACGCCGATGCCGCTCGAACAGGCGCTTCGGGAGCCGGAGCGACGGATCCTCCTCAGGGCGCTGGCCGCCAACAGTTGGAACCGCCAGAAGACGGCGGAGCAGCTAGAGATCAACCGGACGACGTTGTACAAGAAGATGAAGCTGCTGGGGATCGAGTCGGGGGACCGGCTCGCGGGGTGAGGTGCTGAGTCCTGGAGTCAGCGCCGCTGCATCTGCTTTCGGCCGTCGTGAGCGAGGGCCGAGTATGCACCCTCGGGGCTCAGGCCGAGCCATGGATCCGACCGAGGAGTCAAGAAGAGTTCGTCGTATACCCTGCGGCTGAGATCCTGGACCTGAATGGGTCTCGGTGAAGCGGCGATCCACTCGAGAACTTGGTAACGCAGCATGTAGTTGTTCCGAACGCTGTCCGCGGCGATGAGCCACTCCAGGTTTTTGACCATCACTCGCATCTCGTCGTCCGACGCGGCGGGATTCTGTCGCTTGATCAGCCCGATGCTCCGGTCGTCGAGCGCCGCATCGGACATGTGCAGGCTTGCCACATGGTCGAGCATCGCTATGTTGGCTGGGAGGTCCGGCTGCGTCAACAAGGCCCTGAAGCCGGGTGACAGCGCCCCCAGCAGTGGGGCCTCCACTTCCATCTTGGTCATCGCCACGCGGCCGGCCGCGACGGCATCGGGAAGACGGAGGCCCGCTGGCGCGGCGGGCGGCATGGTTGTCCCGGTCTTTACCTGCCACGCGTGCGAGAGATGATCCCGCTGCTTCTGGGCGTAGGTGCGAGACGGCAGCGGGCCTGATGTAGCCGCGTCGGCGGCGTCCTTCAGGATCCGCGCAAACGCGGCTGGATCGAACAATCCCGGAAGTGCATCGATCACGTTGCCATCGGAGTCAAGGATGAAGTGAGCGCTGTTGCCCGTGACGGTTCGCTTCAGAACCCTGCCGTCTCCAAAGTCGACAGTCAGCATCGGTGCCGGGCGCTCGCTCTCCCAGATTAGAATAAACCGATCGCGCAACAGTGCCGACACGTTCCTGTTTGCATACAGGACGGTGCGGAAGAAACGGCTGTTGGCGCAGGAGTACTCATCGGTCAACCGGCCCAGAAGTCGCAGATAGAGAATCGGCTTGCGTTGCGCCCTCGCCGCGGACTTGGCGCTGTTGAGGTCGGTGTACCAATAGAGACGTGACCACACGGCATCGTGCTGGCCGGCGACAAAATCGATCCATGGAACAAGGCGGTTGTCCGCTGCATGGTCGTACTGCCTGAGGATTGCCTGAAGTCCCTCATCCCCGGCATCGCGGAGGTCGGTGGCGGCCGCAGTAGCAACTGCTGTGTCGCCGGACACCAAACGATCGACGACGACGTCAAGGCTCCTGCGGCCCCCATCCGCAAACGCCACGCTCACCGCACACCACAGAAGAACCATCACCCATCGGCTCATCGGGTCGCTCCTTGCCCTCAATCCCCTGATGGAACGTACCGAGTGCCTTGGTGTACAGCGGTCACGAGTGTGTCACAAGTGTGGGCTGGAACGACGTGATCCAGAACCGCGGAAGCCACTTGACATAGCCCATAGTTCGTTATATGTTTGGGTATGGAGACGAGTGGTTCGGAGTTCAGGGATGGGCTGCTGGCTGGGCGGGTGAGTGGCCGCGGGGCCGGGCTGAATCCGGGGAATCGGTTCGAGACGATCCGGCTTCACGTGCTCGGGGAGCACCTCGACGAGATCGCGATGGAGCAGCCCGGTGGGGTGCAGGTGCGCACACGGGTTTTTCGCGACCGGACAAAGTCGCTGATCAACTCTGTTGACAGCCCGGATCTGCCGATGCGGTGGACGATCAACCCGTACCGCGGCTGCGAGCACGGATGTATCTACTGTTATGCGAGACCGGGACATGAGTACCTCGGGCTCTCGAGCGGGCTTGACTTCGAGACCAAAATCTTCGCGAAGATGGAGGCTGCGGAGATCCTGCGCGATGAACTGGCGAGGCCAGCGTGGAACGGAGAACCGATCTCGATGTCCGGAGTGACGGATCCGTACCAGCCGGTCGAGGCGAGGCTGCGGATTACTCGGGGGTGCGTGGAGGTGATGCGCGAGTGCATGCAGCCGTTCTCGATCGTGACGAAGAACCGGCTTGTGACGCGGGACCTGGACCTTCTTGCGCCGATGGCCGCGGCGCGGGCGGTTTCGGTCGCGGTGTCGATCACGACATTGGATAACCGGCTCGCGTCGAAAATGGAACCGCGGGCGAGCAGCCCGAGGGAGCGGCTCGCGGCAATCCGAGAGTTGACAGGAGCAGGCGTGCCGGTGGCGGTGATGACCGCGCCGATCATCCCGGGACTGAACGACCATGAAGTCCCAGCGATACTTGAGGCCGCGGCGGGCGAGGGGGCGTCGGGAGCCGGGTACGTGCTGCTGAAACTCCCGTACCAGATCAAGGCATTGTTCTTGGACTGGCTCGCCCGGGAGTTTCCGGATCGGGCGGCCAAGGTCGAGAGCCTCATGCGGCAGGCACGGGGCGGCGAGCTGTATTCGGCGAGGTTCTTCGAGCGGCAGAAAGGCGTCGGCGCGCGGGCCGACCAGATCGGGCAGGCATTCCGTGTGTTCAAGAAGCGGTTCGGCCTGGACAAGCCCACGTGGTCGCTCAGGAGCGACGGGTTCCGGCGGCCGCTTCCGCGAGCGGAACGGGGGCAGGGGCGGTTGTTCTGAGGGTTGGTGTATGGGGCGGCCGCGTGGCGTTCATCACCGGGCAGCACGGCAAGCATCGTGTCGATGTTCTTGTTCGATGAGCGTCCGGAGCGACTTCTCCAGCCCAGCCGCCTCGCCTGGCACCTCGCGAATCTTGTTGATCTACTGGTCAGGCCGTAGGGCGGCCAACCAACGGGCAGAAGCTGCAATGTACCTGATTGGTTCAAGGAGTATTCCATCAGATCGACGGCCCGGCTCAACGATACACGGCGGCGGCGATAGGCCCCCTTCCCGGCATCGCCCCCGATGGACGATCCGGCGTGGCGACGGGGACACGGACGCTGCCCCGGTCGATCCCCAGCTATTCTGCCAGCAGTTGGAGCACGGAACAGGGCGGAATCGTGCGGCGCCGCACGGCGAAGCGACGATCGAACGTGATCGGCCCGGAAACGAAAAAACCCGACAATTGCCGGGCTTTTTACGTGATTCTGCAGAGTTTTCCGCAAAGCGGGCGAGGAGGATCGAACTCCCGACATTCAGCTTGGGAAGCTGACGTTCTACCGCTGAACTACGCCCGCGGTTTGAGGGTCAGTATACGTTGGGACGGAGGCGGGGAGCAAGGGCGGGGCGAGGTGACGGGGCCATGCCGAGCGGCGGGGTTCCTGTCGAGAACCGAGCCGTGCCTCAGGCCCGATTGGGGCGGTCGGTCACCTCCCAGAGCAGCCGCGGGGAGGCGGCAGGGTTCCCGGGTTGGTGCGTGAGGAGCATGGCCAAAGCGGTCTGGGCGGATCGGAGCCGGATGTCTTCGCGAGCACCGCTGAAGCGGAACTTTCGAACGTTGGTTTCTGCGGATTCGCCCGCGGCGCCGCACGCGTGAGCGATGAACACGGTGCCAACCGGCTTCGCGTCCGTTCCCCCATTGGGGCCGGCCACACCGGTGATCGCGAGGCAGTGGCCGACTCGGGCGCCTGTGGGGAGGCCTGCCGCGTGAAGGCTGCGGAGACCACCCTGGGCCATTGCCCGGGCCACCTGGCTGCTGACGGCGCCATGGGTAGCTACGAGTTCGGCGGGGACTCCGAGATGAGCGATCTTCAACTCGTTCGAGTACGTGATCCAGCCTCCGACGAAGACCGAGGATGATCCCGGGACTCGCGTGATCAGGCTGCCGAGCATGCCCCCCGTGCACGACTCGGCGACGACGAGGCACTCTCTTCGGGCGGCGAGGGCGTGGACTACCGCCGACTCCAGGGTGGACTCGCCCGATCCAAAGACGTGCGGCGCGAGCGTGGCCCTGATGCGGGACTCGATCGTGTCGAGCGCCGCCTGTGCCGCCGCGGGCTCGTCCGTGCCGGCGTATCGGCAGCGGATCGTGAGAACCGAGCCAGAGACGGTTATCCCCACGAGCGGGTTCGTTCCGCGTGCGAGGAGGTCGCCGAGCCGGGCCGCGGCGTCGCCCTCGCCGATGCCGACTGCGTGGAGGAATCTCGCCCGGACGTTCCAGCCCGCGGGGAGGCGGATTCTCGGGATGACGTCGCGCTCGACGATCGGCTTCATTTCGCCGGGCGGTCCGGGAACGCAGAAGATGTCGGCCCCGGAATCCGGGGCGAGCCCGGGGAGCCTGGCGTAGAGCGCGGGGGCGGTCCCGTGCTCGTTGTCGAGGCACTGGGCGGACCGGGGCCGGGTGGCCTGACGCCTCTGGATCTCGGGCAGCTCCCGGCGGCGGGCGCGGAAGCGGGCTTCCAGTTGCTCGAGGGCCCGTAAATCGGTGACCAGGTCTTCCCGGAGAGCATCGGCGAGCGCGTCGCGGGTCACGTCATCCGGGGTCGGCCCGAGGCCGCCGGTGACGACCACCGTTCCGACATGTTCGGCCAGCCGCAGGATGGTGGCGGCCAAGCCCACGCGATCGTCGCCGAGCGTGATGTGCTCGATGACCTCGACACCAGCGGCCCAGAGGCGGTCGGCAATCCACATGGAGTTGGTGTTCAGGGCCTGGCCGAGCGCGAGTTCATCGCCTGTGGTGATGACCGCGGCAAGGGTTTGGCGGTTCGGGTGGCTCATCCGGTGGGCCCGCCGGGGTCGAATCCGGCCGTGTGGGCGAGGGCTGAGTCTACGGAGCCAGTGATCCGACGTCGCCGTCGCCGCTCTGGCCGGCTTCACGGGACTGGAACTCCGGGGGCGCCGAGATCCGATACAGTGACGGGGCTTTCGGAGGCTGCCATGCGGGTGTACGTCGATAACCAAGAGATTGCAATCGAGCGGCCGACTCTCGCGGCGGCTGTCGGCGCGGCCTGCCTGGCGGCGCAGTCTCGCAGCCGTGTCGTGGTCGAGGCGATGCTCGATGGCGAGGCGATGGCCACCGACCTGCTGGACCATCCGACGGAGGACGAGCGGCCGGACGCCGAGGTGCGGTTTGTGACGGCCGAGCCGCGGAGCCTTGTGGCGGTCACCCTGGCCGATGCGGCCGAGGTGCTGGCCAGCGCGAGGGCGGAACAGCAGGCGGCGGCGCGGGCGGTGCAGGCGGGCGAGGTTGAGGCGGGGCTGAGGCATCTGGCCAGCGCGCTGGCGGTGTGGGACCAGGTTCGGACGGTGGTGGACCAGGGGGCGGCTCTGCTCGGGCTGGACCTTGCCACGCTCAAGGCCGGACCGACGGCGGACGGGTCGTCGGTATCCGATGCGGCAGCGGGGCTTGCGGTGCAACTGGCGGAGGTGAAGCGGTCGATCGAGGCGAAGGACTGGAGCGGGCTCGCGGATGTGCTGGAGTACGAGCTGGACGGTCAGGCGGGCGTGTGGGGCGAGGTGCTGACCGGGATGGCCCGGGTGATACGGCCGGGCTAGCCTCGGCGCGTCGGATCGTCAGCCGCGGTCTTCGCGGAGAGAAGGGGACTCGTGCCGCCATCAGGTCGAGACAAGGAGTCGACGAAGCTCGATCAACTCATGGATCGGGCGAGCCGTCATCTGGTCGCCGGCCGCTACTTTGATGCGGAGCAGGAGTGCGCCGAGGCGCTGGCGAAGGCGCTAGCGGCGGCGGATTACGAGCGGATGGCGCGGATCCTGCTTCCCTTGCAGGAGGCCCGGCGCCAGAAGCGTGATCTGGCGTTTGACGCCGCGGAGGTCTATGTCGTTGACGGGGCGCTCCCTTCGTCGCAGCAGCTCAAGCCCGGGTGCTATCTGGTCAGCCCACCGCGGGTCGGGGTTGACGGGCGGATGCTCCGCGAAGAGGCCGACCGGAGGCAGGTGCCGGTGATCATCACCGTTCGGGAGCCGACGACGCGCGACGGGCTCTGGCCGATCGTCACGGTTGGCCCGGTGACGGTGCGAACGCGGGTCCGCCCGCCGCAGTCACCGGCGGCGAAGGTCTCGAAGGCTTCACGCGGCAAGACGGCCGCCGCAGGGCGAGACACCCTCCCTGATCGAACCTGGTTCCTTGCCGCGAACGAGTCGCTCGGGGACTTCGCGATCGCCGAGGTGGGACGGACGGCTCCCGCGGAATCGCGCGTCCAGGCGCTGTACGACCGCCTCGGGGCGCTGCCGGATCACGAGAAGCTGCACCAGACCCTGGCCGAGGCATGCCGGGAGGCGGCTCGCGCGCGGAATGAACAAGGCGCGGGCCGGGTCCGCCAGGCGGGCCCCGACGAGGACGAGGAAGGGGACTGAGGGCAGGCTTGGTCGCGATCAGACGTGGGACGCGGCGACGGCGAGGCCCTTCTCGATCCGGGCAAAGACGCGGGGCCAGTCGGCCTCCTTCATCACACCCAGCGGAGGGAGCAGCCGGATGTGGTATGGGCCGTGACCGCAGTAGAACGCGATCACGCCCTCGTTGTACAGGTGCGTGCACGCCTTGATGACGCGCTCCTTAGCGCCGCCGAAGGGCGTGAACCGCATCATGCCGCCGTTACCGCCGACGATGTCAGTGATCTGGTACGGCGCCACAGCGGGCGGGAACCACTCCGGCCGTCTTGAGGCCAGCGAGCGGACCTGGGAAGCAAACGCCGCGAAGTGCTTCGCGTTGGATCCTTCGGCGCCGTAGTACCCGCCCCCTTCGAGCCGCTCGAGGACGTGGGCGCCGACGCTGAACGCGACGGCCGAGCTGGTGAACGTTCCGGAGATCAGCCCGGGACCGGGGTTGTACTCCTGCGTCCAGAGCGTCGCGCAGGCCTGCGTCATCTTGCCGACGGTCAGGACGTCCACCAGCTCGCCCAGGCCGAGCCGGTCGTACGCGAACATCGACTCGGTCCGGCCGAAGGTCTGGATCTCGTCGTCCCAGACGGCGATGCCGTGCTTGCGGCAGACTTCCATCAGCGCGACGAAGAACTCGCGCGGGGCGGCGTTGAATCCGCCCTCGCCCTGCACCAGTTCGAAGATGAACGCGGCGTGCTGCCGGGGATAGCGCTCGATGTACTGCTCGAGGTGCGAGACGCACATCTTCGTGAACTCGGCCTCGCCCATCCGGCGCGCGGCGGCGGCGTCCCAGAAGGGCATGTAGTCCACCTGTGTCGAGAGTGGGATACCGACCCGGTACGCCGCGGTATCACCGATCTGCGTCATCGTGACCGACCGGCCCATGAAGCAGTCGCGGAAGGCGATCACGCGGCTGGCCGGCTGGTTCTTCTGGTAGCAGACCTTGATGGCGTTCTCGTTGGCCATGCAGCCGGAGGTCGTGGCGAACCCGTAGCGGAGGCGGCTGCTGCGTTTGGCCAGCCTCACGAGGGACTGCATGAACCGGTACTGCGACCAGTCGCTCTGCAGGTTGCCGTTCTGCACAGTGTCGCTCAGGGCGCCCTCGAGCGCTGCGCGAGTGAGGCCGTCGTCGCCGTGGCCGAAGAAGTGGACTCCGATGCCCGAGATCATGTCCCACTTGACCGATCCGTCCATCAGTTCCACGAGCGCGCCGTTGCCGGCGCCGGAGCCGAGGTAGGGGTAGTACAGGGGCCGGCCGCGGAGTTCGGTGACCTCCTTGAGCAGCGCCTCGTATGTCTGGGCCAGCGCCGGATTGGCCGGCCGGACGTCGGTGATCGCCGCGGAGCGGGACCGGATGTCGGAAGCGATCTGGTCGATAGCCTTCGTCACCGCGGGGCTCGATCGGATCTGATCACCGATCGTGGCGGCGGGGTGCGGCGGTGCGGCGGGTGCGGGCTTGGTGGTGGCTGGTGTCATGCAATGTGGTCCTGGTGCGCTGGGTGAGGCCTAGCGGATTGTTCGCGTCCCGAGGGGGTAGTTCCTGTCTATCGGCCGAATCGTCCGGCGTCCACCGGCTCGGGCTGGAGCCTGAGCATCAGCAACGCGAGGGCCTGGCAGCGCGTGGTCAGCGAATCGATCTCGATCCACTCCTCCGGGGTGTGAAGGCCGCCGCCGCGGACGCCGACGGTATCGATGCAGGCGAGCCCGGCTGACTGCATGACGTTCCCGTCGCAGACGCCGGCGGTTCTGGCAAAGGGCACCTCGATCGGGCCGCCCGGGAGGTCCAGGTTGATGGCGCGATAGGCCTCGGCCAGCCGCATGACCGCCTCGCCGGCGGGCTTGGCGGCGCGGATGAACGAGGTCTTGACCGTGATGCGTGGGAGGGCGCCCGCGGAGCCGGAGTGTTGCTCGGCGATCTCCGTGAGGCTGCTGGACAGATCGTCGGCGGCGGTCTGATCCGTGAACCGGACGTTGCCCCACGCGCACGCGAGGTCCGGCACGACATTGGTCGCCGAGGAGCCGCGGAGCGGGCCGACGCTCGCGATCCGCCCGGCCGCGGGATTGGAGATGTGATCGATGTCCACGATGCAGCGGGCCAGGGCCATCACGGCGGAGATGCCGGATGCGAAGTCGCGGCCGACGTGGGCGGACTTGCCGTGGACCTCGAGCATGAACTGGCCGGCCCCCGATCGCTCGACGACGAGGCCTCCGTCGGCGGTCGCCGGCTCCAGCGCGAGTCCAACGCCTGCCGCGCCTCCAGCCCCCCCACTCGCGACGCGCGCCGACTCGGCGCGGATCGCCCGCTCACTGTGGTAGGACCCCGTTTCCTCATCGGAGTTCAGCAAAAAGGTCCAGGGGAGCCGCAGTCCGGCCGATTCGAGGGCTTCGAGTGCATGGACCGCAATGACCAGCCCGCCCTTCATGTCGACCACACCGGGCCCGGTCGCCGTCTTCCCATCGGCCGAGATCGTGAGTTCGCGGAACGATGAGGCCGGGTCGTGCACCGTGTCCAGGTGTCCGGCGAGCAGCACCTCCCGACCGGCGATCCCGGCGTGACGGCGGCACACCGCCGTCGGGGGGGCGGGCGACGACGTGCCGGCGCCATACAGCCACTCTGGGCGCGGGTCGCCCGGGATGGACTCTGCGTCGGCCCCGAGCGCGGCCAGCCTGGACGTCAGCACCGACCGGGTCTGGTCGAGGCCCGGCGCGTGGTTCTGGCCGGTGGGAATCGCCACCAGCAGGCGGAGATCTTCCACCATCGCCGCGTGCCGCGACGCGATCAGCCGGCAGAGGGACTCTTCAGCGGAACTCAGTGGCATCGCAGGAACCGGTCCTTGTCTCGGGCGACTGCACGGAAACCCGCGGCGGGCGGCTCAGTTGATGCGGGCGAGCTTCTTGATCTCCTTCGAGCCGCTCCACAGCAGTTCGTTGGACTCGATGTTCCACAGTTGCAGACCGACCCGGTACTGCGCGACGATCTGCTTGCCGTCCAGCGACTTCTGCTTGTCGTCGGTGACGCGGCCGAGCAGGATGAGGTCGGCGCCGGTCTCGGCCCGCATCTGCTTGCGGGTCTCGGGGGTGTTCCAATCCTGACCCTGTTGCCGCTCCTCGCGGATGTCGGGGCGGTCCTCCTTCGAGGCGACGAACCGTACGCGCTCGGAGTTCAGCAGTTCTCGCTGCCACTCTTCGGTGAAGTTGGCGGTGACGATGTAGTCCTGCGTGTCGTTCTTGATCGGGCCGATCACGACGATCGGCTTGGCGCCGCCGTGTGAGCCCATCCAGTTGTCGATCCACTTGCGGAAGAGTGCGTCGTCCACGGTCGCCTTGTACACCTCGCGGGCGTCGTCGGCGTTGAACCGGTAGTCGAGGTCGACGACGTTCTCCGGGTCGGTCCTCGTCACCGTCATGTTCTTCGAGCACCCGCCGAGCCAGGCGAGCGAGAGGGTCACGGCCAGTCCTGCCACGATCACGCACCTTGTCATCGCCGTCTCCTGGACGCCCCTGGGGGCCTGTACCTGTACCGCTTCGGTCCTACCGCCAGTACTGCTCAATGACGGTATGCAACCCCGCCCCGTTCTCGCCGGGCGCGTACGACCCCGGCCCGATGATCCGCCACGGCGAGGCATAGAGCAGTCCACCGCTCGCGGCAAGGTATTCGATCCGCACCCGCTGCACGCCTTCGTGCATCGCAAGCAGGCCGACGTGGGCCTTGCCGGGGAGCAGTTCCCAGCATCTCAGGTCCGCCCGCTCGGTCACCGTCACGAACGCCAGACCGCCGAGGATCGCCGCTGCGGTCGTCCAGCCCCCCTTCTGGCCGTTCTGGGTGACTGCCTGGGACGCCGCGAACGCCGCCGCGGCCTTGGCCGTGGAGCGGATGAAGGCTCGGGCGTAGATGATCGGCTGCTGTCGCCGGTCGTTCTCGACGGCGACGAGGCCCATGTCCTCGACGAGGGCCAGCGGCGCCGAGCGGGCCTGCGGCCCGGGCTCCCCTTCAGCCTGGTCGGAGGGTTCGATGACCACCCTGGCGGACGCCACCTCGCTCGACCCGGGGACAACGACGGGGATTTCGAAGTAGACCGGCCATGTGTAAATCGGGATTGGTCCGAAACTCTCGGCCCGCTTGGTGGGCCCCTGTCCGGAGAAGGCCACCACGAGCATGTCGCGCGGCGTCGGGCGCCGGTAGCCGAGGCCGTCAAAGTCTGCCGCGTTTACCGGCCCGTACACTGGCCCCTGGACCGTGATCGACTCCTGCAGGCGCCGGGCGGCCACTTCCTGGTTCGCGGGATCGCCGTCGGCCATGAAGGTGACGGCGGTCAGGTAGGCGCCGAGGGTCGATTCCACAAACTCGCCGACGGGTGCACCCGACGACTCTCGTTCGCTCACGGCGGAGGCCCCGCCCTCGGAGACGACCGCCTTGCGGAACACAAGGTACCTGTCGCGAAGGCGGTTGGCCTTCGACGCGGCCCGGCGGGCTTCGACGCTTGCGCCGCCGTTGATCACGCCGAGTTCCAGTTGGGCGGCCAGTTTGAAGACGTTGACGTAGATTGCCTCGTAGGGGTCCCCGATGTACTCCGTGACGGTGTCGTTGATGACCCACTGCCCGATGAAGTCGCCGGCATTGGGCTCGGTGTGCGCCTCCATGAACGCCTCGGCCTTCTCCCACTGGTTGATGGCCAGGCGAGGGTCGCCCACCGCCAGCGCCGCCGAGCCGCGGTCGAGCCAAAGCAGCAGTTCGTTGTTGGGCTCGTAGAGTTTCTCGACCTTGGGCTCCTCGAGCATCCGCAGCGCCTGCCCCCATTGGCCGTTGGCCCCCAATGCCCGGAGCGAGGTGCGTTGTTCCTGAAACGCGCAGCCGGTGAGCAGGAGCAGTGACAGCGCGACAACGGGAAGCAGCCGCCACGGCGTGCGGGTTGCGACGGGGACGGCGGGATGGCTGGGTGCGTCGTGGGGGCTCATCGGGACGTGGGACGAACTCCGGGGCGTGCGGGGAAGCGTATCGTGCACGATGCCCAACGATTCATCCTCCCGCCCGGCCCCCGATTCATCCCTGACTGTCGCCGCGTTCCAGTCCCTGATCCGGGAGCGGTACTTCGCGACCGACTCGGCGCGGGGCGCCTCGGGGACGTTCCTGCTGTTCATGGAAGAGGTGGGAGAGCTAGCGACCGCGCTGCACGACAATCGGGCGGGAAAGACCAAGCCGATCACCCGGGAGCAGCGTGAGAACCTGGAGGAAGAGTTCGCGGATGTGCTCGCGTGGCTGGCGACGCTGGCCAACATCATGGGCGTCGACCTGACGGCGGCGCTAACGAAGTACACGGATGCGGGACGGGTCGAGGGTGTGAAGGACTGAGCGAGGGCTCTGACGCGCTCTCGGGCCTGGCCACGCCTGCGCGCTGGCTGTGTGGTGCCTTGATGCCGGTGAAATTGTGCACTAGCGTTTGCTAACAAGTGAGAGCCTTCAAGGAGGCCCTTGTCATGCACACAACGCCACGAACGTCCGGCCGCCCCATCGTCCATGTGCTTCGGTGGTTGGCTCGGATCGGCAGTCTCGCCAGCATCGGGATGCTTGCCGCGTTCGCATTTGGCGGCGGGGAGCCGGGGGTTCCGACGCTTCGGGAGTTGGGGATGATCGCGCTGTTTCCCGTCGGCGTTTCGCTTGGGATGATCCTGGGCTGGTGGCGTGAACTCTGGGGCGGCGTGCTCACGGTCCTGTCTCTGGCCGCGTTCTACGCGCTGAGCTTCGGGCTGACCGGAAGGCCGCCCGGCGGGCCGTACTTTGTGATCTTTGCGTTGCCGGGCGTGCTCTTCCTTGCATGCGGGCTTCTGGCGCGGGGCAGGCGTGCGGGCTGATTTTGCTCGTCGTCCGATCAGGCTGGCGACCGCGCCTCCGGGTACGATCGTGGATGCCTCAAATCAGCACCTTTCTGACGTTCAATGATCAGGCCGAAGACGCGGCGCGGTTCTACACCTCGATCTTCCCCAACTCGAAGATCCTCCGCATCACGCGATACCCCGACCTCGGGCCGCAGTCGCCGTTCAAGACCGGCAGCGTGATGACCGTTGAGTTCACGCTCGACGGCCGCGCGTTCACGGCCCTCAACGGGGGGCCGCAGTTCACGTTCAGCCAGGGCATCTCCATCGCCGTGCTCTGCGACACGCAGCAGCAGGTCGATGAATACTGGGACAAGTTCGTCGCTGCGGGCGGCACACCTGTCGCCTGCGGCTGGATCACCGACCACTTCGGCGTGTCGTGGCAGATTGATCCCAAGCTGCTGATCGACCTGATCACGGACGCCGACGAGGCGAAGGCCGCGAAGGCCATGCGGGCGATGATGGGGATGGTCAAGATCGAGAGCGATGGACTCAAGTAGACGCCGCGAGGTCGTGCGGCAAGCGGCGAAAGGCGGGCGATGACGACAACACACACGATCCGACTGCACCGCGTGCTGCGCGCGCCGGCCGAGCGGGTGTTCAAGGCATTTCTGGACGCGGGCGCCAAGTGCAAGTGGCTGCCGCCTTACGGGTTCACGGCGACGATGCATCACGACGATGCGCGTGTCGGCGGCACGTACCGCATGTCGTTTACGAACTTCGGAACCGGGAAGAGCCACTCGTTCGGCGGGACGTACACCGAAATCGTGTCGAACGAGCGGATCCAGTACTCGGATCGGTTCGACGATCCGAACTTGCCTGGTGAGATGACCGTGACGGTGACGCTGCGCAGGGTGGCGTGCGGCACAGAGTTGAATATCGTGCAAGAAGGCGTGCCCGCGGTCATCCCGGCGGAGATGTGCTACTTGGGGTGGCAGGAGTCGCTGGAGCAGCTGGCGAAGCTGGTGGAAGCAGACATCTCGGATGGCGAGTAGGCAACTGAACCAACGCCCCCTTACCCCGCAGCTCCCAGAGGGCGAACGTAAAGTACGGCGAGAATGACAACCGCCGTACCCAATCGGGGTGACAGTACGCCAGTTGAACTCTTTATGCAAGGAGTTCGGGCTTGGGAGCCTGGAACCCGGGTTTTGCTGGCCCACGAAACCGTGAAATCCAAGCCCTGATCTCCTGCGGCCGCCTCTGCCGGACGTCAGCCCTTGGTCTCCTTGACGACGGATGGGAGGCGAGATATAGTTTCCTAGGCAACTATCTGGAGCATCGGTGACCGTACATGTCAGTAAGCTGGAGAGCCATCTGGGGTACTGGCTGCGGCTGGTCTCGAACCACGTGTCGCACGCATTCCGCCTGAAGGTTGAGGCGCGCGGCGTGACCGTGGCCGAGTGGGTCGTGATGCGTGCGCTGTTCGATTCTGACGGTCTCAATCCCAGCCACGTGGCCGATTCGATCGGACTGACGCGGGGCGCGGTATCGAAACTACTCGATCGACTCATTGCCAAGGACCTGGTTCGTTGCCGCTCCGAACGATCTGATCGGAGGTACCAGATTGTGAGTCTGACGGCGTCGGGGCGAAAGCTCGTGCCCGTCCTGGCAAGACTTGCGGATCTGAACGACCGCGAGTTCTTTAGCCACTTGGAAGCAAAGGAAAGAACGGAATTGCTCGCGATCCTCAAGCGAATCAGCCTAGAGGGCGAATTCTCGGGTGTTCCGATCGAGTAAAGACGACCCATTATCATCACAAGGAGCATGAGATGAACAGTGAACAGACAAGAGTGGCAAAGGAATGCGCCGCGTTGTCCGCGTCAGGGAAGATTCACTTTGGCCAAGTCGTTGAGCGCCTCGTTGCGGCCGGTATCGAGCGATACCACGCGGACTATTCCCGCAAGGAGATCACCTACTACACGCCGGAGGGCCAGTCGTGCGTCGTCTCGATGGCGCACGAGGATGGACCGATCGCGATTGTCTTCTCGGCGGCGAAGGTCGAGGCCGCGGTTCGACAATCGCAGCGGGAGGAGATCAAGTATTTGGAGTTCACACGCCAGGCGCTCGCCGCCGGGTGCGTCGGCTACTTTGTTCAGATCACCGGGAAGCGCGTCCAGTATTTCGGCCGCGACGGCGAAATCCACACGGAGTGGTTTCCAGGTGCCGATCGCAACAAGTAACGCTCTATGGCAAGTTCAAACGCGGCCCGAAACAGACCGGGTGACAGGACGCGATTAAACTCGACCGTAAACACGGATGGCCCCGGCACTTGCCGGGGCCATCTCGCTAACTGAATCGGGGTGGGCGGATTCGAACCGCCGACCTTTTGACCCCCAGTCAAACGCGCTAACCAAGCTGCGCTACACCCCGTCTGGTGAATGGTGAGCGTAGGCCGTCGCCGCAACAGCGTAAAGCCCGACACACCTGGCCTCCGGGATTTCTCGCCACGGGCCTGCGCCCGGTATCCTGCACCACCATGCCCTCGATCCTGATCACCGGCGGCCGCCTCATCGACCCAGCCTCCAACACGGACCGGCTCGCGGATGTCGCGATCCGGGACGGCCGGATTGCGGCTGTTTCCGGCGGGGACGCTCTGGCTCGGTCGCCCGCCGACCGGGTAATTAGTGCGAAGGGCTGCATCGTCGCCCCGGGGCTGATCGACCCGCACGTGCACCTCCGCGAACCCGGCAAGGAGGAAGCGGAGACCATCGCCACCGGCACCGCGGCGGCCGTGGCCGGGGGGTTTACCACGGTGTGCTGCATGCCCAACACCGACCCCGCGATCGACGATGATGCGGTCGTCGAGTTCATCTTCAAGCAGGCCGAACGGACCGGGGTCTGCCGCGTGTTCCCGGTGGGGGCGGTGTCCAAGGCCCGCAAGGGCGAGGAGTTGGCCCAGATCGGGCTGATGGCGCGGGCCGGCGCTGTTGGTTTCTCCGATGACGGCGACGTGGTCGCCTCCGCGGGGCTGATGCACAGGGCTCTGGCCTATATCAAGCCGACCGGGTTGGCGTTGATGCAGCATTGCCAGGAGCCGACGCTGACGCGCGGCGCCTCGATGCATGCCGGCACGATCGCGACGCGGCTTGGACTGGTCGGGTGGCCCCGGATCGCCGAGGAGATCATCATCGAGCGGGATATCCGCCTCAACCGTTCGGTGGGGTGCCGCTACCACGTGCAGCACCTGTCGTCGGGGGGATCGGTCGAGATCATCCGAAGGGCGCGGATCGAGGGTCAACCGGTCACGGCCGAGGCGTCTCCGCACCACCTGCTGCTCACCCACGAGCAGGTCGAGGCCGGGGCGGGGGCTTTGACCGGCGGGGGATACTGGACCGGGGCCAAGATGAACCCGCCGCTTCGGGAACGGCTGGATATCGCCGCGATGCTCGAGGGGATCGCGGACGGGACCATCACCGTGCTGGCCACGGACCACGCGCCGCACACCGCCGAATCCAAGCAGCTGGATTTCGAGTCCGCGCCGTTCGGGATCATCGGTCTCGAGACGGCGCTGGCCCTATACATCGAGGCGCTGGTGACGCCGGGGGTCGTCGGGTGGGCGAGGCTGATCGCGATGATGACGGTTGAACCCGCCGCGCTGTGCGGCCTTGGTCGGCTGGGGCTTGGCCGCGTGGCGGTGGGCGGGCCGGGGGATCTGACCCTCATCAATCCTGACCTGGACTGGACGATCTCCGCGGCTGACCTGGCCGGCAAATCCGCGAATACGCCGTTCCTGGGCCGGCGCGTGCGGGGGCGGGCGGTGGCGACGATCGTGGGCGGCGAGGTCCGGCTGGATCGCCTGGCGTCGTAGCTTGGACGGCGCAAGAAAAAACGCGGGGCGTGGTGCCCCGCGTCTGTTCTGTATCCCGGCTCGGAACGCTACAGGGGCTGGAACGTGAACGACTGACCGCCGATCGAAGCCTCGGCCATCAGCCCGGCTTCGGCGAAGGTGAACACGGCGACGCCGTTGGTGTACTTGGCGTTCGCACCCGCACCGCTCTTGAGGGCCACGGCCGTTGCCTGGGCGGCAAAGGCGAAGTCGCCGCGCTTGAACGTTTCGAGTGCGGCGGGGGTCTGGAACACAATCAGCTCGGTGTAGGACTGCCCGCCGAGCTGCAGCCCGACTGTGGCCTGGGAGAGATCGCAGTAGCCGATCATGGCCCCCTTGTGGTACACCTCGCCGCGGCCGTAGGCACCGCCGACGATCGCGCCGCCCTTGCCGACGGTCGGGAAGATCGCATAGCCCTCGGCCTTGTCAAGGAACGCCTGGAGAGACGGGTCGGCGAGCTTCGCCTTGGAGAGGGCCGTCTGTGCGTTGCTGCTGAGCTCCTGCTTCTTCTCAGGACTGCTCGGCGCCGTCGAGCATCCATTGATGACCAGCGCCCCCGCCACCGCAGCTGCCATCACAATCATCGTCTTCATCGCGGTACTCCTCAACGCAACCCCGCCGCGGAATGCGGTCGAGTGCTACGAGTCTATCCGAACCGGTGGTGCGTTGCGAAGAGCAACCAACATCGGTCAGGGTTTGTTCCACGAGAGCGGCGGGCATTGCGGCTCCCGGTTTCAGGGTGGTTACTTGTTACGACTTCGGCTCGGACCCCGTCGGCGCCGGCGCGGGCTCGGGGACGATGGGCTTGACGTCGGCGTCGATGAGCCACCGCTCCAGGTTGGGACCGGTGATATCCAAGGACCGGATGAGGTTGCCCGACTTGTCGAACACGTCCATGTGTCCGCCAACCAGATCGATCTCGTTGGGCCAGAGATCGGTCAACGGGGTTTGCGTCGTTGCATCGCCGACCTCGACGGCATCGAGCGTCTGCAGCCGGCGCTCGACGCGGGCCAGTTCGCGGAGAATCCGCTCGCGCCCGACCTCGAGCTGGTGCTTCTCGGCGAGGTTGATCTTCTCGGATTGCTGGGTGGTGGAGTTGAGTGGGGTCCACTGCCCGCTATCGATGCGTGCCTGCATGGCCTTGAGCGCACCCGCGAGTTGCTTGTCCTTCAGTTCAGTCTCGATCCAGTTCGGATCGGTCCATTGGGCCGGCTCGGCCGGTTTGGCCCCTGCGCTCTCGGCCGGGGGCTCGCCTTCGGGGGGCGTCGCCTGGGGGCCGACCAGGATGTCCCGGTCGCGCCGGGCGAGGAGCCGGGCGAGTTGCTCATCTTCGGTCATCGGAATGTAGAAGCCCGGTGTCGGGTCCACGCCCCATGTGTCGGACTGGTCGGTGCGCTGGATGAGTCGGCCCGAAGGGAGGTAGTACCGCTGTGCGGTGTACTTGATTTGCCCTCCTTCGGCCTTCCGCAGGCTCTGCACCGCCTGTACCAGTCCCTTGCCGAACGTTCGCGTCCCGACGACAACCGCGCGATCGTGATCGGAGAGCGCGCCGGCGACAATCTCGCTCGCCGAGGCGCTCTGCCCGTTCACCAGGATCGCGATAGGAAAGTCCGGCAGCGTGCCGTCGGCCTTGGCCCGGTAGACATCCTCGTTGTTCCCACGTCCCTTGACCGATGCAATGACGCCGTCCTTGATGAACAGGTCGGCGATCGCGAGCGCGGCGTCGAGCACGCCGCCCGGGTCGCCGCGGAGGTCGATGATCAGCCCCTTGAGGCCCCCGTCGGTCCCCGCCTTGTCGGCGTTGAGTTCGGTCAGGGCGTTGGCGAACTCGCGTGCGGCGGTCGGGGTGAACTGGGTGAGCCGCACATAGCCGATGTGACGTTCGGGATCGATGACAAAGTCCCACTTGGTGCCGCCGTCGGTGCGGTGCAACCCCTTGACCGCCTTGACGACGATCTTGTCCCGGACGATGGTGAACGGAATCTGCAGGCCGCCCGGTCCACCCCGCTCTACGAGGAGATGCACCGGCTCGCCGGGGTTGCCCGTGAGTTTCGCGATGCACTCATCGATGGGGACATTGAACGTCGAGACGCCCTCGATCTCGAGGACGCGGTCCCCGGCTTTGATCCCGGCGTTGTAAGCCGGGGAGTCTTCGAGGGGCGACACGATTGTCAGGTACCCCCCCTGCGTGTTGACCTCGGCGCCGATGCCCACGAACTGCTGGGTCATCTCCTTCTGGAAGGCGGCCCGATCGGCCGGGGGGATGTACTGCGTGTAGGGATCATCGAGGGCCTCGAGCATCCCGTTGATCGCGGCGGTCTGCAGTTTCAGGTTGTCGGGCTTGTCGACATAGTTGTCCTGAACGATCTGGTAGACCTCGATGAGCGGATCCAGGAACGTGTAGCCATTTCGTCCCGAAGGCTGCGTCATTCCGCTCACAAAGACCCCCAGCAGGAAGACGAGCGTGAGCATCAGGATCATCTGCCTCGTGCGCATCGAGCCTCTCCAGCCACCCCGAGCCCCGTTCCGGCCTCCCCGAACGCATGGTAGCGTCGCGTTTGCACCCCCGGCACCGAGCTCTTCGCCCGCCGGGCGAACTTGGTACCGTCTGGTCCAGAGTCTGGTTCGGCGGCGGGGCGAGATGTGGCCGTGCACGCAATGCCCGTGGACCGTAGCTCACATACCGGTCGCCCTTACCCGCCTCCCAGCGGCCCATGGGCGATGGCCATGACGTGGCACGACCTGCTCTTCATGCACTGGCCGGTATCTCCTGACGCCCTCAGGCCGCATGTACCCGAGGGATTGGTGATCGACACGGACGCCCAGGGCCGAGCCTGGCTTGCCGTGGTGCCGTTTCGCATGTCCGGCGTGCGTCCCCGGTTTGCTCCGGCGCTGCCGTGGCTCGGGGCGTTCCCCGAGATCAACGTCCGGACGTACGTTCGCCTGGACGGGCCCTCGCGGCCAAGCCCGGGGGTGTACTTCTTCAGCCTTGACGCGGCCAACCCGGTCGCCGTTGCCATGGCCCGCTGGCGGTTCCACTTGAGGTATATGAACGCCAGGATGTGCTGCCGGGCGGTCGGCTCGGGCCGTGCGGACGGTTGGATCGAGTACGAGACAGTCCGGACCCATCGCCGCGAGCACCCGGCCGGCCTCCGTGCCCGGTACCGGCCGGTGTCGGAGCCGTTCTCGGCCGCGGCGGGATCGGTCGAGTCGTTCTTCACCGACCGGTATCGGCTGTATGCGGCTGACCGGCGATCGCGTGTGTACCGGGCGGAGATTCATCACGCGCCATGGCCGCTGCAACTGGCAGAGGCCCACGTTGAGATGAACACGATGACGGCTCCTCTCGGGATCGACCTCGGCAGGCTGCCGAGCCCCGCCCCGGTGCTGCACTTTGCGAAGCGGCTCGACGTGGTCGCATGGTCGCCGCAACGGGTGCGGTAAGGCATGCTGCATCAAGTGCTCAGGGCCAGGTCGCGCAGCTCGCCTTCGACCGATTGCCTTCCGTTCCATGTGTTGATCTTGGGCTCGACCACTACGTCGACGCCGGACCCGGCGCGAAGGCCGTCGCGACGATCGCCCCAGTTGAACGCGACAAGGCGGAGTTGACGGTCACCGGCGCGGCCACCCGACGCACGCACCAGCAGGCTCACGTGCTTCCCCCCCACTCCCATCGGCTGAGGCGCCTGGGTCAGCGTGAGGCCACGCAGGACCACCCGGACCGACGGGTTGCCTCGGCCGAAGGGCGCGAGGTCGCTCAGCCTCGTCACCGCGTCGAGTGAGAGGTCCGGCAGGGATGCCTCGCAGTCCACCGAAAGGCGGGGGACGAGGTCCTGTTCGGTGATCAGGGAGTTGGCGTGGTCGATGAATGCCTCCTGGAACGCGGCCAGGTTTGAGCCGGCCACGCCGAGACCGGCCGCCATGTCGTGCCCGCCAAACCGCTCGAGATGGATCGAGCATGCCTGCAACGCGGCGTGCAGGTTGAAGGAGGGGACGGAACGACCGGAGCCGTGGCACATGCCGGTCTCGTCGCGGTGCAGCAGGATCGCCGGCCGGCAGTACCGCTCAACAAGGCGTGAGCAGACGATTCCCACGACGCCCGCGTGCCACCGTTCGTCGGCGAGGACAATGGCCCGGCGCGAGGTGGACGTCATCCCGGCCGACTCGGCCAGTTCGCAGGCCTGCTCGAGGATGGCCCGCTCGACGCCGCGACGGGCGTCGTTCTGCATGGTGAGTTGTTCGGCGATCTGCCGGGCGCGATGTTCGTCGGCTGTGGTGAATAACTCGACGGCCTCGCGCGCGTGACCCATCCGGCCCGCCGCGTTTAGACGCGGGCCCAGCTTGAAGCCCACATCGACGGAGTCAACGGCGTTGGAGGTCAGGCCCGAAGCTTCAACCAGTGCCCTCAATCCGATGAAGGGCGATGACCGGATCCGGCGGAGGCCAAACCGGGCGATGACGCGGTTCTCGCCGACGAGCGGGACCACATCGGCGATAACCCCGAGCGACGCGAATGCGAGCAGTTCGACCAGCAGCGTCTGCAGCGGCTTCGAGACCCTGGGAGAGCCGCACGACATCGTCGCCAGCCGCCATGCGAGTTTGTACGCCACGCCGGCCCCGCACAGGTCGCCGAAGGGATAGACGTCGTCCCCCGGCCCGCCCCGATCTTCGCGGGAGCTGATCCGCGGGCGCCTCGGGTGCACGATGGCGAAGGCATCTGGAAGCTCGCCATCGCTTTGAGGCGCGGTATGGTGGTCGGTCACGATAAGGTCCACGCCGAGGGCCCGTGCCGCCGCCGCCGGTTCGACGGCGGTGACCCCGCAGTCCACCGACACGATCACGCGTGCGCCCCGTGCGGCGAGCTCGCCGATCGCCGCGGCATTCAGCCCGTACCCCTCTTCGAGACGGTGAGGGACGTAGGTCTCGATGACGGCTTCGGGCGAGATTGCCCGGATCATGTGGTACAGGATCGCCGTCGCGGTGATCCCGTCGACGTCGTAGTCGCCGTAGATAGCGATTCGCTCGCCTCGGCCCAGTGCGTCGAGCACTCTTCGGGCTGCGCGGTCAAGGTCGGGCATCAGCGATGGATCGTGCAGGTCGGTCAGTCGCGGGGTCAGGAAGGCCTCGACGTCGCCATCGAGCCCCCGGGCCGCGAGCACGCGTTCCACCAGCGGAGCCGAAGCCGGCGGCGGAGTTGACCGGTACACCCAGTTGGAAAGCATCCCTCGCACCGGCGACCTCCCTGTCGCCCCGAGCGTACGCGATGCCCGGCCGGAGGTACACTCGTCCCATGGTCAAGCTCACCCGCATCTACACGCGGACCGGCGACGACGGCACGACGGGGCTGGGAGATGGGTCGCGCCGGAGCAAGACAGACATCCGGATCGAGACCTACGGCACGGTGGACGAGGCCAACTCGTCCATTGGTGCCGCCATCGCCCTATGCGCCACGACCGGCCTGACCGGTCATGCGACCGACATCCCCGGGATGCTGACCACGATCCAGCACGACATGTTCGACCTGGGAGCGGATCTGTGCACCCCGGTGCGGCCCGATGAACAGCCCGGGTCGCACCTGCGGATCATCCCCACACAGACCCGGCGGCTTGAGCAGCTGATCGACCTCCACAATGAGCGGCTTGGGCCGCTTACGAGTTTCGTTCTTCCCGGGGGTACGCCGCTTGCGGCGGCGTTGCACGTCGCGCGGACCGTGGTCCGCCGGGCCGAGCGGCTGGCTGTTCACCTTTCCCAGGCCGAAGCCGGGTTGGTCAACCCGGAGACGGTGAAGTACCTCAACCGGCTGAGCGATCTCCTGTTCGTCCTTGGCCGGGTCGCGAACGGGGATGGGGCGGCCGACGTGCTCTGGCAGCCGGGGGCAACCCGCCGGCGCGAGGGAGAGGACGGGCCGCACGTGTGAGCCGGGGCGAATCCAAGTCGGTGTTCACCAGCGAGTTCGGCGGCCAGTTCGAGGCCGAACGGGCGAAGTGGCTGCGGCGCCGGTTCCTGTGGTACACGGGCGTGGTCGCGGTGTGGGGCGTGATCACGGTCTTTGCGACCAGCCTGTACCTCTGGTTCGGCCGGCCGCTGGCACCGACGGCGCACGAGTTGATCGTCATGGGGCTGAGCCTGGTGACGAGCGCGCTGTATGTTGCGGGGTTCCTGCAGGTGTACGGCGGCAGGGCCAACGCCCGCGAGGTGCTCTCGATCGCCTACTGGCTCATCGTTCTTGCCGGCTTTCTCAGCCTGATCACCGTCATTCTGACCGTGGAGTTCAAGGTCGGATCGCTCTCGTCACGATCGGCGACGGCGGGCGAGCACTGGGATCGCGGGGCCGCGTGGGTGTTCGTCCGTGACGGCCTGAAGGGGATCTTCGTCTCGCATGTGTTCGCGTGCTTTTTTCTTCCGTGGACGCCCCGCGAGTGCTACCGACCCCTGGTACCCCTGCTGATCGCCTACGCCATCGTGGCAGGGGTTTACTTCCGTCACAGCCTCGGCATCGCGGCGCTGGTCATCGGCACCGCGCCGCTGGTCGGAGTCCCGGGCGCGGGGATCTGCTGGTGGCGGCACAGCTGGTTCCGCGAGCGGTTCATGGTGCGGATGCTCCGCGGCCAGTACTGGGAGATGCGGCGAGAGTTGACCGATGCACGGCGGATCCACGAGTCGTTGTTTCCAAAGCCCATCACCACCGGGCCCGTCCGGCTGCACTACAAATACGAGCCGATGCTGCAGATCGGCGGTGACTACCTCTATGCCCGGTTCTCGCCCGCCCGGGTCTTGGGCGGCGTGGTTGAGCCAGCGGCGTTCAACCTTGTCCTGCTGGATGTGACAGGCCACGGCATCGCCGCGGCACTGACGGTCAATCGGCTCTACGGCGAACTGGAGCGGCTCTTCGGGGAGGATCCGAATGCTCCGCCCGGCGAGGTCCTGCGGGCCCTCAACCGCTATGTCCATCTCACGCTGGCGACCCATTCGGTCTATGCCACGGCCCTGTGCATCCGCGTCGACCAGTCGCGCGGCGTGCTCGAGTATGCCAGCGGCGGGCACCCACCGGCGTTCCTGCGTGCGGTCGACGGCACGATCGAAGAGCTGTCGTCGACCGCGTTCGTGCTGGGAGCGGCGACCGATGACGACTACGACCCGGCGCCGGTCGAGCATCGGTTCGTGATCGGCGACACCCTGCTCGCCTACACGGATGGGGCCATTGAAGCACGGAACGAAGCCGGCCGGGCGCTGGGGGTTGCTGGGCTGCAGGGCATCATCGCCGCGGCTTCCAAGCGTGGAGTTCGCACCGGCCAGTGGATCGACGAGATCCTCGGCGTTGTCGAGGGCCACCGCGAGGGGCCGCCGAGCGACGACACGATCATCGTTGAGGTCTCCAGGGCCGTTCCGACGCCCGAGGATGCCCGCCGCAAGACCGATTCCCGCGACCGGCTCGCGGCCCATCCCGCCGGGGTGCCGGGCGGCCGCGCGGGTTGAATGTCGGCCGGCGGCCTCAACAATCCTCCCATGCCGAACCCCGCCGCGACGTCATCCCCCCAGCCAACGGCCGCTCCGATTCCGGTCGCGATCCTCGGCCCGACCGGGTACACCGGGCTTGAGTTGATCGAGATCCTCTCGCGACACCCTGCGATTCGGGTGTCGTACCTTGCCTCGGCTCGTACACCGGCGCCCCGGATCGACGCGGAGTTCCCAAGGCTGACCTCCCGTGTGGCGGCGGGCGTGGCGGAATGCCATGCGATCGACCACGATGCGATCGCGGCGGCGTGCAGGCTGGCGTTTCTCTGCCTGCCGCACGAGGCCGCCATGGAGCACGCCCCGGCCCTGCTCGCCCGGGGTGTGAAGGTGGTCGATCTGTCGGCGGCGTACCGGATCAAGGATTCGACTGTCTACGAGCGGGCCTATGGCCATCGTCATACCGACCCGGCGGGGCTGGAGCACGCGGTGTACGGCTTGACCGAGTTCGCCCGCGGCGCGGTTCGAAGGGCGATGCTGGTGGCGAATCCGGGGTGTTACCCGACCGCCGCGGCGATCGCGTTGATCCCGCTGCTGCAGGCGGGGCTCATCAAGCCGGATTCCATCGTGATCAACGCGGCGAGCGGCGTGACCGGGGCCGGCCGTGCGCCGCGTGCGAATCTGCACTACCCGGAGGTGACCGAGAACTACTCGGCGTACGGAATCGGGGCGCACCGGCACCAGCCGGAAATTGCCCAGTCGCTGGCCGTCTGGGGTGGGACGACCGTGCCTGGGCGCGAGCCCCTATTCATGCCTCACCTGCTCCCGGTCGCTCGGGGGATCCTTGAAACGATCTGTGCGGAACCCGCTTCGACGTCCGTGGACACCGCTGCTGTTCAATCCGCCTTGCGCAGCGCCTACGCGGACGAGGCGTTCGTGGTCGTCCGCGAGGAAGCGCCGACGCTGCAGGATGTGCACCGCACCAACATGGTCCACGTCAACGGGCGTGTGGCCAGCGGGCGGGTGGTGGTGGTGGCGGCCGAGGACAACCTGGTCAAGGGCGCGAGCGGGCAGGCGGTACAGAATGCCAACCTGATGCTCGGGCTGGAGGAAACCACCGGGTTGATGTAGCGGTGGGGCTGTGGTGCAGACAATGAAAAACGCCCCGCGTGTGCCGCGGGGCGCAGGGGATCGGTGGACGGTCCGCGATCAGTGGGCGAAGTGAGCGAAGGCGCGGTTGGCCTCGGCCATGCGGTGGGTCTGGTCGCGGGTGTTCATGGCCTTGCCTTCGCCGCGGGCTGCAGAGTACAGCTCGTCGCAGAGCTTGGCGGCCATGGGGCGGCCCTTCTCGCCGCGGGCGGCATCGATGATCCAGCGGAACGCAAGGGACTGCTGGCGACGCTTGGTGACCTGGATGGGCACCTGGTAGTTGGCCCCGCCGACTCGCTTGGAGCGTACCTCGACGAAGGGCTTGACGTTCTCGATGGCGCGGATGAAGAGCTCCAGGGAGTTCTTCGGCGCATCGGGGTTGTTTTCCTTCTTCAGGCGATCGTCGATCATGCTCATGGCGTCGTAGACAACGCGCTGGGCGGTTGCCTTCTTGCCGTCGTTCATGATGCAGTTGACAAACTTGGCAACGACCATGTCGCCGAAGCGAGGATCGGGGCGGAGTTGAGCATCGGACTTGGTGATGCGGCCTGCCATGGGGACTCCTTTGGCTCATCTGCCGCGGCGATTGCCGGCGGCTTTGTTCACCGTCTTCGCCGGCCAGGCGGGACGATTACTTGCCTTCCAATCCACCGCGGCGCACGCCGGGCGGGAAACGTGAACTGGATTACTTGCCCTTCTTGGCGCCGTACTTGGAGCGGCCCTGCTTGCGCTTCTCAACACCGAGGCAGTCGAGGGCGCCGCGGACGACGTGGTAGCGCACACCGGGGAGGTCGCGGACGCGGCCGCCACGAACCAGGACGATGGAGTGCTCCTGGAGGTTGTGGCCTTCACCGCCGATGTACGCGGTGATCTCCTTGCCGTTGGAGAGCCGGACGCGGGCGACCTTTCGAAGAGCCGAGTTGGGCTTCTTGGGGGTGACGGTCTTGACCGTCAGGCAGACGCCTCGCTTCTGCGGGCAGGCGGCGAGATCGCGCACCTTCGACTTGATCGCGGGAAGGCGGCGTGGATTGCGGATCAGTTGGTTGATCGTCGGCATTGGGGCTCTTCTCTAACAGGGCCAAGTTGGGGGAGGGAATGTTAGCGGGGTGTTGGCAGAGGGCAAGGAGGGGAAATGGTTGGGGGTGGTGGTGAATCTAGGGAACGGCCGGGCCTTGGAACCCGCCGCCCGGTGGGGTGAGAGGGATGGGCGAGTCCAGGCGGGCACGATCCCGGGCGAGGTGCCGGGACCCCCAGAGCCAGCACACGGCCGAACCGAGCACAGCGACCGAAACGAGGGCAAAGCCGGCGTTCATGTTGTTGCCGGTCCGATCGCTGACAAAGCCGATCAGGGGCGGGCTGATGGCGTCACCGAGGGCATGGATGACGAAGATGCAGATGGCGAACGCCGTGGCGCGGAGCCCCGGGTGGACGACGTTCGCGATGGCGGTGTTGCTCGGGCCGGTGTTGAAGAAGAGGCACAGCAGGGCTGCGAAGATCACGCCCCAGCACCATGGGAACGGGGTGACCAGCACCGCAAGAAAGAGCGGAAACCCCAGGAGCATCGCGAAGCCGGATACGAGCAGGTATGCGCCGGGGATCCGGGTCTGCAAGCGGTCCGCGATCCACCCGCCCGAGAGCGTGGCGATGAGTCCTGCCACCACGGTGATCGCGCCGAAGGTCATGGTCGCATCGGGGAGCGAAGCGGCCTTGCGGAAGGTCACGACGTAGTAGGGCATCCACGCCGCAACGCCGCCGAGGGCAAAGGTCATCAGCGTCATCCCCGCGACGTTGAGGACATAGGAAGGGGTGCGGGCGAGGACAAGCACATCGGCGATTGACATGCGGCGCTTGACCTGGCCGACCGGGTCGGCGGCGCCGCGGGGGGGCTCCGGGCGCAGGAAGCACCAGATCCCGAGGAGGACTCCCGGCGGAACGACGGCGTAGAAGGCCCATCGCCAGCCGAAGTGACTCCCGATGTACCCGCCGAGGGCAAAGCCGACGGCGCTGCCAACGGGGATGGCCATGTAGAACCACGCCATGACCATGCCTCGGCGCTCGACCGGGAACAGGTCGCTGATGAGCGCGGGCGCCACGGGCCCGTAGGCACCCTCGCCGATTCCGATGAACATCCGGGTG
Organism: Phycisphaeraceae bacterium; assembly: GCA_019636655.1. NCBI lineage: Bacteria > Pseudomonadati > Planctomycetota > Phycisphaerae > Phycisphaerales > Phycisphaeraceae > Phycisphaeraceae bacterium. Next base: position 20,742 of record JAHBXB010000008.1, on the reverse strand, counting down.
ATCAGGAGGGCGGTGTACGCGGAGAGCACCCCGTACCCCGCCGCGGCGAGCGATCGATCGATCTCCACGACCAGGCCCGAGGCGCCGCTGGCGAGTGACCAGAGGATGACTCCGACACCGACCAGCCCCCAGCGGGGCACGCGGTCCCCGAGCCAGCCGAAGACCGGTGCTGTCACCATGTAGGAGACGAGGAATGCGGTCGTGAGGAGGCCGAGTTTGGCGTCGGAGTTGGGGTCGCCCTTGGGGAGCACCTCTTCCCCGATCAGCGGCAGGACGGCGGCGAGGATATAGCGGTCGATGTAGTTGAAGAGGTTGATCAGGAGCAGGAGGGCGAGCGAGACCTTCGCAGCGCGCGCAGCCGACGGGCCGCCGCTCGTCAAGCCCGCACCCGCGGACGGCGCCTGGTGAGCCAGCACGCCAGATCGACGGCGCGATCGGCGACCCAGAGCGCGGCCTCGGCGATGGCGTGCATTCGCAGCTTGAGCCTCAATCGCCGGAGGAGGACGTCCTCGGGGTCGAGGCGGAGCGCCTGCCGCACCCAATAGCGGGCACGGACCCACTGCCGCTCGTGAACGCAGGCCACAGCCAGGTTGTGCATGGCGGGGACGTACCGCGGGTCGATCTTGAGGACGTCGCGGCAGACCTGGGCTCCGGTGGCGCGGTCGCCCATCCTGAGACAGGAGACCGCCAGATGGTGGAGCGTTGGAACGTGCCCGGGGCGGCGGCGGGCCTGATCGCGAAAGACAGCCCGTGCTTCAACGGGCATGTCGGCGTCGAGCAGGAGACGCCCCAGCTCATCCATGTCCTCAACGGTGCGACGCAGGGGCTCGTGGGAGTGGTCCTCGAGCTCGTTCTGCAGCAGGTCCCTGGCGTGCGCGATCTCGGTTCTGGAGCCGTGGGAGAGCATCAGGCCGGCGAGTCGGCGACGCACGCCCGGAAAGGCCGGGTCGAGCCGCATCGCGACGTCCCACTGGACGCGTGCCTCGGCGTGGTTTCCGGTCCGGACCGCAAGTTCGCCCAGCAGCATGTGGGCCTCTGCGTTCTCGGGTTCGAGCTCGAGCACCCGCCGGAACTTCTCGCCCGCTTCGCCGAAGCGGTTCATGTTCATGAGCAGGCCGCCGAAGTCCATCAGGATCTCGATGTCGCCCGGGTCCTGCCGGAGTTCGAGCAGGTAGAGCTGACGGGCCCGTTCGAGGCGGCCCGTGGAGGCGTAGGCCTCGGCAAGACGGGCGTGGATGCCGGCGAGACCCGGGTTTAGGTGGGCGGCCTCGCGGAGACACCAGATAGCCTTGTCCGTCATGCCACGGGACTGAAGCGACTCGGAGAGGTTCGCATAGGCCTCTGCGTTCTTCGGATCGATCTGCTGAGCGAGGTAGAACATGACCTCGGCCTGGTCGTGTTCTCCCAAGGCGGCGTAGGCGGAGATGCGATGAACGAACGGGGCCGGGTCAGCCGGGTCGGCCGCGGCGGACTTTTCGAGCCACTCGATGGCCTGTCGCGGCTCTCCCGCGTCGAGGAGGTTGAGGCCGATCATGAGCCGAGTCTGACCGTCGCCGGGCTCGAGGCGATCGGCCTCCTGGAAGGCTTCGGCAGCGGCGGCGTGGCGGCCGGTGGCCTCGAGCGTGAGGCCAAGATTGAAGTGCCACTCGGCCCGGTATGGATTGAGGGAGAGCGCTTCCCGAAGCTCGGACTCGGCCTCGTCCCAGCGGCCGGCTTCGTAGAGCTCATGGGCTCGATCGATATGTCGTTCGGCCTTCGACCAGTCGTCCACGCTTCGGCTCCGCCCACACACGGGTTGCCAACGGTAGTCGTGCCCGGAAGCGGCTTCCAAGGGAGATTCGTACTACCATCGTCCTGGCGCGTGCGAGCGCGTGAAATCAGACGTTGTCACCGGGGCGCCCCGCTGTATCTCCGGCCCCGCGCAAGCCGATAAATGGCGCACCGAACCATGATGCCGCGCCGGTCGATGATTCTTTTTGCTGCCCTTTCGGTCACCCTCGGGTCGGGGGGCATGCTGCATGGGCAGACCCAGCCGCCGGCGGGCAGCGCCCAGGCGCGGCTGGCGGATGAACTGGCGCTGCTCAAGAGCTCGTCGACCGAACCAGGGGTCCGATCGGCTGTGGCACGCCGGCTTCTGGCGTCGCCGGATATTTCTTCGCAGAAAGCGGTCCAGGCCATCCTTGACACTCCGGAGCCGTCCGAGGTCCAGGCGTTTCTCCTGCGGGAGATCGCTTCGCTGCCCTCGGCCCCGACGTGGACGGGTGGCTTCCTGTCGCGACTCGCAGAGTTCGGGAGCGCCGAGCAGCGTCTTGGCGCCGTCGCCGCGTTGGCGTCGGTGAGAACGCGGGACTCGCTGCGAACCCTGATCTCGCTGGCGGCGGGGAACAGCCCCGGCGCCTCGCCCGCGACCCGGGATGCGGCGTTCGTGGCTCTGGCCAGGCTGACCGGGCGTGCGGAGTTCGGGCTTGATGCACGCCGGTGGCAGGAGTGGTTTGCGAAGATCGAGTTTCTCACGGAGTTTGAGTGGCAGCGGGTGCTGGCGGAGGGGCTGGCGGAGGGGGCCGACCGCGTGGCGAGGGACCGCGAGACGGCGCTGGTCCGCCTCGTCGAAATGACCCGCACGCGATTCGCGGAGTTGCCGACGACGGGCGAGGCGCGGTCCGCGTTTCTGGTCGCCCTGCTGCGGGACGAGTTTGCGCGGATCCGGCGGGTTGGAGTGGTGCTCACGAACACGGAGCTGGCGAACGCGAGGATCCCGAACGTCGGTGCGACGGCGATCGACCTGCTTCGTGACCCGCTGCCTGACCTGCGGAGGTCGGCGGCGGAACTGGTCGACGCGCTGCAGCCGCCGGGAGCGCAGGAAGCGATCACCAACGCGCTGATCATCGAGCGGGAGGAGTCCCCCGCGGCGGGGCTGCTGGTGGCGGCCAGGCGGTTCCCGGCTGCGGTGCTGCGGCCGGCGGCGTTGCGGTGGCTCGCCCGACCCGGATCGGCGCGCAAACCGGCGATCGACCTCGTGTCCATCCTGTACGACCGGGGCCTGCTCGGCGGGGAGGAGGACACGGAAGCGGTGCTGGCGGTGCTGAGGAAGATGGACCCGGAATCGATCCCGCCTACCGGGCTGCGGCTGCTCGTGGTGCTCGGGAAATCGCCCGATCGGGAGCTGGTTGCGGGGCTGCTGCGGTCCGCGTCGCAGACCGTAAGGCAAGCCGCTGCTGACGCGATGGCGTCGCGCCCGGAGACACTGGAATCGCTGATCGGTGCTGCGAAGTCTGATGCATCGCTGTTCCGGGCCGCGGCGGGGGCGGTCGCGGCCGCGGGGCCAACCCGCCGGGAATACGACATGATCGCGACGCTGCCGGCGCCCTCCCCGGATGTTCGTCGCGATGGCCTCGCGGCGGTTGCGGCGGCGATGGGACCGGGCCCGGCCCTGGAGATCGCCCGCCGCGAGCAGGATGCGGCGCTCCGAGAGGCCATCCTGGCGCGGCTGGAAACACTGGCAACTCGGGCGGCGCCCGATGGAATTCAGGACTCGGCCGCGATGGCCGAGGCGATGCTGCTGCTGGCTCGCACGCGGCTGGACATGCGGCAGCCTGCCGCGGCGCTCGATGCGCTCAATGCGCACACGAGGTTGGCGAGCGCTGATGCGGGGTCGAAGTCGCTTCGTTGTGAGACGCTCATTGCGCTTAATCGCCTGGACGAGGCGGGGCTCCTCGATGCGCCGGCGTCAGCCTGGCTTGACGGGCTGGAGCGAGCGACGACTCCGGGGCAGGCGGCCGCGGTGGCTCAGGCGATCAGGTCGCGGTTTGCCGACCAGCTGTCACCGGGCGAGGCAGACCGATTGGCCACGCTCGAAGCGAAGCAGCAGAAGCCGTAGGTTCAGGGTCGGAGGGGATCGGCCGGTGCGGCTGGCGTGCCTGGCAGGCTCCGGCCTGCTACCGCGAGCGAAGACCACACCAGCGTCAGCACCATGGCGAGGATCCCCAGCGAAGGCCCCCCCATTTCTCGCCATGCGCGGACATAGGGATCGAAGGTGGGTCCGCCGGGGGGGAGTGTCAGGGCTGCAAACAAGCCGACCATTCCGGCAATCGCGGTCCAGCGGACCGGGGCCGCGAGACTGGACTTCATCACAAAGCCTGCCGCGAGGGCGCAGGGGAGGAGAAGCATGTAGAGGTGGCGGGTGTTGGTCTGCGGACTGAACGCGAGGGTCAGCCCGATGAGCGACGCCCACTCGACCGCGACCATCATCCTCCAGGGTTGATCGTGCTGTTCGCGAGCAGCTGGCCAGCACAGGAGCGGAACGCCGCGATATCGGTACATCGCGATCACGGCCACGCCGACGGCCAGGGCGGCGACTGCAGCAAGAGCGAGGCCGAGGGCGTGCTCTCGCTCGTGACCGACGAGGCGGGCGATTGCGCTTGTGATCGAAACGCTGAATGAGACGGCGAGAGGCTCGACATTGGCGATCGGCGCGTTCTCGACCCGGATGCCCACGAGGTTGAGGATCCCTGCTCCGGCCACGCGGAGGTGGCGGAGGTTCTCGCTCCAGCCGTTGAGCAGGGCCGGGAGCAACGCGAAGAGGACGATCCCGCCGGCAAAGCCCGCCGCGGCGCGCCAACGGCGTCGCACGAGGAGCCACCCGAGGAGCACGATTGGGAGGTACTTGATGTTGAACGCAACGCCGAGGGCAAGGCCTGCGAGAACCGGCCGGCGGTCGAGCCACGTCAGAGCGAGGGCGTACATGAGCAGCAGGATGGCGTTGGTCTGCCACATCTGAAGCTCGCCCTTGATCTTGTCGGCGATGATGACGGAGGCGATGGCCGCGACCGTGAGCACGGCGGGCCAGGCGCGGCGAATGTCGAATCGGTCGACCGCGCTGCGGGTCGACAGGACGAGGGTGGCGAAGACAATCAGGGTGTTAAGGACAAGGGACAGCGCCGCGGCGGTATCGAAGTCAAAGCGAGCAAGCGGGGTGTACAGAAAAGCGAGCAGGGGCGGGTAGATATAGCCGTTGTGCCAAGAGGTGTAGGGGTCGGAGCCGTCCAGCATGGCCCGGGCGGCCCAGTAGAAGTGCCCGAAGTCGGCCGTTCGCGCCTGGCCGATCCGCGGGATCGAACTGGCCACGCCATACACAAAGACGCCGAGAATGACCAGGGCGGGGAGCAGAACGCTCCACAAGGATCGTGCCAGACGATGAGTCAACGGAGGAGTTCCCTCGTTGCGGGTTCTGTGGTAATCGAAGCGGTGAACTGGCTCAGCAGGTCAACCGGCATCAGGGTGCGAGCGTCCGCTCGGGGTTGGCATAGACGGTCGGGCCGGGACCGGTGTTCTCTCGTTCCACTTGCTTCGGGAGGTTGCTGCCTCCAAGAGCTCGTGGGAACGAGTTGCCCGCGATCATCGCGACGTGCCCATCGGCAAAGGCCGTGTTAGTGGCCGGTGCGTTTTTGGCCTTGTGTCGGTACCCGATCCGGCAGTTGGTCTGTCCGAACTGGTTGTCGCGCTGGCGGCCCGCGTAGACGCCGTCGGCGAACGCGATGAGCTGAGCGGGGCGCTGGAACACGGACATCCGCGTGTAGTCGATCGTGAGGCCGTTGGTTGAGGGGCCGTATCCGACGGAACCGGTGTAGTAGAGGTCAGGGGTCACGACCGTTGCGGCGCCGATCGGGTTGTCGGCGTTGATCCAGTAGGCGATACGAAGGATTCGGTCGAAGCCGCGGTCTTCGATCGTGGTCGGGACGTTCTGGCCTCCGAGCCGGAGATTGGGCCAGTCCATCCAGCCGCGGGCGTTGTTGGGGTCGTCGCCGGTCTGGCCGAGGCGCATGCCCTCGATATCGAGCATCTCCGGGCAGACGAAGGCAGTGCCCCGGTTCTCTCGCGAGCCGGGGATATAGCCATCGCGATCGAGAATCGGGCCCCAGCCCTCGAGCGGGACGGCGGCCCCACCGGCGACGCCGGTCATCGTGTAGGAGGGGATGATGCGTTCCTGGTGATCGTCGGCGTACATGACCGCGCCCTGGCCGATCGACCGGAGGTTGACGGCGCACGCGGTGGTGCGCGCCGAAGCGCGCGCCGTGGCGAGGGCAGGGAGGAGTATCGCCACCAGCGTGGCGATGATCGCGATGACGACCAGGAGTTCGATGAGGGTGAACGCTGGCCGGCGGAGTGCGGTGCGCATGGTTCCTCCATCGGAAGGATGGGGCTGCTCTGGCGAATCCCTGCGCAGAATACCACGCCACAAATAGAAGGTGGATGCACACCCCCTGTTTGGCATCGCAAAGCCGCCTGCCGGATTTGAACCCGCGACCTGCGCTTTACAAAAGCGCTGCTCTACCACTGAGCTAAGGCGGCCAGACCGGGCTCAGCCCGGGGACGGATGATAGTCGTCCGGCGCCGGGCGGCGGCACGCGGGCAGCCACCACAGCCCCGGCTCAGCAGCCGCCGCTGAGAGCGCCGAACCACACCCCGACAAACTCGGCAATATCGCTCGGTGTGACGCCGTCGAGACCGTTGAAGTCAGCGACAAAGGTGTTGTTCTGAACGTCGGACAACCACTCGCTGACAAACCGGGCGATGTCCGCCGGCTCCACGAGTCCGTTGCCATCCCGGTCGGCCCGGCAGACCGGGGCGCAGCCGAACGCCATGACGACGACGTCATCGACACACGCCTCGACGAGCGCGCCGGCGAGTTGGTTCTCCGCGACAAAACGGACCCGGACGTTGGCAGAAAGCGGGAAGAAGTCGCCGACTCGGAACTCGCTGTAGAACCACCCACCGACCGTCTGGCCACCCGACGGGCCGACGACCTCGGCATTGGTCCACGAGGCGCCGTTGTTGTTTGTCACCGAGACGGTGAATCGCTGCGTGCCTCCGGTGCCCAGGGAGCCGAAGGCGTTCGAATACCATCGCCAGTAGCCGACGCGAGCATTCGGGCGGCCAGTGAGATTCAGGAGTGGCGACATGAGGGTGGTCTTGCCGCCCGAGACGTCGTTAGCGGAGTCGTTGGGGCCGGCGTTGCCGTCGGTGACCCACGCGCGGTGCGCCCCCGTCTGGGTGTGGTCGTCGCCTGGCTGGGCCGAGGTGGCCTGCGGGCGCATGCGGTTCCAGATGCCGGCGGTGGCGGTGTCGATCGACCCGCCCGAGGTGAAATCGCCGACGGTCCACCCCTGATCGGTCTCCATGTCGTCAGAGAAGAGCGTGGTGGTGGTGCTCGCTGCGCGGGCGAAGAAGTTGTCCTGGGGGGCCGCCGGCGGGCTGAGGAAGCCGGTTCCGCTCGTCGTCTTGGCGCGGATGTAGTAGCGGATCGAAGCGCCGCACGTGGCGGGTGGGAGCGTGCCGCGGTACCTGGCGCCGCCAATGGGGATCATGCCACGGGGGGTGTAGGGGCCCCCGTCGATGCTGGCCATGAGCGCAACCGAAGAATCATCGATCTGGGCACCGGTCGTGTTGATCTGAACGATGACCTCTGCGGGGACGGTCGGCTGGACGGTATCCGGCTGGCCGTTCGGGTAGGTCATGGTGACCGTGTCCGGGTCCATACGCAGAAGGAACAAGCCGCGCTCGATATCGGAGATGGCGATGGTGCCGCTCGGAAAGAACGGGTAGTTGCCCCAGACGCCGTTGTAGTTCGCGTAGTCGTTCTCGGGGAACGTGTCGAAGTAGGCAACCTCGACGGGAGCGAGGGGGTTTGTGGCGTCAAAGACGCGGAGGCCACTCCGGTAGTTCCCCTCGAAGATCATGTTGCCCTTGACGTACAGGTTGTGGTCAACCGAGGGCTTTCCGTTCGAAAAGGTCGCCGCGACGGTGGGTGCGGAGAGGTTGGAGACGTCGATCACTCGGGTGGTCATCACCGGGACCGAGCCGAGCTGCTCGTCGAGTTCGTCGTTGATGTAGAGGTATCGCTTGTCGTCGCTGAGCCATCCCTGGTGGCAGAAGCGAACGCCTGGATAGGCGAGGCTGCCGACGGTGAACATGTTGGACTTGTTGGTGACATCGACGATGTCGAGGCCCGTCTGGTTGTTCCCGTTGTACGGGCCGCCGGTGAAGCAGAAGGCGATCTCGCGGCCCGCATAGGGGCCGGTGGTGTAGGTCACCACCTGGGCCTCGTGTACGTACCGTGTCGTCCATGCGCCCGCGATCGTCGGGTTGGTGGCGCTGCCCGGCGAGGTGGTCCTCATCGCCGTCAGACCGCCGTTGTTGATGTTGGTGCCGCACAGGTAGAGAAACCCGGAGGCCGGATTCGAAACGATGGTGTGGACCGTGCTCAGGCCGCTCGGAGAACGGGTCGCCGCGAGCGTGACCGTGCCGTTATCGATCTGACGCAGATCGACGACCTGAACGCCGTTGCCGGATTGGTCGCTGACGAGGTAGGCGTAGTCGCCGATGACGGTGCTGTCGTGCCAGAGCGAGTCCGCCCCGGCGATGTAGCCGACAACCACCGGGTTGACCGGGTCAGTGACCTCGATGAACGCTGTGCCGCGCCGCAGGCCCAGAATGGCATACTCGCGGCCGGAGGCGGACACATACCCCCAGCAGTCGGCAGCCGTGACCTGGATGCCCGAGAACTGATTCAGCGGGAGCCAGGACTGCAAGACCATCCCCTGGGCCGGGAACCCGATGATCGTGTTCGAGAACGGGTCAACGCCCTTGGCGTCCCCTTTCGAGCCCGCGGCCTGGACAGGAGGCCGCCGGTCCTTGAGTTTCATCCAGTCTGGGTCGGCGTGGAGCGGAGTCGCGGCAAGAGCGGCAAGGCAACCCGCTGCACCCAGAGGCTTGATCCAAGCCCCGACCGAAGAAACCAACGTCGTCATGACATACCTCTTCAGGGAACGGCTGCGAACACTTCCCCTCCGGAGAGATGGTACCTGATCAATGCGAGTTCACCAACTGGAGCCGAAAAGGAAGGCCATTGGCATCCCATGGCGTAGACTGGGGATAGCAGCCCCCAACTCCCCCACTGACATGAGCCGAATGGTCGTCGTTCTTGGAGTTCTCCTCGTGTTTGCCGCGGCCCTAGGGGCCGGGCAGCCCGGGCTGTTCCTGATTGACGACTCCAGCGTGCCCAAGGTAACCGTGTCATGGGTCTGCCGGGATGGCCAGGAGGTCCTGCGAGAAGGGAGCCGGGAGTACGCCGATCCCGGACGAAAGACCATCCTTGCGGACAATCTGCTTTGCTACGCCGCCGTGGGAGGAACCAGGCTCGACGCAGGCCTTGCGGATCCGCGAGGAGGGATCGTGCGTGTCGGGTTCTACAAGGTCGATGGGCGTTCCCCGATGTTCCCGGAGATCGCACCGGGGACCAGCGTGACGATCACCCTCAGGGGTGTGCGGTTCAATCAGCCGGCCTCGCCGCGGCTCAAGTCCGGCTTTATGCACGCGAAGTTCGATGATCCGGTGTCGGTTCTCGGCTGCAACGACTCCGCCGGGCTGTCGGCGAAGAACAGCCTGCTCGACCTCTACAACACAGCGGACCCCGGCGAGTCTCTGTCCGGTCGGATCACGGCTCGAAATGGCCGGCCCGGGGTTCTTGCACCCGAGCACGCGACATCGAGCGTTGCCAAGGGGCCGATGGATGCCGGGTCGATCACCCTGACAACCGAGGCCGATGGTTCCATCACGATGGTGGCGGTTGTGCCGTACGCGCTCTTCAAGCACCCGGACGATCCGTGGCTGAGAAGCAACCCGGGGGACTTCGTCGAGCCATTCCACTTCCACATCGAGTTCGAGTGCCTGCCCGCGGGCGCTTCGGACAGCGAGCCCAGCAAGACGCCCGGCTAGGCGGCGGCCGCGAGGCGTGTTCGCAGCACGCGGAGCGTCGCGTCCACCATGATGGGATCGAACTGCGTGGCGCGGTTGGTCTGGAGTTCGCGGATCGTCTCGGCTTCTGCCAGAGCGGGCCGGTACGGCCGGCGGGACCGCATGGTCACGACCGCATCGGCAACGTTGAGCAGGCGGGCGAGATTCGAGACGGCGCCTTTCGCGAGGAAAGCTCGCGCGTCGTAGCGGGTATGGTGGTGCGCGATGCTCCGAACGATCGCATCTTCGAGGCCGATGCCTCGTCCGAGGCGGGCACCCTCATCGGCGTGGCGGTCCATGATCGCACGCTCCGATGGTGTTAGTGCGCCCGGCTTGGCGAGGAGTTCCTCCGGGATGACGGCCTTTCCCAGGTCGTGCATCGCCCCAGCGGTGCGGGCCCGCTCGGCCACGTTGGGGGGGCAACCGAGCTCCGAAGCAAGGCGAGCGGCAAGATCACCGACCTGCTGGGAGTGGGCGACAAGATGCTCGATCTGCGTGGGACCGAGGAGCCGCTGACTGGACCGGAGGAGCAGCATGAGCCGCTGGCGGGGGCCGAGGTGGCGGTGGCGCCCGATGCGCCATGCGAGACGCCGGATGGCGACCATTTCCCATGTGCACACCAGGCCTTGGCCGCGTGCAAGGGAGAGTCGCATGGCCCGGGCGGCGCGGCGGGCGGCTCGCTCGATGTCGGCCCCATCATTGAGCCACGCCATCCCCGCGCCGACCCGACCGGGAAGTTCGACGCCCATGGTGTCGAGAATGGCCTGCACACGCAGCCAGACCTCGGTGCGTGTTCCCGGCTCGAATCGGATGGTGAGACCGGGTTCGGCCTCGGAGTGCCCGACGGGCATCCGACGGCTGAGCCGTCGGACGTTGACGGTGAGTTCCTCGGTATCTGTGTGTCGCCCGAAGACCACTACCGCGCCCCCGGAAAACCGGAGTTCGTCGGGAGCGATCTGCCAGCGACGCATCAGCGTCGCGACCGCGAGCCGGACCTGGTCCGTGTACATATCGGAACTTCCCTCTGATCTTGGATGTGTGGGGCATGACCAATCCGGGGGATCTATCGACCGCCGTCCCCCCTTCCTTGGCGGTGCAAGACCTCGGGCGGAAGAACGTCGGCGGAGCTGACGGCGTTGCTGTCGGGGTCGGCCCAGCCGTTACGACCAACGTGCTTGTCGGACGTTGCGACAGTTACCTGGTTTCGGCGGGGCTTCGGTGTCGGGTATACTCGCGTTCGGGCTCTTCTGCCCCTCGGAGTGCGCCATGGATGTTGACCTCCTTTCCCGGGCGCTCTTCGCTACGACGATCATGTTCCACTACCTCTTCCCCCCGCTCACCATCGGGCTGAGCGTGGTCATGGTCGTGATCTTCTGGAAGAGGCTGCGGACGCGTGACCCCGCGTACGACTCGGCCGCGAAGTTCTGGACGGGGCTGTTTGCCCTCAACTTCGGGATGGGGGTTGCAACGGGGATCCCGATGGAGTTCCAGTTTGGCACGAACTGGTCGGTGTACGCGCGGTTCGTAGGCGATATCTTCGGATCCGCGCTGGCCGCCGAGGGGATCTTCGCCTTCTTTCTCGAATCGGGGTTTCTCGGGGTGCTGGTGTTCGGGTGGAACCGGGTCTCCGCGCGCACGCACTTCATCGCATCGGTGCTGGTGTGCATCGGGAGCGTGTTCTCCGCGACTTGGATCGTGATCGCGAACTCGTGGCAGCAGACCCCGGCCGGGTTTGTTCTTGTCGACCACAACGGCGAGACACGCGCTCAACTGGCGAGCTTCTACGACGTGGTCTTCAACCCATCGAGCATGGAGCGGCTGGCGCACGTGCTGGTGGGGGCGCTGGTGATGGGTTCGTCGTTCGTGCTGTCGGTCTCGGCGTGGTACCTGCTGAAGAACCGGCATACCGAGGTTGCCCGACGGTCGTTCAGGATCGGGCTGGTCGTAGCCGTGATCGGATCGGTGCTCGCGCTGATCACCGGGGACATCAGCGCCAGAGTCGTCGTCAAGCACCAGCCGGCGAAGCTCGCCGCTATGGAAGGGATCTTCAAGACCGGGCCAGCCGGGCTGCACCTGTTTGGGATCATCGACTCGGAGGCGGAGACAGTTCGCTACTCGGTAGCGATTCCCGGGGGCCTGAGTTTCCTGGCGCACGGGAGTTTCGACGCACCGGTCACGGGCCTTGATCAGTTCAAGCCGGAGGACAGGCCGCCGGTCGCGATTCCGTTCTATGCGTTCCACCTGATGGTGGCACTAGGGATGTTCTTCCTGGCGCTCAACTTCGGGGCATGCTACTTCTGGTGGCGAGGAACGCTGTTCAACCAGCGTTGGTTGCTGCGCACGTATGTCGTCGCGGTCGCGGGGGCGTACGTGGCGAACCAGGCGGGCTGGGTGACCGCCGAGGTGGGCCGCCAGCCGTGGGTGGTGTATGGGCTCCTGCGGACCGCCGATGCGAACTCGCCGTCGGTCAAAGCGCCCGAGGTGCTCGCATCGCTCATCGCGTTCGGGCTGGTGTACTTCATGCTTGGCTCGCTGTTCGTGTTCCTTCTCAACCACAAGATTCAGGCAGGGCCATCGCCGATCGCCGCGCCGGGCGTTGACGAAGCGAGATCGCTGGTGGAGGCGGCGGCCGATCGAAAGGATCCGCTCTCGAGGTCCGCATCGGACGAGAACAAAGGCTGACAATCGCCGCCCACGGAAGGAGTCTCCCGCGTGGACCTTCACCTGCTCTGGTTCATACTGCTCGGCGTGCTGCTGACGGGGTACGCGATTCTCGATGGGTTCGACCTCGGCGTGGCGATGCTGCACCTGGCGGTCGGGCGGAACGACCACGAGCGCCGGATCATTCTCAACTCGATCGGGCCGCTGTGGGACGGCAACGAGGTCTGGCTGGTGACGTTCGGGGGCGCTCTCTTCGCGGCCTTCCCGATCGCCTACGCGGTCTCGTTCTCCGCGATGTACATCCCGTTCATGCTTCTCCTGCTGGCCCTGATCGGCCGCGGAGTCGCGATCGAGTTCCGGAGCAAACAGAAGAGCCGGTTCTGGCGGGCGTACTGGGACTTCTCGTTCTTTGGCGCGAGCACCCTGGTCGCGTTTCTATTCGGCGTGTCGGTGGGTATCGCGATGCAGGGGATCCCGATCGACTCGAGTCGGGAGTTCGTCGGCTCGCTTCGCGACCTGCTCGGTGTCTACCCCGTCCTGACGGGGCTGCTGACGCTGAGCGTGTTCGCGATGCACGGCTCGATCTACCTCTACCTGCGCACCGAGGGTGAACTGCAGGAACGGGTCCACCGATGGGTCTGGCGGTGCTTCGGGCTCTTTCTCGTAACCTACATCGTTACGACCATCTGGACGCTGACCAACGTCCCCAGCGCAACGACGAACTTCCGGGCGCACCCGTGGCTCTGGGTCTTTGTCGTGCTGGGCGTCCTGGCCATCGCCAATATTCCACGGGCGATGTTCAAGGCGCGGCCGCGGTACGCGTTCGTGTCATCGGCGGCGACCATCGCCACGCTGGTGCTGCTTTTCGGGGCGGCCCTGTTCCCGAACCTGGTGACCTCGTCCATCGATCCGAGCCTGCACCTCAATATCTACAACTCGGCGTCATCCCAGAAGACCCTGGGGATCATGGCGGTTTGTGCGGCGATCGGGATCCCCTTTGTGCTCTCGTACACAGTCATCGTCCTGTGGATCTTCCGCGGCAAGACCCGCCTGGAGGACCACAGTTACTAAAGCCCTGCGTCAGCCCTGGGATGGCCTTCATCGCGTCGCATACTGGCGGTCAGTGAGACCGCCGACACCAATAGAACACACACCGGCCCATCCTCGGGCAAGCGTGCCTTAGCCTCATCCAGCGGGACGGGGGTATCGCAGGGCGCCTACGTCCCACCGGCAGGCATCTCGCGCGAACATCGGGGAACGAGTGGACATCTGTCGTTTCACCGCAATTCCAGGCGAGAGCGCCGGCAAGCCTGGGCTACCTCGCCGAGCAAGAGGAGTCGAGAAGGTCGGCGGCTGTGACAATCTTGCGCCAGGCACGGCTTCGCCTTCGGCACCGCACCGGATGCCCGAGAGCCCGAGTTGATGGCACGCCTCTCCAATAATGGGATCGCGCTGGTCTTTGATGTCGGCTGGATTCCCCGACCCCAATCGACTGCCCAACTTTATCATGCAGTACGTGGTAGAGGATCTTCTTGAGTTCGCGAGAGCCAACTTACTCGATCGATCCTTGCACACTCTGCGTGCATAGCGATGAGGCTCTGCGAAGCGGCCTGTCGCGTCACGGCTGCGCGAGTTCAACACAAGACTCCAGTTGACGGACGTCCTGATTCTCTAGGAGCGCACTGACCGAGTCGTTCAGGTGCTCGACGACGGCATCTCCCCACACGAGAACGAGCACGCCTGCGGCTCAACGTGCAAAGAGGCTCGATTCGAGGTGCGCGGCAACGAGGGCACCCTGTTCCGGGCTTTCCCCGCATGGTACGACGCGTGCCACCGGGCGTGGTAGACTCTCTACTACTCTCGCGCAGACGGGAGCAGCTGCAGGAGCACCATTGGTGAACAAGCCAACTCCCCGACTCCTTTGGGCCGTGACGACGACGACGGTCCTTTGCGGTCTGGCCGCGTGCGAGCGGTTCTTCAGCAAACCAGAGCCACCGCCGCCACCCGTACCTCAAGTGTCTGTCATCAAGACCGAGCCGCGGGATGTGCCCATCTACGGTGAGTGGATCGCGACCCTCGATGGAATCGTGAACGCGACGATCCGAGCCCAGGTCACCGGGTATCTTGTGAAGCAGACGTACCTTGAGGGCGATCTGGTTGCGAAGGACCAGGTGCTGTTCGAGATCGACGATCGACCGTTCATCGCCGCGCTTGATCAGGCCAAGGGCAACCTCGCGCGAGCAAAGGCCGAGCTTGGCAAGGCGACGATTGACGTCAACCGGTACACACCGCTCGCGGCCGAGAATGCGATCAGCCAGCAGGAACTCGACGACGCCATTCAAGCGAAGCTCGCGGCGGAGGCTCAGGTCGCGGCGGGTCAAGCAGCGGTCGATCAGGCCGCGTACAACCTCGGCTTTACGAAGGTCACTTCGCTGATTTCCGGCGTTGCCGGCACGGCGACCGCGCAGATCGGCGACCTCGTGGGCCCCTCGACCGGCCCCCTCACAGTGGTCTCGACCCTCGAGCCGATCAAGGCGTATTTCAGCGTCAGCGAACAGGCCTACTTGGAGTGGAAGGGACGACACCCGGACGTATCGACCCGCGACGACGCCGCGGCATCGAGCCTGGAGTTCGAGTTGATCCTGTCGACCGGCCAGGTCTACCCCCAAAAGGGGAAGTTCCTCTACATCGACCGCCAGGTGAACGTCCGCACCGGGTCGCTGACGATCGCGGCTGAGTTCCCGAACCCGACGTCGCTGCTCCGCCCTGGTCAGTTTGGCCGGATTCGCGCGGTGATCAATATGAAAAAGGACGCGATCGTCGTGCCGCAGCGGGCCGTCAATGAAACCCAAGGGGCCTACTTCGTCACGGTCGTCGGCGAGGGCGACAAGGTCAGCATCCGGCCTGTCAAGGTGGGGGACCGCACCGGCTCCGACTGGGTCATCGAATCCGGACTGAAGCCCGGCGAAACGGTGGTCGTTGAGGGTCTTCAGAGGGTGCGAGACGGGACGATCGTCAAGACGCAGCCGTACGAACCTTCCAAGCCACTGAACACAGCGGCAAATGGCTAGCCGAGCGGCGCGGGCGTGAACTTTCCGGCGGCGCTCGCGGCCCGCCATTCCCTTACCCTGGACGAGCATGGCCAAGTTCTTCATCAACCGCCCGATCGTTGCGATCGTGATCTCGATCATCATGGTGATCGTCGGTCTCGTTTCGATGGCGAGGCTCCCTGTCGCACAGTTCCCCAACATCGTTCCGCCCGAGATCTACATCAACACGACTTACCCGGGGGCTGATGCCCTCACGGTTGAGCAGTCGGTCGCCACGCCCATCGAGCAACAGATGAGCGGCGTGGACAACATGACCTACATGTACTCGCTCAACATGAACAGCGGCATGCTGAGGATGTACGTCGACTTTCGCCTCGGCACGAACGCCGACACCGACCAGATCCTGTCCCAGATGCGCGTGCAGCAGGCCAACAGCCAGTTGCCGGCCGACGTGATCAACCAGGGCGTTACGGTCATCAAATCGACCACTTCGCCGCTGATGCTCTTCAGTCTGTATTCGCCGAACGGAACGTACGACTCGCAGTTCCTGGCCAACTACTCGTACATCAATATCAACGATGCCATGACCCGCGTCCCGGGGATCTCCCAGGTGCAGGTCTTCGGTGCCGCGCAGTACGCGATGCGGGTCTGGGTGCTTCCCGATCAGCTCGCCAAACTCGACATCACAATTCCCGAAATCGTCCGCGCGATCAAGCAGCAGAACACCGTGAATCCCGCGGGCCAGATCGGCGGCGAGCCGGTCCCGACGGGGCAGGAGTTCACGTACTCCGTGAGGGCCCAGGGGCGGCTTCAATCGGAGGAGGAGTTCGGCCAGATTGTGGTTCGTGCCAATGCCGACGGTTCGCTGGTGCGATTGGCGGATGTGGCGCGCATCGAGTTGGGAACACAGACGTACAACCAGACGTCGCGATTCGATGGAAAGCCGGCGGCAGCGATTGCTCTCTATCAGCTCCCCGGTTCGAATGCCGTCGAAGCCGCCAAGCAGGCGAGGGAGCTGATGGCCCAGCTGGCCGATCGCTTCCCGCCCGATATCGCTTACGAAGTGAGCCTCGATACGACGCTTGCGGTGACCGAGGGGATGAAGGAGATCGAGCACACGTTGATCGAGGCGCTGGTGCTGGTCATCCTCGTGGTATTCATCTTCCTACAGGGTTGGCGTGCCACCCTGATCCCCCTGCTCGCGGTGCCGGTCTCGCTCATCGGTACTTTTGCGGTCTTCCCGATTCTCGGGTTCTCGATCAACACATTGTCTTTGTTCGGGATGGTGCTCGCCATCGGCCTGGTCGTAGACGATGCGATTGTCGTCGTTGAGGCTGTCGAGCATCACATCGAACACGGGCTCACACCGCGTGAGGCTTCGCTAAAGGCAATGGAAGAGGTCTCCGGGCCGGTCATCGCGATCGCCATCATTCTCGCGGCGGTGTTTCTCCCGACAGTGTTTATCCCGGGGATCACCGGGAGTCTGTACCAGCAGTTCGCGGTGACCATCGCGATCTCGGTCATCATCTCCGCCTTCAACGCGCTCTCGCTAAGCCCGGCCCTGGCGTCGATGCTGCTTCGACCGAAGAAGGAGAGCCGTGGGCCGCTTGGTGCGTTCTTCCGCGGGTTCAACCGCGTCTTCACGACGAGCACGAATGGATATGTCACCATTTGCCGCGTGTTCGCGCGGAAGTTCATCATCACGATCCTATTCCTGGGCCTGGCGGTGTACTCGGCGAGCTTCTTCGCGGCACGCACGCCTTCGAGCTTCCTGCCGGAAGAGGATCAGGGTTATGTCTACGCCGCGCTGCAACTCCCCAACGCCGCAAGCCTGCAACGGACAGACGAGGTTGTTGGCGACGCCGAAAAGGCCATCGCCGCAATCCCGGGCGTCAAGCACGTCATCAGCATCGCTGGCTTCTCGCTGCTCTCTAATGTATTCAACACGTACTCGGGGTTTTTCTTCATCACACTCGAACCGTGGTCCGAGCGCAAATCACCTGACCTTCAATACGAGGTGATCAAGGCAAAGATCAGCCGTGCCATCGGAGGCCAGAAGGAGTGTATCGGATTCGCGTTCTCGCCGCCCGCGATCCCCGGGATCGGAACGGCGGGCGGCGTGTCCTTTGTCCTTGAGGACCTGGCCGGCCGCGATGTCGATTTCCTTGCGTCTGCCGCGGCGAAGTTCATAGAAAAGGCCTCGACGCGACCGGAACTGGCCAACGTAGCGACGACCGCGCTGCTGAAAGTTCCGCAGGTCTATGCGGAGGTCGACCGCGACAAGGTGCTCAAGCAAGGCGTCGAACTCGCGGATGTGTACACGACGATGCAGGCCTTCATGGGCGGATCGTTCGTCAACTTCTTCAATCGGTTCGGCCGCCAGTGGCAGGTGTACGTCCAGGCGGAGGGGGCGTTCCGCACCGATGCCCGGATGATGGGCCAGTTCTACGTGCGGAACTCGGTCGGGGAGGGCGTGCCGCTCTCGGCCGTGACCGATGTGAAACGGACCGAGGGGCCGGAGTTCACCATGCGGTACAACCTGCACCGCTCGGTCCAGTTCAACGCGACGGCCGCTCCGGGAACCAGCAGCGCCCAGGCCATGAAGGCCCTCCAGGAGGTCTTCGCGGAGCACATGCCACCGAACATGGCGCTCGGGTACATGGGGATGTCGTACCAGGAAAAGCAGGCGCAGGAGGGTGTGCCCGCATCGGCGATCTTTGGACTTTCGCTCCTGTTCGTGTTCCTGATCCTTGCAGGCCTGTACGAGTCGTGGTCGCTTCCGTTCAGCGTGCTGCTGTCCACCCCCATCGCGGTTGCGGGCGCCTTCCTGGCGCTGTGGCTTCGGGTTATGGAGAACAACATTTACGCCCAGATCGGCCTGGTCATGCTGATCGGCCTTGCCGCAAAGAACGCGATCCTCATCGTCGAGTTTGCAAAGCTGCAGCTTGAGACGGGCAAACCGCCGCTCGAGGCAGCACTTGAAGGAGCCCGCCTTCGCCTGCGTCCGATCCTGATGACCTCATTCGCGTTCATTCTCGGGTGCGTCCCGCTGGCTATCGCATCCGGGGCCGGAGGCATTTCAAGGCGGGTCATGGGGACCGTTGTCATCGGCGGCATGCTCGCCGCGACGATGCTCGCCATCCTGATCATTCCGGCTCTGTTCTATGTCATCGAGCGTCTCCGCGGTGCCAAGCCCGGCCCTGCCGCCACCGCGGGCGACACCGGCGTGCCCGCCTCCGAAGGAGGGCACTGATGGCTCGGGCTGCTTTCCTTATCCTCGCGGTGCTTGTGCTCCAGGGCTGCCTGGTTGGGCCGGACTATGAACGGCCTGAGATCACCACACCGCCTGGCTACCGGGGCGACTCGGCTCAGGGCGACGCCGCGTCAATCGCGGACCTTCCGTGGTGGGAGGTGTATCAGGATCCGACGCTCCAGGATCTCATCGGCACCGCGATCAGCAATAACTACGACCTTCGAATCGCCATCGCTCGAATCGAACAGGCCAGGGCGATCGCGGCTCAGTCGCGATCGGAGCTTTACCCCTCGATTGGTTACGGCGCCGCGGTCAGCAGCGGCCGGAACGAGTTCCTCGGTTCGCCGTCGGTTACCAATGGCTCCAGCAGCTCGCCGTTTGCCGGCGTGCTTAATGCCGCCTGGGAACTCGACGTGTGGGGCAGGATCCGGCGGCTCAACGAAGCCGACCTCGCGGAGTTGCTCGCAACGGAAGAGGCCCGGCGTGCGGTGCTCCTGTCGCTGGTCAGTGAAGTAGCCCGGACCTATTTCGAGTTGCTTGAACTGGACCTGGAAGTCCAGATTGGCCAGGCCACCACTGAGTCGTTTGGCGAGAGCCTTCGCATATTTGAGGCCCGGCTTCGCGGCGGGACCGCCTCGAAGCTTGAAACCTCGCGAGCCGAAGCCGCCTTGGCGAGCGCCGCGGCAACAATCCCTAGTCTCCAACGCACGATTGCATTTCGCGAGAACCAGCTGAGCGTGCTCCTGGGCCGTCCACCCGGGGCTATCGAACGCCCAATAGCGCTGAGCGATTCCCTGGTCCCGCCCGAGGTCCCGGCGGGCCTTCCGGCAGATCTGCTGGCGCGTCGACCAGACGTGCGAGCGGCGGAGCAGAGCCTGCGAGCGGCCAACGCGCGGATCGGCGTCGCAATCGGAAACTACTTCCCACAGATCGGGCTAACGGCTTTCCTCGGAAAGGTAAGCCCCGAGCTTGGCGCCATCACCGGTGGCGCCACCAATGCGTGGTCGGTCGCAGCCTCCGCCACGGGACCGATCTTCACCGCCGGCCTTCTCGAGGGACAACTGCAGCAGGCCCGCGGGGCCTGGCAGCAGTCAGCGCTCGAGTACGAGTTGACGGTGCTCAATGCGCTGCAGGAGGTGTCTACGTCCCTGATCAGCCGCGAGAAGCTCGTGGATGTGCGCAGAGAGCGAGAACGATCGGTCCGGGCGTATCAGGAAGCCGTCAAGGTGTCGACGCAGCGGTACGTCGCCGGAAAGTCCTCCTACTACGAGGTGCTGGAGGCTCAGCAGCAACTGTTCCCCGAGCAGCTCGATCTCGCCCGTACTCGGCTGGATCAGCTTATTGCCGTCGTCAACCTCTACAAGTCGCTGGGCGGAGGGTGGAGGCTGACGACCGAGGAATGGGGCACGACCGAACCGCTCCCGCTGCCGCCCGATCAGCGGCCCAAGGACGAACCGTCGAAGGCCGCACCCGGCGACCAGCAGTAGCATAAACCACGACCTGGCATCACGAAGAGCCGCATTGCCCCGCCAGATCATCGTGCCAGATTCCGATGAAGATGGCTAGATCTGACGGCGTCACGTCGCCATCGCCATCCATGTCTGCCTCGTCTGATCCGGCCGAGATGGAATCAAGCCAGGCAACGACATAGATCGCCACATCAGAGGTATCAACACTCCCGCTCTGGTCCCAGTCGCCGTGGCAGACCACGGGGTCCAGGCGGTTGATCCAGATCTCGACCGGGGGCCCCTGCCAGTTCACGCCCAGGATGTCCAGGTCGCCGTCGCGGCCCAGGTCGCCCAGGCGGATGTTGTGCGAGCCGGTCGTCGCGATCACCTGCAGCGTCCACGAGCCGCCCGTCCCGTCGCCCGCGTAGATCCCCACCCGCTTGCGGGTCGACTGCGCCATCTCGGCGAACACGATGTCCAGCTTCCCGTCGCGGTTGATGTCCACCACGTGGAACGCGTGCACGTAGTCGATCGACGT
>JAHBXB010000007.1 GCA_019636655.1 Phycisphaeraceae bacterium | reverse complement strand
TTCCTCGGGCCCGAACGACGACTAACACATCAACCCCATCCAATGTCCAAGGCACTCCCCATCCCGGAACACGACCTGCTCGCCTACGTCGAGGGCGACCTGCCCTCCGAGCGCCTGGCAGGCGTTGAGGCGGCGCTCAAGGCCGACCCCAGCGCCGCCCGCCTCGTCGCGGCGATGGTCGCCGACCGGGTCACCCTGGGGGCGATGCCGGTGCCCCGAACCCCCAAGGGGATCCTGGAGGGCGTCGAGGCCCGCCTGGAGCGAGAGGCCCTCCTTGGTGCGGTGTACAGCGAGTCCGCCGCGGCGCCAGCCGAGATCCCGGTCGCCAAGTTCGTCGAGCCGCGCCGGTCCGTCGTCGCGAGGATCTTCACCTCGCGGACCGGCAAGGGCCTTGCCCTCGCCGCGAGCGCGGCCGTGCTCGTTGGGGGCGGCATCTGGGCGGCCCAGCAGTTGGTCGTCAGCACCATCGGCCGCGGCAACTCGAAGGAACACGTCGCCGTGGCGACGCCGGCCGACATCGGCTTCACCCTCAAGCAGCCGGCCCCGGAACCGTCGGCCTCGACCGAGCTCCGGATCGCGGCCAACGAGAAGGCGGTCGAGGCCGCCGCGGATTCGGAACTCCGCGACCCGGCCCACCCGGAGATGCTCGCGGCGACCGTCGAGCCCCACCCCGATGCGGGCGAAGATCCCGATGATGCATCCAGCGCCGTCACCAGCGCCATGAAGCTCGCGGAATCGGGCGCCGGCTCCGAGGACAAGTCGAGAGCCGCGACCGACCGCCCGACGGGCGGGATGGATGCGGCCCGCGCCGTCACCCTGGCGCGAGAGGGCCGGCTCGGCATCCGCGTGACCTCGAAGGATCTCGCCGCGGCGCAGTCGAGCGTCGAAGCGGTCCTGCCGACGGGACGATCGGGCGTATCGCGGGTGACGAAGCTCGACGCCAGCGCCCTGCCCCGCGCCATGGCGGGGCTGTCGAGCCTCTGGGCCCCGCCGATCACACCCATGGGCCCCACCTCCCCCGACCAGGACCGCGAGACCACCCTCGCCGCGGGCCGTCGCAACGGTGAGCCGAACGCCACCGTCCGCGTCGAACCCGGCTCGATCCCGATGCAGTTCCCGACGCCTCGCCCACCCGAGGCGGTGTACGTCGTCGATGCCGAACTCTCATCGGCCGGCCTGTCGTCGATCGTCTCCCGCCTGACCCGCTCGGGCGAGAACGGGCCGGCGCAGAGGGCCGAGTTCATCGAACTCCCTGAGCCAATCGAGGCCACGCCGACGCTGGACCCCGTGAGCGTCCTGTGGTGGACCGGCCCGCAGTCGCGATGGATCGTCCGCACCGGCGTGCCGGTCGTGGTCGAGCCCGCGAAGTAAGCCAAGGCCGTTTACCGTCCCGCCGAGATCCGCGCCGCGGCCTCACCAACCGGCACGTTGTCCTCCTGCGCCTGCGTCGCCATGTTCTTGAGCGAGCAGACCTCGGCGGAGTGCAGGATCATCGCGAAGCGGGCATTGGCGCCCGCGGCGTCCTTCACCAGTTTGCCGATGTTGCGGGTGGACTTGTACGACCGGCGCGCGTGCAGCCCCGCACGACGCAAGCCGGCGACGACGCCCGTCACCGCCGGGTCCGCCGCCTCCGCCGCGGCGAAGACGAAAACATCCGGCCGCAGGCCCAGCGTGTCCGCGATCCGGGCGTCATCGGGCATGAGCCCCTTGTCCTGGAGGACCAGGGAGAGGACGACATCGCCCATGCCGAAGCCCACGGCAGGGGTCGGCGGGCCACCGAACATCTCGATGAGTTTGTCGTAGCGGCCACCGCCGGCGATGGCGCGCTCGGCGCCGGTGGTCTCGTGGACTTCGAAGACCATGCCGGTGTAGTAGGCGAGACCGCGGACGATCCGATTATCAAAAACACACCACTCACCAATACCAGCCGATTGCAAACTGTCCTCTATCGCTCGAATCGGACGCAGATCAATGCGAGCGCCGCCTTGGTCCTGAACGAAGTCCTGTTTGGTTCGGCGATTCTGGCCAATTTGACCAACCAGAACATCCAGCCTTTCGACATCGATCCCGATCGCTGACATTTGGCTAGCGAACTCCGAAGCGTCCATCTTGAATCGACGATCGAGGAGAGCAAGCGACCGGTCGAGTGTGCTTTCCGTTGCTCCTGTGACTCCTAGAAGCTGTGCAATCACTGCGCGGTGGCTAAAGCCAACCCTGACGTGCGACGGGGTCAGTTTGAGATGGTCAAGCA
Source organism: Phycisphaeraceae bacterium (assembly GCA_019636655.1). NCBI lineage: Bacteria > Pseudomonadati > Planctomycetota > Phycisphaerae > Phycisphaerales > Phycisphaeraceae > Phycisphaeraceae bacterium. The sequence continues at coordinate 126,763 of JAHBXB010000007.1, read as the reverse complement.
GTCCAACACAACACTCAAGGCACTCTGCGTCAACTGCAGGCGAGTCGTCCCCCACGATGTCGCAGTTCCACTGCGAGAACTCCCTCAACCGCCCCCTCTGCGGCCGCTCCGCCCGGAAGCAGTTCTGCATCCAGAACCACTTGGTGGGCTTCGGGAGGCTCGCCGCCTTCGCCGCGTACATCCGCGCCAGCGTGGGCGTGAACTCCGGCCGGAGCGCGAACTTCTTCTCGCCGCCGAACCGCTCGAAACTGAACAGTTCCGACACGATCCCCTCGCCGCTCTTGACGGTGTAGAGGTCCAGGTGCTCGAAGGTCGGCCCCTCGATCTCGTCGAATCCGTGCCGGATGGACGTCCGACGCCAGGCGTCCTGAACGTAGCGCAGCCGGTTGAGCTCGGCGGGGTAGAAATCGCGGGTGCCCGTCGGGGCCTGGAACGTGTGGGACATCCGGCGAGTTTAGGGTGTCCCCCGCTCTCCATGGGCCCGGCGCGGGCCGAACATCCCGCGCCGCCCCATCCGGGCATTCCCCAACCCACCTCGGCTACGATCCCCCCGCCATGCCCAGAATCACCATCAACGGCGTCGAGCGCGAGTTCACCCAGGGTCAGATGATCCTCCAGGTCGCCAACGACGCCGGCGTCGAGATCCCGCAGTACTGCTACCACGACGGCCTCTCGATCGTCGCCTCCTGCCGCATCTGCCTCGCCGAGGTCTGGATGCCCAACCCCCGCAACAACAACGCCCTCGAGCCCTGGATGGGCGGCAAGCTCGTCCCGACCTGCCAGACCGCCGCGGCGGACGGCATGGTGGTCTACACCGACTCCCCCAAGTCCGTGCAGAACCAGAAGTCGGTGATGGAATACCTGCTGATCAACCACCCCCTGGACTGCCCGGTGTGCGACAAGGCCGGCGAGTGCGGCCTGCAGGATTACTCCTACGAGTACGGCCGCGCCGCCTCCCGCTTCCAGGACGTCAAGGTCAAGAACCCCAAGAAGGACATCGGCCCCAACATCCTCCTCTACTCCGACCGCTGCATCATGTGCACCCGGTGCGTCCGTTTCACCCGCGAGGTGACGGGCACCAGTGAACTCATGGTCCAGGGCCGCGGCAACCACGAGGAGATCGACGTCTTCCCAGGCCGGCCCATCGCCAACGAACTCTCCCTCAACGTGACCGACCTCTGCCCCGTCGGCGCGCTGCTGGACAAGGACTTCCTCTTCGCCCAGCGGGTGTGGTTCCTGAAGGAGACGCCCTCGATCGACGGCTTCACCGCCTCGGGCGACAACCTCACCGTCTGCCACAACGAGGGGAAGGTGTACCGCCTCCGCCCTCGGACCAACATGGCCGTCAACAAGTGGTGGATCACCGACGAGGTGCGGCACTCCTGGAAGTGGGTCCACTCGGAGGACCGGCTCACGACGCCCGTTCGCCGCCAGTTCGGCGTGCAGGTGGAGACCGACTGGAACCGGGCGCTGCTCGATGCGGTCGCCGGGCTCAAGCAGGCCGTGACGGCCAAGGGCCCGATGGACAAGGGCGCCCGCCTCGGGCTCCTCGTCAGCCCCATGCTCTCGTGCGAGGACGCCTACCTGCTCGCGCGGGCCGCGCTGGCGATCACGCCGTCGGTTGTCATGGCCGTCGGCCCGGTGCCCAGCCGCGGGCAGGACAAGACCTTCCCCCCCAGCGATTCCAACGGCTTCAAGATGTACGCCGAGAAGGCGCCCAACGCCCGCGGCGTGCGGCGTGTCCTGGACGCCATCGCCCAGACCCCCGGGGCCTCGCTGGTCTCCTTTGATGAGTTCGTTTCGCTGCTCCGCGGCGGCATCGGCGGCGCGATCATCACGGGCAACTACCCCTCGGACTGGGCCCCCAAGACGCTCGTCGACAAACTGGGCCAGTCGGCCGACGGTCCCTTCGTGGTCCTGATCGACTCCCTCAAGGGCCACGGGTACCTCGCCGGACGAGCGGACATCGTCCTGCCCTCCTCGTCCTGGCTCGAGAAGGCCGGCACCTTCCAGAACGCCCGCGACATGCTGCAGAGTTTCGAGCAGGCGATCGCGCCGATCGACGGCACACTGCCCGAAGCGCAGATCGCGATCGACCTGGCGGCGCTCGCCGCCTCGCCCACGGCCGAGATCCCTCCGCCGCGGGAGGGCCTGCCGAACCTCGGCGGCGAGTCCGACGCCGACCGGCTGCCGCAGGACGCGATCGACCTTCAAAATGATCCCGCCGTGCACCGCCGGCCCTCCAGGGCCGTGCGCTCCCGCCTGTACAACGCGGCGATGACGCGCCAGCAGATGGCCAAGGCCATCCCGTCGCTCTCGGTCTTCGTCTCCGAAGTCGCCCCGCCCCCGCCGCTGGCGCAGGCGGAGCCCGAGATGCAGGTCGTGGAACTCTGATCCAGACCCCGACCGGACCTCGCCGCCACCGGACGCGGGGGCGGTCGCTACAGTCCGTTTCACTCTTGGAGACCAGCCGATGACATCCCTGCGATCGATCGCCCTCTCAGCGGCCGCCCTCGTGATCCTCACCGCCGGCGGCTGCACCACCTACTACACGGTCAGCGACGTCGCGACCGGGAAGACCTACTACACCACCAAGGTCGATCGGGAGAACAGCGGCGCGGTCAAGTTCGTGGATGAGAAGTCCGGCGGGACGATCACGCTGCAGTCGTCGGACGTGCGCAAGGTTTCCAAGGAGCGGTACGAGGAGGGCATCTACGCGAACCCCGCCCCCACCGCGCCCTCCGCCCCCACGGCTCCGGCGGCGCCCACGCCTCCCGCCGCGCCGGCGCCCAAGTCCTGATCTCGCTCGACGAGCCGGCCTTGGGATCGTACTGCGGGCGACAGGAGTTGAACCTGCACAGCCTTGCGGCCACGGGATCCTAAGTCCCGCGCGTCTGCCAGTTCCGCCACGCCCGCTCAAGGGACATGCTAGGGCCGAAAACGGGCGTTCCCCGGCGCTTGCCGATGCCCCGTCCACTCGCCATCCGATGATTACCATTGAGTCATGTGGCGTGGCGGGGACGCTCCCCGCGCGCCGGCGGTTGGCCTGGGACAGGAGCGTTCATCATGAATCGGAGTGAGCCGGCAGGTGTCCGATTCGCGCCGCTGCTGCTTCGGTTGTCGGTCGGGCTGACCTTCGCCTGGAGCGGTCTGGCCCTGATCCTCGGCCACTTCACGCCCACCCCCCGGGAGGCCGCGGTGCTGGCCAATCTCGGCGTGGCCGTCGAGACGGCGCCGGTGCCGGTCGCTCCGACTCCCGAGGTCCAGACGCCCCCGGTCCTGCCGCCCGACGCCGCCGCGCCGGGCACCGGGCCAGCCGGTCCCGCACCCGCCAAGCCCGCCCCGACCCCTCTGCCTCCGCCCGGGCAGGAACCGATGCCCGCCGACCGCTACAGCGGGCCGGCCCCGAACCCCGACGCCGGGCGTCCCCCGCAGGCCATCGAGAAGCCCGCCGCCCCGCCGGTCCGGGCCGCTTCAGAGTTCATGGCCCCCCGCCCGGTCCGGCAGGTCTACCGCATCGCGGTCGCGATCAGCGATGCGGGCGACCCCCCGCCCGGCGCGGACGGATCGACGCCGACGATTCTCTGGCCCAGCGTCCTGAGCAGCGGCAGTTCGGCTCGCTGGCAGGCCTACCTGGCTGCCACCGCGGCGTTCGCGGGCGGGGCGATGATCCTGGCGGGATTACTCACCCGGATCTGGGCATTGGTCCTTGCCTGTGTCATGCTGGGGACGATGTGGCTGTCGCAACTCGGGCCGGCGGTTCGCACCGGTTCGGGCCTGTTTAGTTTCTGGCCTTCCTACGACGCATTCGACCTGCAGGCGTGGGGGCCGCTGTGGCTGCAGTTCGCCCTGCTGATGTCCGCCCTGGCCCTGATGTTGATGGGCCCCGGGGTGCTGGCCATGGACAACGCACTCTTCCGACGCGCCATCGCCGAGACTGCCCCTGATGACAACGGAGCCTGAGACGATCGCGCCGGCGCCCGCGGTGAGCCCCCCGGACGGGACGCCCGTTCAGGCACTCCAGGCGGCGCGCGCGCGCCGGTGGATGGCCGGTTTCGGCCTGCCGATCTCGGGGTCCGTGATTGTCCATGCGCTCATCCTGATCGCCGCGGCGGCGGTGGTGTGGCGCGTCGCCGTCGGCTCCTCGGCCCCCAAGCCGCCGGAGGTGTTTATCGCCTTTGAGGAGCCGGGCACCCCCACTCCCCCTGTACCCCCGCGCGAGGCTACCAAGATCACGACGGGATCAACGGCCCCGGCGGCCGCGCTCCGTGCGCCGGCGTCCGAGGCGGCGCCGAGCCTCACGGGTCTGTCGATCGACACCACGACGCCCGCGCCCCGGCTTGAGGGCGGCCATACGGATGCCGGCACGTCGCCCGACCCCGCCGCCGCGCTCCGGTCGACCGCTCCTTCGCTGGCCGACGTTCGTTTTGCCGGGCTTGGCGCCTCCAGCGCCCGGAGCGTGGTGTATGTGATCGACGGCTCGGGGCCGATGGTTTCGTCGCTCTCCAACGTGCTCGACGAGGTCCAGCGGTCGATCCTGCGGCTCTCTCCCTCCCAGCGATTCGGGGTCATCGTTTTCCGGCGCATCGAGCCGCCGCGCCCCGGCGACCCCGCCTACGACGACCCCAACCGTCTCCGAGCCACCGACGAGGCCGACGGGCCCGGCTACATCTGGTTCACACCGGCTCTCATCCGCGCCACCCCTGAAGCGAAACTCCAGGTGCAGAAGTGGCTGGAGGAAGAACGGAAGCGCCCCCGGGGTCGCTCCAACCCCCTCGACGGCCTCCGGGCCGCCATCGCCATGAAGCCCGACGCCATCTTCCTGCTCTCCCGCTCCATCGCACGCTCCGGCGGCGGGGTGTGGGAACTCGGGTTGGAGAAGACCATGGCGGAGCTGGACCGGCTCAACCCCCTTGATCGCTCCGACGGCCGCCGACCGATCGTCATCAAGACCATCCAGTTCATCGACGACGACCCCACGGGCATCCTGCAGGCCATCGCCAAACTCCACGGCGGGAAGGACTCGGCGGACAAGCCGGCCTACAGACTTATGAAGTCCAGCGCCGAACTGATCGAGAAATGACCTCACCGCCGATGCGTCGCCGTGCACCCAAGACGATCCTCGCCGCCCTCGCCGGAGCCCTGCCGCTGCTCATGGGCGGTGTTCCCGCTGCGCCGGCGGCGACGGCGGTGGGTGTGCAGCCCGCCACATCCGATCCCGACGCGCTGCTGACGACGCTGGACCAGATCGCCAAGGCCCTCGCCAACCCCGCGATGATTCCGGCGCGTCGCGACGAGGCGATCCGGCAGGCGATCCAGACCCGCGCGGCGCTGATCGCGGCGGCCCCCGACGACGACCGCGCGCCCACGTGGATGCTCGATCAGGCGGGCACGCTGCTCGAGCGGCTTTCGCGCGACGGTACCGAGGCCTCGGTGCTCCTAGGAATCCCCACAAGCGTGCAGCGGGAGCAGGCCCACACCGACGCGGGCGAGGCGATGGAGCTTGTCGGCAGAGCCGAGCAGGCCGCGGCGGCTTCGGTGCGGCGGCTCCAGGAGCGGGTGCTCAAGGCACGGGATTCGGACCCCGCGAAGGCGCGGGCCGAGGCGCACCAGGTCGAGGCCGCTCTTTCACGCCTGATCGACACCGAGCAGAGCCTGCGCATCCCCTACTACCGCGGACGGGCCGGGGTTGTGCTGGGCTCGCTGGAGAGCCCTGACACAGGGTCCGGGCGCGCGGCGAGGGAGGAGCTGTGCCGCATCGCGCTGGCCTCGCTGGGCCAGCTCAGCGTCGGTTCGGTCGCGGGCGAATCCGTCCGCAGGGTCTCGCTGGGATCCGCGCTCCTGATCGTCGCGCTCAGGGAAGAGAAGCAACGGGCCAACGCGCGCGAGTTGTTCAAGTGGGTGGCGGACCGGCCCCTCGCGGGCGGCGAACTCGGGGCCGTCGACGCCCCCGATGCGCTCACGCGGACGGCGGCGCTCATGGGGCTGCTCCGCGCTGTGCGGGGCGAGAGCGAGATCGTGGCGGCCGTGGCCGGCGTGGGCGATGCCGCGAGACAAGCGCCGTTCGTGGTGCAGGGGCGCACCGATCCGCTGCTGGCCCTGCTGCTGGCCGAGGCCCAGTGCCGCACCATGCTGATCGAGCAGCCGTGGGAGCCCTCCAAGCGGTCCGTCTGGCTCGCCGATGCCTTCTCCCCATTGACGACGCTCTTGACCCGCAAGGACCTCGAGGCCGACCGCGCGGCGCTGCGGGCCGCGGTGTACACCAAGATCGCCGCAGCGTGCGATCTGGCCGCGGCCGCGGGAAACCGGGCGGTGCCGTACGAGCAGCTCGACCCGGTCATCGCCTTTGCCAAGGGAGCGTCGCTGGTCGCCGGCGGCGGCGCGGGCAACGCGGCGGCAACTGAGGGAGTCCGTCTCCTGGAGATGGTCGGCTCCCGGGCCGATGCCGAGGATCTCCGCGCCCAGGCCCTGTGGGAACTGGCCGTGGCAAACTGGGCGGTCATCCAGGCCGGCAAGGGGGATGACGGAACCGTCGTACTCGATTACCTGTGCACGCTGGGCACGAAGTACCCCAACTCGCCGCGGGCGAAAGAGGCAGTGCTCAAGGCGGTGGAGATCGCGCGGTACACGATCGGGCGTCTGGCGCAGGCGGGGGGGACGAAGGGATCGCCGGAGCTGGCTGCGATGCTGCCGCTGTATGCCCGGGCGCTGGAACTGGCGTACACCATCGCCCCGGACGACCCGGAAGCCCCCGCCCATCGACTGGAGCGGGCCCGGCTCGCCATCGATGAGGCGTCGCTCGCGGGGGAGATGACCGCCGAACGGCTCGATGCCGCGCTGGGCGCCCTTGAGGGGATCCGCCCCGGCACGGGTGGCGCGACCGACGCCCAGCGCCGAGAGGGGGACGACCTCGCCACCGCCGCGATCGAGGCGGCCGTCACGCTCGCGCGAACGGACCTCGCGCGTGCCGGCGATGACGCGGCGCGGACCGCGGACCGGGACCGGCTCGCGGGCGTCGCCCGGCGGGCCGTGGCGTGGTCCATCCAGCGTCGACCCGGGTCGGCCGACCGCTACCGACTGCTGCTGGCCGAGTGCCTGGCGGACTCGCGTGACGAGCGGGCGCTTTCGCAGTTCGAGGACCTTGCGTCCCGCGTCGCGTCCATGACTCCGGAGGACCAGGCCCGCGTCCACCTCGGCTTTGCCAGGGCTTTGCGACAGTCCGACCGCGCCGGCGATGCCTTCGCGTCGCTTCGCACACTGGTGGAGGGGATTGACCGCACAGCCGCGGCAACCGCCGCCTCGGCTGCGCCCGGGATCGTCGCCGGTGGACGGCCGCCCGTGTACTGGTCGGCCTGGGCGGAGATGCTGGAGATCCTGCTGGCCGACAACGCCGATGGGAAGCGAACGCAGTCGATCCGCGGCCAGATCGGGCGACTCCGTCTGATCGATCCGTCGCTGGGCGGTGGCGCCGCAACCGGGCGGATTGAGGCCGTCGCCCGGGTTGTCGGGGCCGCGCCGTAGGGACTGCGGGGTCGCGCGTGCCAACCCAGCCGCGGGCCGCTAGACTCGCGCCCACCCAAGCCGCCAGAGGGATCGCCGGCGGAAGGAGCATCGTGTGAGCGTGGGCGTGAGCAGGCAGGGAGGCGCCGTGGCGAACGACTCGTGGATCAAGGGGCTCGCCGGCCGGTTCATCGTCTTCGATGGGCCCGACGGTTCGGGCAAGAGCACGCAGTTCAAGCGGCTGCTGGAGACGGCCTCTCGCCACGGGGTGCCGGTGTGCCCGGTGCGCGATCCCGGCGGCACCCCGGTGGGGGAGCGGATCCGCGACATCCTGCTCGACCGTGCCCACACGGGCATGGGCGTGCGCTGCGAGACGCTGCTGTACATGGCCAGCCGCGCTGAACTGGTGGATCAGATGATCCTCCCGGCGATGCAGCGGGGCGAACTGGTGCTCGCCGACCGGTTTGTGCCGTCAACGCTGGCGTACCAGGGCGCGGCCGGCGGCGTGCCCAAGAGCGAGATCGCCGCCGTCGCCAAGATGGCGACCCGCGGCCTGATGCCCGACCTGATCGTCATCTTCGACATCGATGAGTCCGCTGCGGCAGCTCGTCTGAGCCCGCTGCTGGACCGCATGGAGGCCAAGGGCCGCGAGTTCCACCGCGCGGTCCGGAAGGGGTACCTCGACCAGGTCGAGGCCGACCCGGCGCGCTACGTGCTGGTCGATGCCAGCCGCGCGGAAGATGCCGTGTGGCGGGAACTCTCGGCCCTGCTCGCCGAGCGGGCGTCCTCGCTCCCCTCCCGGTCTCGGCCGCCCGGAAGCCGATAAGGCCGTATGGTTCCCGGTGAAGCGATCGACCCCGCGATGGCTTGAGGTTCCGACCTTCCTGGCCCTGCGCACGGTGTTCTCGGCGCTTGGCGCCACGGACATCGGCCTGACGACCGGCGCGGCGGCCCTGCTCGGGCGCGGTTTCGCCGAGATGCGGCTCAATCGCAAGCGTCTGCACAGAGCGATCGACAACCTTGCCGTCGCGTTCCCGGACTGGCCCCTGGAGCGGCGGCGGGAGTACGCGGTGCGGTCGTACGAGCACCTGCTGATGCTTGCCGCGGAGACGATCTACGCGCCCCGGGTTCTCACCGACGACGGCTGGCCGTCGCACCTGTCGCTGCAGTCGCTGACTCGTCCGCTCCAGCACATGCTCAACGGACGCACGCACGGCACGCCCACGGTGACGATCACCGGCCACTGCGGCAACTGGGAGGTACTCGGGTATTCGTTGGCGCTGCTGGGCTTCCCGCTGCACGCGCTGTACCGCCCGCTTGACCTGGCCCCGTTCGACCGCTGGGTGCGGGCCACGCGACAGCGTCGCGGGCTCGTCCTGGTCGACAAGTTCGGCGCGACCGAGATGCTCCCTTCGGTGCTCCGATCCGGCGGGGCCGTGGGGTTTGTCGCCGACCAGAACGCGGGCGACCGGGGGCTCTTCGTCCCGTTCTTCGGGCGCCTGGCCTCGACGTACAAGACGATCGGCCTGCTCGCGATCCAGCACCACGCGCCGGTGATCTGCGGCGTCGCCCGTCGCCTCACGCCGGGCCTGCACGGGATGCACGCCCCGGCGACGCCCCACCGGGCCGGCACCGACGCGTCCAACGACGCCGTGGGGTGCAGCCCGAAGAGCCGTGCGCCCCTGCGGTACACCATTGAGGTGGTCGACATCATCGAACCGCAGGACTGGGTCGACCGGCCCGACCCGTTGTTCTACGTGACCGCCCGCTATCGGCGCGCCATCGAGACGGCGGTCCGTCTCGCCCCCGAGCAGTACCTCTGGATGCACCGCTACTGGAAGAGCCGGCCGCGGCACGAGAGGCTGGGCCGGCCGTTCCCCAGCGCCCTGCGCGAGAAACTGGAGCAGCTCCCCTGGATGACCCAGGGCGAGCTCGACACAATCATGGACTGGTCCCGCCGGGACGCGGCGGAGATCGCTGTCGAACCGCCCCGCCCGATCCCCGAGCCCGAGCCCGCCGGCGCGGCCTGAGGGGGAACCGTTGGGCGGTTCCTGGCGGACGGACTTGAGTCAACACCGCCGGAACCCCCGACCCCCGCATGGAGCCCACCATGCCCAGTACGCCCGCTCCGTTCGACCCCCCCGCCCGGCCCAGCCCGTTGGGCGCCCCCCGATCGATCGACCGCCAACCTCCTACGCTGTCTGGTCCACCCAGCAAGGACCAGCAACAGATGAGCAGCGGCCGACTTGAAGGTGTGCGCGTCCTGATCGTCGACGACGACGAGGATGTTCTGGAGGCGATCGACACCGCTCTGCAGTCCGAGGGAGCGGAGACCAGACTCGTCAAGGATGGCAACGCCGCGGTCCTGGCCTGCCAGGATGACCCGCCGGACATTGTCGTCCTCGACATGATGCTGCCGAGGCGGTCCGGGTTCCTCGTCCTTGAGAAGATCAAGGGCAACGAGGACAGCCCGCTGGTGATCATGGTCACGGCCAACGAGGGCCGGCGGCACCAGGCGTACGCCGAGTCGCTCGGCGTCGACAAGTACCTGCTCAAGCCGGTTCCGCTAGAGCGGCTAATCGACGTTGCGGTGCAACTGCTCGATAAGGAAGACGCCGAGGACGAGGCCGCCGGGGAGGGCGAGCAGGCCGAGTCCACCGCCGCCCCCGATGAGCCGCCGGCGAAGCCCTCCCGTAAGCGTCCTAAGTAGCCCCATGGACAGTTCGTGCCGCGCGCGCCGTGGGATCGTCCCGCGGCTGCGTTCGCTATGATCTCGCCGTTGAGCGGGGAGTGGGCAGTCGGTGGGACGGGGGGGCGTGGAGAGGACGCTCGCGTTGGCCCGTCGCAGGCAGATCTATCTCGTGAAGTCCGCCTCGGCGATGTCGGGCTCGGCCCCGGCCGGCGCTGGCACGCTGGTGCCGCTGGGCGAGTTGTCCGGGCTCATCGAGTCGCTCCGGCCGTTCAACACCGCTCCCGACGGCTCGGGCCCGGCGGGCTGCGGCGACAGCATCGGGGTCGCGGTTCTGCACGGACCCGGGTTCACGATCGAGATGCCCACGGGCACCGACGAGGTCAACCAGGCGATCGTGTCGCTGCAGGACGAGGACTTCGCCTGGGCCGTCCTCGGCAAGGCGTGCAAGTCGCTCGGGTGGCGGATGATGGACCCCGACAGCGGCCGCACCTTCGGATAAGGCGTCCGCGTCTGCCGACCGCACCGCCGCGACCTATCGTTAGCCCCGGCGCCGCGGCGCTTCCCATATCCCGGACAGGACCATGCCCCAAGAGACCAAGGCGCATCCAGACTTTGATTCCCCGACCGGTGTGTTCAGCGCTCACCCCGAGTCGCTCGCGGGATGGACGGTCGATCTCGCCGCGGAAGCCGGGACGACCATGGATGTGCTTGAGAAGGCATTCGACTACCGCGGCGACGTCACGCTGCACCTGGCGGATGGCCGGGCCGTGTCGGGGTATCTCTTCGACCGGCGGCGGGGCGCGGGCCTCGCAGATTCGACGGTCCGCCTGATGCCGGCCGAGGCCGCGCCGGGGGGCGGCAACCAGAAGATCGGCGTCCGCTATAGCGACATCCGGCGGATCGAGTTCTCGGCGCGCGACCCCGCGGCGGGCAAGTCCTTCGAGACGTGGGTCAAGAAGTACATCGAGAAGAAGACCAAGGGGGAGGTCGCGAGCATCGAGTCCGAATCGCTCGACTAAGCCCATGCCGACGTACGTGTACGAAATCCTGGACAGGCAGGGCGCGGGCACCGGCCGTACGTTCGAGGCCGTTCAGTCGATGAAGGACTCGGCGCTGTCGAAGCACCCCGAGACAGGCGAGCCCGTCCGGCGCGTGCCGCAGGCCCCGAACATCGCCGGCGCGATGTCGCCGCTCAAGACCAAGAGCACGCTGAGCAACAAGAACCTCGAACGGATGGGGTTCACCAAGTACGAGCGCAAGGGCAAGGGGTACATGGAGCGGACCGCCGGCACGCAGGGCCCGCGCAGCATCTCCGCCGACGACTGAGGCCCCGCGGGGGGCGGGCGCAGAAAAACGCCCGGGAGCCTTTGGGCCGCCCGGGCGGGAGAGTGCCGTCGCCTTGCGTTCACAGGGCCCGACGATCGATCAATCGAACACCGCGGCGGCCGACGGCAGCTGAGCCGGCAACAGCGTGAGCGTGGTGTCGATGCGGAAGTTGGACTGCGTACGGTGGCGCTCCGCGAAGAAGAACTTCAGCGAGTAGGTCTTGTTGTCCTGCAACCAGGCCAGGCGGTCGAGGTCGATCGTCTGGCTGACGGCCGAGTGGACGCCGCCCAGGTCGATGACGCACTTGCCGTCGATGAAGACGAACACGTCGTCGTCGCCGGTGAAGGTGAAGACCTGGCCGGCGCCGCGCTTGTACACGAATCGCGTGTCGATCTCGTAGGTGAAGTGGAAGTTCTTCGTCTCGCCGCTTGAGTTGCCGAAGAGCTCGCCGTTGATGGGGAAGAACCCGCCGCGGCCCTTGAAGAGCTCGTCGGTCTTGTCGTCGAACGTGTACATGTTCGAGTTGGGCTGGCGCTTGAGCGTGACGGCGTACGGGGCGGCCATGTTCACGCCGGGGACGTCCCGGAACCACTTGGCGAAGTTCTCGGCGTTGGTCGTCGAGCCGCCGAGGCTCGTCTCCTTGACGCCCGCGATGTCGCCGGGCTTGGCCGCGATGTGGCTGCGCGGAGGCGAGATGTTGCGGTTCATGGAGTCCCGCCACTGGGTCGAGACCTTGTAGCCGGTCGACTGGAACACGGGCTTGCCGTCCGCGTCGAGCTGGTCGGCGACCTCGCCGGCGTACATGCCGAAGCCGCGGGTGGGGGTGCGCTCGAAGTCCGCGTGCCCGCCCTGGGAGACGGAGAGCTCCTTGAAGTCACGGACCACGCCCGAGAGCGTCAGCGACGTCGGGAGGTGCTCAAAGGGATCCGCCGTCGCCGCCGCGCCGGAGTGCGGGGCGGAGACCATCGCGAGCCCGGCGGCCGCCAACACACCGAGCACCGAAACCGAAGCAAACACGCTGCTGGACTGCCGGTTCATAGTCAGGCTCCTCGTTCAATGGCCTTGCCTTCAGCGGCAGTCGGCCCGGCTTGGCTCCCTGCACGGCCCCCCTCGGGCAGGCCGGTCGAACGTCGACCGCTCACCTTCAGATGTACGATTCACCGGTGGGCGAACAAGGGGGTTGGGGGTGATCGCGGCGGGAGGCTGCGAACCTGTGCGGTCTGCACGGCCGGCCCTCGATCCCTGCCGCGAGGTTCTGCGGGCAGGTCCGAAGAAAAACCCCCGCCGTGGGGCGCGGGGGCACGTGCGCCTTGATTGGCAATCCTGCCGAGGGGTCAATCGAACAGGAACGCCGTCTTGGGCAGCTCGGCTGGGAGCAGGAACAGGGTGGTATCGATGCGGCAGTTGGACCGTGTGGTCCGCCGCTCGGCAAAGAAGAACTTGAGCGAGTAGGTGGATCCGTCGCGCAGGCCGTGCTTGGAAGCGAAGCGGTCCAGGTCGACCGTCTGTGAAACGGCGCTGTGCACGCCGCCCACGTCGATCGCCAGCTTCCCGTCGATGAACACGTACACGTCGTCGTCGCCGACGAAGGTGAAGGTCTGGCCGCCGCCCTGCTTGTAGACGAACCGGGTCGAGAGTTCGTAGGTGAAGTGGTAGTTGTGGTGGTAGGTCGGGTTCATGTCGTTGTAGAGGTCGTTATCGGCGGGGAAGAAGCCCTCTCGCTCGGCGGTGGACTCGTTGTCCTGCTCGTGGAAGCTGTAGATGTTCGTGTTGGGCTGGCGAGAGAGGACGATGGAGTGCGACTTGGCCATGTTCGTGCCCGGCACGTCCCGCCACCACTGCGCCATCGTCGCCTGGGAGGTGACGGCCCGTGACGAGGGGGAGGCGAGCGCCCCCGCGGCGTCGCCCTTGGACTGGTCGTACATCGCCGGCATGATGTTGCGGCCGCGGCTGTCGCGGTATTGCGTCTGGACCGATTTGCCCTCGCCGATGTAGACAGGCTTGCCGTCGGCGTCGAGTTCAGCGGCGACAAGGCCGACGCGGTGGCCGGTGTTGTAGGCCTCGAAGTCCGCGTGGCCGCCGGGCGTTCCCGCCGCGCGGAAGTCCCGCACGGTCCCGGCGAGCGTGATGGCCGCCGGGAGGTCGGCGTAGGGATCGCTCGAGAGCGCCCGGCCGGTGCCGGGAAGGGAGACGACGGTGAGCCCCGCCACAGCGATGATCCCCGCTGCCGACACCGCCGCATTCCTGCCGTGAGTTCCGCGCGCCATGACGTGTCCCCTGCGTTGGCCCGGGGAGGGTGCGCAGCGCGGTCCGGGCGTCGTCGCCCCACCCCCGGGCGCATCTTGACTCCCATCGCGCCCGAGCATCACGGGCGCCTGTACTCCAGACATGAGATACAGGGCGCGGAGCGGCCTCGAACCGGGGTTCGTGGGATGGATGATCGCATCCGGTCGCGCGGCCTGTGCGGACGGCGCGGACACGCGGTCACGGCCTTCGGCGGACGGGTGGAGACGGCCTGTCGGATCAGACCTCGTCGGCCTTGCCCAGCTGCCACTCCTCGAGGTCGATTGGGGCCTGGCGGCCGAAGATCGTGACCAGCACGCGGACGACGCCCTTGTCGGGGAACAGCTCGTCCACCGTCCCCTCGTAGCCCTCGAAGGGGCCCTCCTTGACGCGGACGTTCTCGCCCTTCTGGAAGACGAGCTTGACAGTCGGTTGGTCCTCGGGCTTGCGAGAATCGATGAGCATCTTCTCGATCTCGTGGTCCTTCATCGGCGTGGGGCGCCCCGCGGTGCCGACGAAATCACCGACGCCGGTCGTCTCCTTGATGAGGAAGAACACGTCCTGCGGGATACGGCCGTCGGGCTCGAGGCGCATCTCGACGAAGACGTAGCCGGGATAGAGCTTGCTCTCGACGATCCGCTGCTTGCCGCCCTTGACGGTCTTGGTCTTCTCGGTGGGGACCAGGATTCGGCCGACCAGGTGCTGCATCGCCTCGATCTGGACCTTGCGCAGCAGCGTCTCGCGGACGTACGACTCCTTGTTGGAGGCGACGCGGAGCACGAACCAGTTCATATCACCCTGCCGGATCGGATCGTCGCCGGTGATCACACCGGCCCGCTCCGGGGCACCCTCGGTTTGGCTGTCGGTCGTAGCGTTCTTGTCGGACATGGCTGGAGCACCCTTTCCCGCCCACCCCGGGGCATCGAGCGAAGAAGACACGCCGATCGGTCAGGATCCCGAGCCCGTCGCCAGGATGCCGATCGCGCGGAAGAACAGGGAGAACACCTGGTCGAACCCGTAGAGCACGCCGGCGATCAGCACCGACGCGAAGATCACCACGCCGGTGGACCGCACGATATCCTTCCGAGTGGACCAGTTGACCTTCTTCATCTCCGTGTCGGTGGCGACGAGGAAGTCCACCGTGCCGGGGCGGATCGCCACGACCCAGTAGATGATCACGGCGCCGATCAGCAGGACGATGCCGACCGCGGCGCCCTGGACCATCAGCGGCTCGACGGCCGCGGAGGCGGTGGGCGACCCGGTGACCTCGCCGGTGAAAGGCGCGGCCCCGCCCGCCGAGACGCGGCCGGCGCGGCTCAGGTCGGACTCGGGGGTGGCCCCGACGAACCCGGAGACGCGGAGCTCGGTGTTGAACTGGTCGTAGGAGAGCACCTTGGCGGTGCCGATCGAGGCGGGTGCATCGCCGGGGCGAGCGGGCTTGGCGAGGAAGGTCACCACATCGCCCGGGCTCACCGCGCCGTTCGTGCTCTTGAGCTGGAAGGACCAGACCGACTTGGGCAGCGACTCGAACGCGAGCCCGGCCTGGGAGTACACCCACGCCGAGGTGGCCAGGACGACCACCGCGAGCAGCGAGGCCGTGAGCACCCGCACCCAATACCCCTGCCCGGGCTTGTAGATTCCGATGGCCATCAGGACACTCCGTCCCCGATCCGTGGGGAGAGACCAGAACGCGTGCCGCGGCCTCGGGGCCCGGGGTCGGTTGACGGGATCGTTCCCCCGTCAGCCCCGGCCGCCGCAGAGTCTTCGACCGCTCGCACGAACACGCCGGGAGGGACTTGAACCCGCAACCTGCGGATTTGGAATCCGCTGCTCTACCAATTGAGCTACCGGCGTAAGGACTCGGCCAGGGACAGGCCGTTCGCCGCGGGATACACGCCGGAGCGAGCCGCCCGCGGCGTGAACGGGCTCACTTCCTCTTGACCTTGTGCAGCGTGTGCTTGCGCAGACGCGGCGAGTACTTCTTGAAGCCGGCCTTGATCTTCTCGGCGACACCGCCTTTGACGTTGATCTCGGTGCGGTAGTTCAGGTCACCGGTCTCGGTGCACTGGAGCCACACGAACTCGCGGGCGGCCGCTTTTCCCTTCTTTGCCATCGCGAACGACCTCTTTCAAGGAACCTGGTTTCGGGGCCGCCGGCTCCCGTGCGGTTTCGACGCCCGGCGGACCCGATTGGGATACTCGAACCTTCGGAAATCCGGCCCACCGGGTTCATCCGGCGGGCCGGGGATGGATCAAGCGGCCGGCCGCGGGGCCGGGCCGGGGCTTACTCGATGATCTCGGTGACGGTGCCGGACCCGATGGTGCGGCCACCCTCACGGACGGCGAAGCGGAGGCCCTTCTCCATGGCGACGGGCTTGTCGCCGAGGTCGACCTCCATCTCGATGTTGTCGCCGGGCATGCACATCTCGGCGCCGCCGAGGAGCTTGACGGCCCCGGTGACGTCCGTGGTGCGGAAGTAGAACTGCGGGCGGTAGCCGTTGAAGAACGGGGTGGTCCGGCCGCCCTCTTCCTTGGTCAGGACGTAGACCTGGCCCTTGAACTTGGAGTGGGGCTTGATGGAGCCGGGCTTGCAGATGACCTGGCCGCGCTCGATCTGGTCCTTCTCGATGCCGCGGAGCAGCGCGCCGACGTTGTCGCCCGCGATGCCCTGGTCGAGGGTCTTCTGGAACATCTCGACGCCCGTGATGGTGGACGTCTTGTTGTCCTTGTGCAGGCCGACGATCTCGACGGCGTCACCGACCTTGACGATGCCGCGCTCGATACGGCCGGTGGCGACGGTGCCGCGGCCCTTGATCGAGAAGACGTCCTCGACGGACATGAGGAAGGGCTTGTCGGTCTCGCGGGCGGGCTCCGGGATGAACTGGTCGATCGCAGCGAACAGCTCGTCGATGCACTTGTTGGCGGCGTCGTCCTTCGGGTTCTCCAGCGCGGGCTTGGAGGAGCCGCGGATCACCGGGACCTCATCGCCGGGGAAGCCGTACTTCTTGAGCAGGTCGCGGACTTCCATCTCGACCAGGTCCAGGAGCTCGACGTCGTCGACCAGGTCGACCTTGTTCAGGAACACCACGATGTAGGGGACGCCGACCTGGCGGGCGAGCAGCACGTGCTCGCGGGTCTGGGGCATCGGGCCGTCCGCGGCGGACACGACCAGGATCGCGCCGTCCATCTGGGCGGCACCGGTGATCATGTTCTTCACGAAGTCGGCGTGGCCCGGGCAGTCGACGTGGGCGTAGTGCCGCTTGTCGGTCTCGTACTCGGTGTGCGAGGCCGCGATGGTCACGGTCTTGGTCGCGTCGCGGACGGTGCCGCCCTTGGTGATTTCCGCGTAGGACTTGGTCACCACGCCGAACTTCGCGCCCGACCGGGCGGAAAGGGCCGCCGTCAGCGTGCTCTTGCCGTGGTCGATATGCCCGATCGTCCCGACGTTGACGTGGGGCTTGGTCCGCTCAAAAACTCCCTTCGCCATCTGTGAACCTCCAACCGTGAGTACTGGTGTGTCCGTCGAAACAGTCGAGACAACCGGTGCAACCTTAGGATCCAACCAACCGAACCCCGAGATCGACAGGCCCACCGCCCGTCGCCGCCCGGAGCGAAACTCGAACAAACGCGGCGGACGAACCGGCAACCGTGCCGGAACACCGCCGTGCACCCCCTCCGACCTCCACCGACAAACGCCGCTTCCCGGCCCGCTCCCCCGGACCGAACCCGCCTGGGAAGGGCCGGAAGTCTATCGCCCTCAACCCTTCCGGTCTGGGGCGGACCGGATTTCCGGCCAAGCCCAGTCGGCAGGCTGAGGAAACCCGGCGGGGAAGGCCGGGGTACCACGGAGCCGAGCCTCAAAAAGCCGCTGATGGGACTTGAACCCACGACCTCACCCTTACCAAGGGTGTGCTCTACCACTGAGCTACGGCGGCCTTTCGTAAACAGTATCCGCTCCGGAGCCTGTAAGCCCCGGCGCGGTGGGATGATACCTGAGGCGGGGGGGAGGTCAACAGGCACCGGGGGCGCGGGCCGGCCAGCCCGCGCCGACCGCCCCGGACCGAATTTGCGGTAGCATGTCGGGCCGTTTCCAATGTTGCCCGTCTTCGGGACCGCTCCAACAGAAAGGCGTACCCCATGAATCCCCTTGACTTGACCGGTGCGAGCCTCCATTCCGGGTGCTGCAATGCGCACTCCGGCGCGCGGCGGAGGTTCTTGAAGGGCTCCCTTCTGGGGGCCGCGGGGTTGGTTGGGGTCGGGGCGATCGGGTCCGGCGTCGCTCTTGGCCGGACGGTCCAGCCCCTCTCCAAGGAGCAGCGAGACGCGCTGACCCCCGAGGAGATCATCGCCCGCATGAAGGCCGGGAATGAACGGTTCCGCTCGGGCCGGCTGCAGACTCGGGACTTTCTGAGGGAGCAGCGGGAGTCCGCCGCGGGCCAGTACCCCAAGGCCGTGATCCTCAGTTGCATCGACTCGCGGGCCCCCGCCGAGATCGTCATGGACATGGGAATCGGCGAGGTTTTCAACTCCCGCATGGCGGGCAACATCGCCAACGCCGATGTGATCGGCGGCATCGAGTTTGGCTGCAAGGTCAGCGGGGCCAAGGTGCTGCTGGTGATGGGCCACACGGCCTGCGGCGCGATCAAGGGGGCGATCGACAACGCCACGCTCGGCAACCTGACCGGGCTGCTCGCGAAGATCCGGCCAGCGGTCGAGGCGACGGAGTTCGAGGGGGACCGGACCTCAAAGAACCCTGCTTTCGTCGACGCGGTCGCGCGGAAGAACGTGTCGATGACCATCGACGTGATCCGCGCCCAGAGCCCGGTGCTCGACGAGATGGAGCGGAAGGGGACCCTCGACATGGTCGGCGCCATGTACAACCTTGAGACCGCGCAGGTTGAGTTCTTCACCTGACTCCGGCCGGGGTCACCCGCCCGGGCGGGTCGGCGCGGCGGGGATCGAGGGCAGGCCCTCGCGGATCCGGGCGGAGAACTCGGTGGAGCCCTCGGCCGCCTGGGCCCTGGTGTTCACCCGGCTCTGCGCGCGGAACTCCGGGAACGGGAGCGGCGTTGAGAAGTGGCCGGACTCGTAGATCACCCGGTCCCACCGGCCGTTCATCAGCAGGTTCGGTTTGAGCGGGATCCACGGCCGGCGTGCTGCGGCGCTGTAGATGATGTTCATGCCGCAGGAGTTGGTGACGGCGTTGTACCACTCGGGCCGGGTCTCCATCGAGATGGTCCGGTCGAGGTAGTCGAGGAAGATCCGGCGGAGCCGCTCGGGCTTGAACTCGAGGCGGTAGACGAACACCTCCTCGCCCCGGTGGTTGGTCCGCAGCCCGATCACGTCCCGCTCTTCGGCCCAGATGTAGATGAGTTCGTACTGGCGGTAGAGCCCGCGGATCGCGGAGTATTCGTCGCCCTTCTTCTTTCTCGTTTCAATGGAGCAGCACAGGAACTGCCCGTCGTCGAACCCGAAGGTGACGAAGGTGTGGCAGATCAGCGTCGGGCCCCAGTAGGACATGATCAGGTCGATGCTCTTGAGGCGGGAGAGATCGACGGTGCGGGTGGTGTACCTGGCGTCGTAGTCAGCCTCGGAGCGGTAGGCGAAGTCCCTGACGTTGCGGATCGTCACGCGATCACCGTCGATCTGCACCGACGGCGCGACCGCCACATCAGGCATCCAGTCCCGCGTGTTGGACGCCGGCGTCAGCAGGAACCAGATGAGCACGACCCCGAAAGCCCCAAGGAAGATCACCAGGGCACTGCGGCGACGCGGGTAGAACCCGGCAAGGCCGACGCACCCGACGATGAAAACCCCCGTGAGCGTCACCCGAACCCAGGCCCAGGGCAGGTTGGAATAGAGGATCGCGCCGACGGACCACAACGCCGCGATCACAAGCGAGAGCCACAGCACGCTCAGACCCGCCAGAGCGAGACTGCGCCGCCAGCCCGTCCGTTGCGTCGCACGATCCTCAACGACGCCCTCGGCGGATTCGGGCACAGGTTCGGCGGGAGATTGTTGCTGCTGCTGATGATGATGATGATGATGAGACATCGCCTGGGCTCGTTAGCGATAGCGAAGTCTACAGCAGCGGGCTCATCAGCCGCGCCAGATTCTCCGCGATCTTCCGGCGCAGCGGGCGCCGCCGCCACACCTCCAGATCCAGCGGGTTGCTCTCGGCGAAATATCGCTCCTGGATGCGGCGCAGGTCGGCCGTCACTCCCTTGTCGTACAGGACCACGACCGCCTCGGCGTTGAGCACGAATGAGCGGATGTCCATATTGCTCGACCCGATCAGGGCGATCTCGCCGTCGATGCTCACGTGCTTGGCGTGGAGGAACCTGGCGTGGTACTCGTGCACGACCACCCCCATGCTCAGGAGTTCGTCGTAGTAGGATCGCTGCGCCAGGCACACCAGCACCTGGTCGGGCTGGCTGGCGACCACGATGTGCACCTCGATGCCGCGCAGCACGGCGGTCTGCAGCGCCTGCAGGAGCGCCTCGTCGGGGACCAGGTACGGGGTGGTCAGCACCACCCGCTCCCTCGCCGCGTGGATCAGCGCCACCACCAGCCGCTGAACGTTGGGGACGGGGAAATCCGGGCTGCTCGGCAGCACCTGGGCATCGACGCTGCCCGCCTTGTCCGGCGCTGGGAAGTGCCCCTCCAGGTCCAGCATCTTCCCGGACTCAAGGAACCAATCCGCGGCGAAGAGCGCCTGCAGTTCCAGCCCCACGGGGCCGACGAGCCGGACCATGAGATCCTCGTACGCAAGCCCGGGCTTGAACGTGGAGTCCACGATATTCTGCGAGCCGGTGTGCGCCACCGCCCCGTCGATCACTGCGATCTTGGCGTGGTTCCGCAGGTCCAGCCGCGCCCGTGGATGGAACATCTTCACCGGCAGCGAGCAATGGGCCTCCGCTCCTGCCGCGTGCAGCGCCGCGAGCGTCCCTGCCCGCCAACGAGACGAGCCCAGGTAGTCGATCAACACGCGGCAGGCCACGCCGCGGGCGGTCGCGCGCCGGATCGCCTCGATCACCTTCATCCCCGTGGCGTCGTTTGCGAAGATGTAGAACATCAGGTGCACGCTCTGCGCAGCGCTGTCGATGTCCGCCACCAGCCGGTCGATCCAGGCGTCGTACCGGTCGATGATCTCGGTCGAGTTGCCCGCGAGCGGCCGCATCCGACCCAGGTTCCGGACCAGCAGGCTCGCGTGCGCCAGCGACTCGGGGAGCGGAGGCTCGGCGACGAACCCGGCCTGGCTGATCCGCTCGCGGATCGGCTCGGCCACCGGCGGCAGTTTCGCGACCTGGTCCAGCCGCCACTTGGGGTACGTCGGCCGCCCGATGAGGTGATAAAGAATCAGCCCCGGCCATGGCAGGAAGAACAGCAGCAGCAGCCACCCCTTCGCCGCGGCGGGCGTCCGCCGGAACGGAACGACCACGATCATGATCAGGCGGATGACCCACTCCGAGGCAAAGTAGAGGGTTGTCCAGGTGGTTGGGTCGTGCGGGAGCATGGCGCGCCAGCCTACCCGAGAGCGCCCGGTCCTGTGGAGGGCGCGCCGCTACGGCTCGTACGCGTGATCGATCACCGCCGATCGATCCAGCGGTGTGATCTCGTACATCACAACCCCGGGCAGGCTGCGCTTGAACACGTTCAGCCCCGCCCCGCCCGGCACCCTCGCGTCGTCGCCGGACTTGCCCATCAGCACCAGCACCGGCCGCCCCTCGACCTTCGCCAGCAGCATCGAGGTATACCCCGACAACGGCGACTGGCCGTACGTCCAACCGACCAGCGCCACGCCGTTGGCCGGGTGGAAGAGCACCGCGCGGCCGAGCGCCTTGCGCGTCGTGTCCTTGAACTCCTCATCGTCCTTGCACGCCCAGTCCGGCGTCCACGACTTGGCCCCTTGCGCCGAGTAGATCGCTGTGGCCGTCAGCGACGGGTTGGCGCCCTCGCCGCCCGACGGGCCCGATGTCGAGAACGCCGCGAGGTACACGCCGATCCCGCCGGCGATCGCCACGACCGCGGCGATCGCGCCGTAGTGCACGCGGTTCGGCCTCCAGCGGCCGGTCGCTGCACCGGATGTGTGGGCAGCGGGGTCGGGCGCCTCCACCGTTTTCATCGGCGCTGGCGGAGCACTGCGCGGAGCCGGGGCCGACTCGGGCTCGAGGTCCAGGCTCGACTCTATCTCGGGAGCAGCTTTAACGGCTCGCATCGGCGGGGGCGCGAACACCGCGCGCAGCCTCGCATCGAGCCGGAGTTGCACATCCAGAGCCGACCGAAGCGCAGCATCGGTGCTCAGTTGTGCCTCGAACGCGGCCAGTTCGGCGCCGACGAGCGTGCCGTCGAGGTACGACTCAATACGTGCATCGGACTCGTTCATCGGTTGACTCACGAACTCCCCCCTTTCGGTCTCTGGCCATCCGCGCTCGCCGGCCCCGATCCGGCGAGGGATGCTCGCATCTGCCGCCGCGCGCGATGGACGTGGCTCATCGCGGTCCCCTCGGGAATGTCCAGCGCCACGGCGATATCCCGGTAGGGCATCTCCAGAACCACCCGCAGCAGGAGGCACGCCCTGGCCTGCTCCGTGAGTTCGTGCAGCGCACCGAGCATGCGGTCATCGAACACAGTTTCCGCGGCGACGATCTCGCCTCGGGAGTTCACCACCGGGGCGAACGCGACGCCGGGGCCATGCCCCGGAGTGGCATCCAGGGCCGATGGATCAACACCCCCGGTGCGATGACGCTGGTGTTTGCGGCGCTGGTTGATCGCCGTGAATCGCACAATCCTCGCCATCCACGCCAGGAAGCTCGTGCCCGGCTGGAACTCGTGCAGTTTGCGCAGGCCCGTCACGGCGGCGTCCTGCACGACATCCGCCGCCCCTGAACGGTCGCCCAGCACGCCGGCGGCGATGCACCACAGGGCTCGGTGGGCGTTCTGGTACTCGGTGGCGAACATGGCTTGGTCCAGGCGCGGAATCGGCGCAGGCGACCCCGACCTCCCCGAGAACGCAGGTCGCGTTGGCGCCGCTTCCATCCCTGAATCCATGTCGCGAGGGGCCACGATGCTTGCATCCTATTAGGACGCGCGGACGAACCGGTACCGCTCGACCGTCGTGCAAGAAGTAGACATGGTTCTAGGACCCGGCGTCCCGTGGCTCTGCGAACTTTCGGTCCGTCGGCGCCGTTGGTAACGCGTTCGCCACACCCGCCAAACCGATTGGACTGGCGTTGCGAAGAGATGTGAGTACACTCGAATACTGCCGATCGGCTGATACGCACAAAAACCACACACCCCTGTGCCGCCTGCCAGACGGGCGTTACCGGACGCCCAAGCGACCCCACCCGCAAGATCCGACCAACGCCATGCGCACGACCATGATGAGTCAACTCGCTGCCGGTCTGAGCGTCCCGGCCTCCGTGCTTTCTGTCCTTATTCTGGCGTGCGGTGCGGCCGCATCGACCGGATCGTCCGACGTCCGCGCCGCGGCCGGGCCTACCAAGAACGCGAAGGCTGTCGCTTTGGCCCCGGAACGCATCGTGCTGTGGGCCGGCGCCGGGTCCGAGGCGTTCCTGATCGACACCCCTGACGCCCCGACCAGCCCTGCCGCCCGCGACAACGCGGACATGGCCACCGCCGCCGACCCCGCACCGGCCCCCACGCCCGGCTACACCATCACCAACACCGTCTTGATCAAGGCCGCCAACCTCGGTGCCGCGCAGCCGGTGCTCGATGCCGCCAAGGCCACCGCCGCTCCCATGGCCTCGCTCTCTGGCTGGCACATCGCCACCGCCCCATCCGTCCGTTCTGCGGCGGCCCTCGCCGCGGCCCTGCGCGCCGGCGGCGCCGTTGAGGAGGCGTACGTCGACATCGCCCGCCCGATGCCGCTCCGCACACCCAACGACCCGAGCCTCTCCCTGCAGTGGCACCTCCAGAGCCTGGCGCCGGGGACGATCGATGTGAACGTCGTTCCCGCGTGGAACGCCGGCTTTACCGGGACGGGGATCACCGTCGCCGTCGTGGAGGACGGCTACTCGACTACCCACCCTGACATCCTGAGCAACTACGACGCCGCGTCGAGCATGGCCGGGAGCGGGCTGACCGGGCACGGCACGTCTGTCGCCGGCCTGGTCGCGGCGACCGGGAACAACGGCCTCTTCGGCGCCGGCGTCGCCTATGGCGCCAAGGTCTCCAAGCTGTACCGCGGCTCCACCAGCGTTGATCACGTCACCGCGTTTGGGTTTCGCAACGACGTGAACTTCATCAAGACCAACTCCTGGGGCCCGTTCGATAACGGCCTGATCACCTACCTCACCGCCGCGGAGCGCGACGCCCTCGCCCAGGCCGTCGCCACTGGCCGTGGCGGCAAGGGCACTGTCTTCTGCTGGGCCGCGGGCAACGGCGGGGTCTTCGACCGGCTCGACTATGACCCCTTCGCCTCGTCCCGCTACGTCATCGCCGTTGGCGCGGTCGACAACACCGGCGTGCGCGCGTACTACAACGAGACCGGCGCCTCGATGTTCATCGTCGCACCGTCCAACGCCGACGGCATCCACCCATCCATCTACACCACGACCGGCACCGACACCTTCGGCAACGGCTTCGGCGGCACGAGCGCCACGTCGCCGCAGGTCGCCGGCGTGATCGCCCTCATGCTCCAGGCCCGCCCCGCGCTGACCTGGCGCGACGTCAAGCACATCCTTGTCCGCACCGCCAGGTGGACCGACGCGTCCAGCCCCGGCTGGCGGCTCAACGGCGCCGGCCGCCGCATCTCGTACGACTACGGCTTTGGCGCCGTCGACGCCGCCGCGGCCGTCTCGCTCGCGCAGGCCTGGCCCTTGGTCCAGCCCGAGCAGTCCTTCGCCACGCCGCTCCTCAACGTTGCCACGCCGATCCCCAATGCCAGCACTCCCGGCGTCACCCGGACGACCCTCGTCGGCTCGTTCCTGAACGTCGAGACCGCGGAGCTCGTGCTCAACGTCTCCCACACCGCCGTGGGCGACCTGCGTGTCACGCTCACGTCCCCCTCCGGCACCGTCTCGGAGTTCGCCACACCGCACCCGGACCCCACCGACAACTACACCGGCTTCGTCTTCACCACGGCTCGCTGCTGGGACGAGCGCAGCAACGGCGTCTGGACCGTCTCGATCTCCGACGAGCAGGGGCCCGCCGACAGCGGCACGTTCAACTCGTGGCAACTCAAGATCTACGGCACCACCGCCTGCCCCGCCGACTGGGACGGCAACGGCACCATCGAGCCCGCCGACATCGCGGCTTACGTCCAGCAGTGGGTGGCCGATGTCTCCGGAACGACCACGCGGACGAACTTCGACGCCGACCCGCAGATCACCCCCGCTGACCTTGCCGGGTTCATCCAGGCCTGGGTCGCGGCGCTGAACTCTGGCGGCTGCTAACCCTCCCCAACCCGCAGATAGGCCGGGCTCAGTCTCGCTCCAGCGCCAGTCCGCACATCACCTCGATTCCTGTCTCCATCGCTGCATCAACGAAGTCGAACTCCGGCTGGTGCAGCGAGGGGTATCCCGCGCCGCCGCGATCCGGCATTCGTTCCGGCGGGCACAGCCCGAGCATGAAGAAGCAGGCGGGCACGTGGTGGCCGTAGTAGGAGAAGTCCTCCCCCCCCATGGTCGGCTCGTCCACTTTGCACACACGGGCATCCCCGAGCGCGCGCCGCGCGGTCTCGAAGAACCGCCCGGTTGCTCCCTTCTCGTTCTCCGTTACGGGGTACCCCTCCTCCCACTCGATGCGTGCCTCGCATCCCATCGCCCTCGCCGTGTGCTCCGCGATCGCGAACAGGCGTTCCTTCGCCAGCACGCGCATCCCCGGCGTGAGCGTCCGCACCGTCCCGCCGAGGCGTACCGACTCGGGGATGATGTTCCGTGCCGTTCCCCCGGCGATCGTCGCCACCGTCACCACCACGCTCTCGAGCGGCCCCACGCTGCGCGAGGTGATCGTCTGCAGGGCCCCGACCACCTGGGCCGCGGCCACGATCGGGTCGCGGGCAAGGTGCGGGTACGCCGCGTGCGCCTGCGTCCCCTTCACTGTCACCGTGAACCCGTCCGTCGCCGCCAGGAGCGGCCCGACGCGGCTGCCTACCACGCCCAGCGGCAGCTGCGGCCATCCATGCAGCCCGTAGATGACCCGCACGGGCTCCCCAAGCCCGGCTCCCCCGCCTTCCCCGCCCCCCCGGCTCGCATCGTCTCCCTCAAGCACGCCCTCCTCGCACAGCCGCCTGCCGCCCGCGCCCCCCTCCTCGGCGGGCTGGAACACGAGCGTGACGCTGTTGGGCCGCTCCGATAGTGTCGAGAGCACCCGGGCCACCCCGAGCAGGTTCGCCGTGTGCCCGTCGTGCCCGCAGGCGTGCATCACCCCGGGCGTGGTCGACGCGTACGCCGCCCCGGTCCTTTCGACGATCGGCAACGCGTCCATGTCCGCCCGCAGCGCTATGGCACCGCGTCCGTCTGCCCCCGGCACGGTCGCCGGAAGGTGGGCCACGACCCCGGTGCCGCCCGCCAGCCCCGCCCTGTGGCGGATACCCAGCCGGGTCAGTTCCCGTACAACGACCCCCGCCGTCCGCCGCTCCTGATACGCCAGCTCCGGATGGGCGTGCAGGTCATGGCGGAGGGCCGTCAGCTCCGGCATGGCCTCGCGGATGATCTGTCGCAGACGCTGGTTGGGCATGGTTAGAGTCTACGACTTGCCGGTGCCGCGAACCTGCGGAGCCCGGCATCCGCCAGTTCAAGCCTAAAGTCCGCCCCTATGCCGCTCCCTCGCGTTGCTATCGTCGGCCGACCCAATGTCGGCAAGTCCTCGCTGCTGAACATGCTGGCCAAGGACAAGGTCTCGATCGTCGACCCCACGGCGGGCACGACGCGCGACCGGGTCTCCACCATCGTGACCCTCGACTCCCCCGACGGCGAGGGCCCCGACCGCGAGCTGGACCTCACCGATACCGGCGGCTACGGCGCCTATGTCGCCGAGGGGCGCCGCTTCAACGAGGTCGGAGCTGATCTCGCTTCGCTGACCCACGACATCGAGCACCAGATCTCCGAGGCGGTCCGCTCCGCCGATCTGGTCCTGCTCGTCGTCGACGCCCAGGCCGGCATCACCCCGGCGGACGAGACCGTCGCCCGCCTGCTCCGCGAGCGCGTCCTGGGCGCCCGCGAGCCCACGGCCCCCGCACGCGCCAAGGGCGCGGCCAAGCCCAAGGCCAAGCCGGGCGCCAAGAAGGCCGCCGACAGGAAGGCCGAGGCAAGCCGCAAGGTCCGCGTAGTCGTTGTTGCCAACAAGGTCGACGGTCCCCGCTGGGAGGGGCACGCCGCGGAGGCCGCGAGCCTCGGCTTCGGCGAGGCCCTCTGCGTCTCGGCCCGCAACAACTACCGCCGGCGCGACCTCATCGACAACCTCTGGACCATCGCCGGCGAGCTCGCCGCCGAGCAGGACGAGGCCCCGGCCGCGGAGGACCTCAGCGGCGCCATCCGCGTCGCTATCGTCGGCAAGCGCAACGCCGGCAAGAGCACGCTCGTCAACTCCCTGGCGGGCGAGAAACGGGTCATCACCTCCGAGATCGCAGGCACCACCCGGGACGCCGTGGACGTCAAGTTCGAGATCGACGGCAGGACCTTCATCGCCATCGACACCGCCGGGCTCCGCAAGAAAAAGGCCTTCGCCGACCGCATCGAGCACTGGGCGTTCGACCGCATGGTCCGCGCCATCCAGCGGGCGGACGTCGTGCTCATGCTCATCGACGCCACCGAGCCCGTCTCCCAGGTGGACGAGACGCTCGCCAAGATCGTGAGCCAGTCGTACAAGCCGGTCGTGCTGGTCGTCAACAAGTGGGACATGGTCGAGGGCCGCAAGAGCGACAAGGGCAAGGCCGTCTCCCCCGACGCCTACGAGAAGTACCTCCACAAGGCCATCCCGGGCCTCGCCTACGCCCCGCTCTCCTTCGTCGCCGCCTCAAACGGCCGGAATGTCCGCAAGACCCTGGACCTCGCCCACGAGCTCTTCGAGCAGTCCCGCGAGCGCGTCACCACGGGCAAGCTCAACCGCCTCGTACGGGGGATCCTCGAGACCCGGGGCCCCGCGAGCAAGCTCGGAACCTTCGCCAAGGTCTACTACGTCGCCCAGGTCGCCGTGCAGCCCCCCACCATCGGCCTGGTCGTGAACAAGCCCGAGCTGTTCAAGCAGGAGTACGAGCGATTCCTGATCAACCGGTTCCGTGACGAACTCCCCTTCGGCGAGGTGCCCATCAAGCTGCTGATCAAGGGCCGCAAGCGCCGCGACGGCACCATCCCCTTCGCCGACATCTTCGAGCAGGAGGGCGAGTTCGACGAAGCCGCGGGCCAGCCCCAGCGCGTCCCGCGGGTCACGCGCCCCAAGCGGGCCCGCTCGATCGCTGAGATCTCCAAGGAATGGTCGGAATCCGACGCGGCCGCGTTTTTCGACGAGGCCTGAGCCGGCGGGGCCGCTCCGGCGCCGTGTGATCGTGGACACGACCACCTAACGCCCACCGGGACTCGAAAGCGGCAGCCCCGGCTCGCGAAGAACCGATGCACGCGTACGGTACGTAGTAATGGTGCCGGGCCCTTGCCGGCGCGAGTCGGGCACGGTCCGACCCCAGGAGCACGGCATGACGTCGGCACGTCTGTTGACAGTTTTCACAGGGCTCGCCCTCTCCGGCGCGGCGATCGCGCAGGAATCGCCGTCCGCCTCGCCTCCGTCTCCCCAGCCGGCCCGGGAGGCCGCTCCGGACACGGAACCGGCGCGGGAGTTCATGGACGCCGATGACCTGCTCCGCGCGCTCGAGACGGCGGACAAGGACATCAGAACGCTCACCGCCAGCATCCGCTACCTCCGTGACTTCGGCGAGCTCGAGGCCGCGAGCGCCGAGGACCGCCGGGGCACGCTCACCTTCCGGTCGGACGCCGGACCGACGTCCGACTCGGCACCCGAGCGACGCTTCGCCGTCGACTTCGACACCCTGTACATCAACGGGCAGAAGCGGCTCGAGCGCCGCACGTTCATCTTCGACGGTGCGTGGCTGATCGAGAAACTCCCGGACCAGAAGCAGATGTTCAAGCGGCGCGTGGTGCCGCCGGGCCAGCGGGCGGATCCGCTCCGCATCGGCGAGGGCCCCTTCCCGGTCCCCATCGGCCAGAAGCGGGCCGACATCCTCGCGCGGTTCGAGGCCACCCTCCTGCCATTCGATGACCACCTCGACGCCAGCGAGTCGGCCCGGAAGAACTTCGCCGACACCGTCCAGCTCCGGCTGGTTCCGCGCGAAGGGACCGATGAAGCGCGCGACTTCCGCGAGGTGCGGCTCTGGTACCGGACCGGCAGCCTCCTGCCTCGCATGGCCCGGACCGTGAACTCCGACGGCGGACGCACAGAGGTCATCCTCGTTGCAGTCGCTACAAACGGACCCGTCGATGACCGGCTATTCGATACCAGCGCTCCCCCGCCATCCGAAGGGTGGAACGTCGAGATCAGGGAGTTCCGCAAGCCGGCCGATGCTCATTAGCACGGCCAGCGCGTTCCGCCCGAGTCCATGGTGGCCCCGGGTGCGAACAGGCCGCTGTGGGGCTCGAGGACCACGCGTGAACACGTCGGGCAACAGCACGCGAAACACTGGCCAGGGAAATAGACGGACCCGCGCCCGGCGCGGCACGGTCATCGCGTTCATCCTGATCGCCGCGGCGGGTGTCGCCCCGTCGCCGCGCGACGCCGCCTCCGCGCCGCCGCAGGCGGCTGAGCCGATGGAGCGACCCTCGCAGCCCGCCGCGATCAGGCGGCTGCTCCGGGCCGAATACCTCACTGAAGACGAGCTGAAGGACCTCCGGATCTTCCACGGCCTCTGGGAGCCCGCCGACCTGGATACCCCGGCGCGCATGGCCCGCGCGGCGCTCACCAGCGGCGCGCTGGATGACCCCTCGCTCAAGTCTCTCGACGCCGATCCTCTTGACCGAGCCGAGGCGATGCTGCTCCGCGGCGAACTCGCCGAGTCGCTGGCCGCGCTGGAGGGCCGTGCCGATCCTCGCTCGGTCCGCATCCGCGCCGAGGCCCTCGCCGCCATGGGGCGGTACGACGACGCGGTCGAGGCCATGGCGCCGCTGGTGGCGGCCGCCGTGGCCGGATCACTCCGGACTCCGGCCGACCTGGTCGACGGAGTCCGCGTGCTGGCGCTCCGGTCCCGCCTCCGAGCCGGCGATGGCCCCGCCGGCGGCGACTACCGGGCGATGATGTCGATCCTTGCCCGGGTCCGGGATTCGCTCGACCGGCTGTACTGGCCGGCCATGCTTGTCGAGGCCGAGTTGCTGCTGGACAAGGACAACCCCAGCGAGGCCCAGCAGGCCTTGATCCGCACGCTCGAGCTCAACCCCTCGTGCGCTCGCGCGTGGGCGATGCTCGGCGACATGGCCGTGTGGTCCTTCGACCTTGCCGCGGCGGAACGGATCGCGGCCCGCCTCGACATCACAACCCAGGCCGCGGGCACGGCGGCGGGCGACGAGCAGGACGCGGACTCGGCACGGGGCGCCTCGCCGCTGGCTTCGATGCTCCGCGCCCGCGCGTCGCTCCGCATCAACGATCCCGAATCAGCCGCGGAGCTGCTCGACGAAGCGCTGGCCCGATATCCGGCCATGCGCGGGGCGGTCGCGCTCCGGGCCGCCGTCGCCGCCCGCGCCTACGACGACGAGGCCCTGGCGAAATGGACCGCCGCGTACGACGCGCTCTCGCCCGGCTCGGCCCTCGCGGTGTACGAGATCGGCCGGACGCTGGCCGAGGCCCGCCAGTACGCGCTCGCGGCCGACTACCTGGGCACGGCCCACGAGCGGCTCCCCTCATGGCCTGCGCCGCTGATCGAACTGGGACTGCTGGAGATCCAGGCCGGGCGCGACGCCCGCGCGGAGCGCGCCCTGACCGAGGCCACCCGCCTGGATCCCTTCAACGTGCGGGCCGGCAACAGCCTGAAACTGGTCACCGAACTCCGCTCCTACGACACGATCGAGAGCGAGCACTTCATCATCCGGTACAAGCCCGGCATCGATGGCGTCATGGCCCGCGAGATGGTCGGCCCGCTCGAGGAGAACTACCGCATCGTGACGGGCGCGGGGCCGGGCGGGATCGATTACGCGCCCACCACCAGCGTGACCGAGGACGGGCTTCCCAGGACTGTCATCGACCTGATGCCCGACCACCGCTGGTTCGGCGTGCGCATCGCCGGGATGCCGGCCATCCACACCATCGCCGCGAGCACCGGCCCGGTGATCGCAATGGAGACCCCCCGCGAGGGGGCCAACCACCTGGGCACCTACGACTGGGCCCGCGTCGTCCGGCACGAGTTCACCCACACCGTCTCGCTGGCGCGGACCAACAACCGGATCCCCCACTGGTTCACGGAGGCCGCGGCGGTCTATCTCGAACTCGCTCCGCGCGAGAACCAGACCTGCAGGCTCCTCGCCGATGCCCTGCGATCAGACGCCCTCTTCGATTTCACCGCCATCAACCTCGCGTTCATCCGGCCGGAGAAGCCGACCGATCGGTCCCTTGCCTACGCGCAGGCCCACTGGATGTACCAGTTCATGATCGAGCGTTTCGGCCGCGAGGCGCCGCTGGAGTTGATGGATCAGTACGCCAAGGGCGTCCGAGAGGAAGCCGCGTTCCAGGCCGTGCTCGGCGTCTCCCGAGACGCGTTCTTCGACGCCTTCACGCAGTGGGCACAGGGGCAGGTCCAGGCCTGGGGGCTCGCCCCCAAGGCAGGTCAGCCCACGATCCGCGACCTGCTCCGGCGCGAGGCCGCGGCGAAGACCGAACCCGCCGACGAGGATGCCGCCGATCCGCTCGATCGGAAGCCCGCCGCCAAAGCGGACCAGCCGGTCGATGATGACAGCCTTCCCGACATCACCCGCGAGATGGTCGGCCGCTGGCTGGACGAATACCCCGACCTTGCCGACGCCCTCGAGATCGCAATCGACATGGACCTTCAGGGCACGGCGGGGGTCCCGACCGCCGTGCTGGTCCCGTTGCTGGAGCGGTACGCCGCTGCGCGCCCCGTGGACCCGCTCCCTCACCGCCTCCTCGCCAAGTACTACCTGGCGGGCAACGGTGATGGGCCCGACGCGGCGATCCCGCACCTCGAATACCTCGATGCCCGCGAGCAGAAGTCCCCCGCTTACGCCGCCGAACTCGCCCGGCGGTACGCCGCCACGGGCAACTGGGACGCCGCGTTCGCCAAGGCCGAGCGGGCTACGCAGATCGCCCCCTACGACCCGCAGGAACGGGAGCTCGCCGCCAGCGTCGCGATCAAGAAGTCGGACTTTGCCGCGGCCGAGCGCCACCTCACCGCCCTCACGCAACTCGAGCCAGATCGCCCGATCCATAAACAGCGGCTCGAGGCCCTGAAGGCCCTTCGCGACCAGCACGACGACCAATAGACCCGGACCTCTCCAGCATCCGGACAATTCGCGGCTGGCGGATACGATCGACCCGACCCGCGATGGCCCAGCCGCACCCCAATCCTGTCGACCCGGCGGACCCCGCCGGCGACCCCGCCCAACCGGACCGCGGCCCGCTGACGCTGCGCGACTTCGTCACCGACGCGTCGCTGGTCGCTGTCTGCGACGAGCTCACCCGCATGACCGGCGTGCCGATCTGGATGCGCGATGCGGGCGGGAGCGCGATCGTGCCGGGGGATCGCGGGGCCGCGTGGATTACGGTGAGCGACGAGTCCGCCGCGGAGCGCGCGTTTGAGCTCGCCGGACGTGCCTACGTCCCCGCCGCCCCGACGTTCCGGGCTGTTCTCCGTATCTCGACCGGGGAACTCGGCCACCTGGTCATGGCCGAGCCGGTGCCGGGAACCGGGAAGCAGCGGCACTCGCTTCGCAACGCCTTGACGCGGCTGGCCGCCACCGTCTCCGAGGGGTGCGAGGCCCAGGTCTCACTCCGCCAGCGGGTGCTCGAACTGGGCGCCCTGTACCGTCTCAGTTCCATGCTCGTGCAGAGCGAGGACGCCGATTCGCTCCTCACCGCGGCTCTCGACCTGGCTATGGACGTGCTCCGCGTCGATGGCGGCTCGATCTCGCTGGTCGAGGACGAGGAGGCCGACCTGGTCGTCAAGGCCTCCCGGGGCCTGAGCCCCGAATGGGTGGCCGGGAGCGCGAGCGCCGCCCACGCCAGCACCATCCGCAAGGCAGCGCTCGGCGGTGAGATCATCGCCGTCGACGACCTGACCACCGACCCACGCATGCCCGACCCGGAGCGCGTCCGAGTCGAGGGGCTTGTCTCGCTCCTCTCGACGGGCCTGATGTACCAGGGCCGCGCGATCGGGCTCATCCGTCTCTACGCCCGGACTCCCCGCCGCTTCACCCGCGCCGAGAAGGGCCTGCTGCGATCGATCGCCGACCAGTCCGCCGCGGCGGTCATCAATGCACGCCTCCGTCGGCTGCGGGAGGAAAACGAACGGGTTCGTCACCAGGTCCGCCTCGCGGCGAACGTCCAGCGGCGCATGCTGCCCCGCGCCATGCCCACGATCCCCGCCCTTGACATCGCGGCCAAGTACCAGCCCACGACCGAGTTGGGGGGCGACTTCTATGACCTGATCCCCCTCAGCGGGAATCTTGGGATCGTCGTTGGCGACGTCGTCGGCAAGGGCGTCCCCGCGGCGCTGCTCATGTCGGCCGTGCGGGCCTCCTTGCGTGCCCACGCCCAGGATGTCTACGACCTCAAGGAGGTCCTCGCTCGGGTGAATGCCGCCTTGGCCGCGGACACCCACGACGACGAGTTTGCCACGCTGTGGTACGGCGTCATCGACCCCGCGACCCTGCGGCTCACCTACTGCAACGCGGGTCACAACCCCCCGCTGCTGATCAGGCGATCGCCAGGCCGGCCCGTTCGCGCCGAGGACATCACCGAACTCGCGGAGGGCGGGATGGCCCTGGGAATCGACGCCTCGCAGCGGTACTCGGGCGGCGTCTGCCAGCTCGCGCCGGGGGACATGCTGGTCGGCTTCACCGACGGGCTGATCGACGCGCTCTCCTTCGCCGGCCGACGATTCGGCAACGCGGGCCTCACGGCGGCGCTGCTGGAAACGCTCAACTCCGCCCCGGACTCCAGCGCCGCCCACGTTGCGGAGCGGCTGTTCTGGCACCTCCGCCAGCACACCGGTCTGCACGCCCGCACCGATGACGTCACGCTGGTCGTGGTGCGGGTCCGCGCCGGATAACAACTCCCGGCGCCGGCTGGCCTGACCTCAGTTCTGATTCGTTCGCGGGTCCTGCGGTTCGCGGGGCGCGGGCGTGCCCTCGGCTCCGGCCGCGACCGGCCGCGCCCGAGTCCCCTTGTAGAGCGGCTGGGTCTGCACGAGGTCGAATGCTGCACGCGAGAGCGGGTCGCTCACCGCCACCAGCGCCACCACCCCGGCGGCGCCGACAAAGCCCGCGATCACGCGCCCATTGAACGGCGTCCGCACGACCGGCCGGCCGATCGGCGCTGCATCCGGCGCTTCCAGCAGCGCCATGTACGCCAGACGCAGGTAG
Source organism: Phycisphaeraceae bacterium (assembly GCA_019636655.1). Taxonomy (NCBI): domain Bacteria; kingdom Pseudomonadati; phylum Planctomycetota; class Phycisphaerae; order Phycisphaerales; family Phycisphaeraceae; species Phycisphaeraceae bacterium. The sequence goes on along the minus strand of JAHBXB010000007.1, from coordinate 92,408 downwards.
TAGTACGCGCTGATCGCCGAGTTCAGGCACAGCACGATCACCAGCACGATCTCGCCCTTGGAGATGCCGGAGGTGAACAGCGTCAGTTTGCCCATGAACCCCAGGAGCGGGGGCAGCCCCAGCAGGCCCATCGAGCAGATCACCATCACCCACGCCAGCAACGGGTGGGACTGGTAGAGCCCCCGCAGGTCCGCGATGCTCTCCGCCTCGTCCCCCGAACCGTCCGGCGTGCGCCGCTCGATCGAGGCGACGACCGCGAACGCGCCGATGGTCATCGCCGCGTAGCACGTCAGGTAGAACAGGACCGCGGAGAGACCGTTGCTCGCGACCGTCTCCCCCGGCCCCGCGATCAGGCCGACCAGCATGTATCCTGAGTGCGCGATCGACGAGTACGCCAGCAGCCGCTTGACTGACGTCTGGAGCACGGCGAGCACGTTCCCGGTGAACATCGTCAGCACGGCCACAACCCACAGCGTGAGCCGGATCGTCGGCGGCAGCGACTCGCCCGTGCTGGCCGGGGTCGAGCCGAAGGACCAGCCCACCGCCGACAGCACCAGCATCAACCCGGCAAAGCCCGCGGCCTTCGGCACGAACGCGAGCATCGCCGACACCGGCGACGCCGCCCCCTGGTACACATCCGCCGCGTAGAACTGCATCGGAACCGCGGCGATCTTGAAGCACAGCCCCAGCACGATCATCAGCACGCCCGCGACCGCGAGCGGGCTGATGCCACCCGCGGCGTGCTGGGCCGCCAGCGAGGCCTGGATCCCGGCGAGCGACGTCGTGCCCGTGGCGCCGTACAGCAGGGCGAACCCGTAGAGGAACACCGCCGCGGAGAGCGCCCCCAGGAAGAAGTACTTGACCGCCGCCTCCATCGACCGGTTCCCCCGCGTCGAGATCGCGACCATCACATACGTCGGCAGGCTCGTCAGCTCCAGCGCCAGGAACAGCCAGATCAGGTCCGGCGCGCCGCCGCAGAGCAGGCACCCGGTCAGCGAGAACAGGAAGAATGAGTAGAACTCCGCCGTGTTGGACCGGATCGCATCGAACCGGGCCCCACGCGCCACCGCCGCCTCGTACTCGCGATCGACCGTCCCCTGCAGCAGCGGCACCAGCAGCAGCCCCGCCGCGCACACCAGTTGCTTGTAGTAGTACGCCAGGCCCGGCAGCGACGACCCCACGACCCCCTCACCCCGCGCCGCCAGAGCCCACGCGGCGACCAGCCCGACCGCGCTCAACGGGCCGCAGAGCCGGCGCACCGACCTGCTCGGAGAGAGCCCGATGACCATCACGACGCACGTGGTGATGAACAGGGCGATCTCGGGATAGAGACCGGCGATGCGATCGATCATCGCGGGGCTCCTTCCGTGTGCTCATGCCCCCCGTCGGCCGGCCCATGCGAGTCGTCTGCATCGTGCCCAGCATTCGTGGCGGGTTCTGCCTCAGGCCCCGCCACCCGCCCGGCGTTCGCGGCCATCGCCTGCCGCCGGTGCTCCAGGAATCCGGCCAGCTGCCGCGAGGGACCGTCGAGCACGTCCACCAGGGGCTTGGGATAGAAGCCGATCGCGATGCACGCCACCGCCAGCGGCACCAGCACCCCGATCTCCCTCGCGTTGAGGTCAACCGGCAGCGTCGAGTGTCCCTCGGCGTGTGCTTCAGAGTGGTTGCCGTGCCCGTGCCCGTCATCGCCATGCCCGGTGGGAAGCTCGAGCTTGCCCCACACGATCCGGCCGACAAGGAACAGGAGGTACATCGCCGTCACGATCATGCCCAGCGCCGCGAAGAACGCGAACCAGGGGCCCAGTTCGCCGGGCACCGCCGCGCTCAGAGCGCCGTGAGACGGCCAGCCGCTCCACCCCTGGAACGTGCCGATGAGGCAGAAGAGCTCACCGACAAAGCCGTTGAGTCCGGGCAGGCCCACGGAGGCCATCGCGAAGAAGACCATGAACGTAGCCCACACCGGCATCTTTGCCGCGAGCCCGGACATGTGCTTCATCGAGTGCGTGTGGTACCGCTCGTAGACCATCCCGATCAGCAGGAACAGCGCCCCGGTCGACAGGCCGTGGTTGATCATGTACAGCACCGAGCCGGTCAGCCCGATGGCCGTCATCGAGAACATCCCCAGGATGCAGAAGCCAAGGTGCGACACGGACGAGTACGCCACCAGTTTCTTGGCGTCGGTCTGCACCCAGCAGATCAACCCGGCATACAGGATCCCGATGAGCGACAGGACACCGATGGCGGGGGCGAAGTGGATCGCGGCATCGGGCGTGAAACCCAGGCCGAAACGGTAGATCCCGTAGGTTCCCAGCTTCAGCAGGACGCCGGCCAGGATGACCGAGCCCGCCGTGGGCGCCTGCGTGTGCGTCAGCGGCAGCCAGGTGTGCACCGGGAACAGCGGCACCTTCACCGCGAACCCGATCATGATCGCCAGGAACACCCACGACTGCACCGACAGCGGCAGGGCATTGGCCGTGGCGCTCAGGTCGCTGAACTGGAACGACCAGCCGCCGTTCTCCGCGCCCAGCGGCATCCCCGCAGCGCTCTTGACCGCGAGGAACACGAAGCCGGCGAGCGTTATCAGCGAGCCGGTGAACGTGAACAGGAAGAACTTGGTCGCGGCGTGCCGCCGGTCGTTGCCCCCGTACAGGTTGATCAGCACGTACATCGGGATCAGCGTGAACTCGAAGAAGATGTAGAACAGGATCAGGTCGCGGGAGAAAAACACCCCGGTCATGCACGCCTGGAGCGCCAGGAACCAGCCGTAGTAGGTCCGCACCCGCTCCGTGATGGCGCTGTACGAGCACACCACGACGATCGGCCCCAGCAGCACCGTCAGGCCCACCAGCAGCATCGAGACGGTGTCCGCCGCCAGCGACAGCGACAGGCCGATGCCCGGGAACCAGGGCTGGATCCACTCCATGTGGTCGCTGCTCCCTGCTGCCCAGGGGAACTGCGCCGCGACCACCAGGAACCACGCCAGGGCCGCCAGCGTCGCCGCCGTCGCGAAGGTCTTGGCGCTCCGGGCCGGAATCAACGGCATCGCCAGCGCCACCGCCAGCGGGATGGCAATCAGCATCACCAGGTTCATGCGGCACCCCCGGCGACGATGATCACGATCAGCAGGAACGCCCCGACACCCGTCACCATCCGCACCGCGTAGTCGTTCAGCACGCCGGACTGAGCCGGCCGGATCGACGAGCCCACGCCGCGCGGGGCCCACCCCGCCGCGTCCACCAGCCCGTCCACCAGCAGCTTGTCGATCAGGAAGCAGATGTGCGAGACCACCCGCAGCGGCAGCACAAACAGGAAGTGGTACAGCTCATCGACGTACCACTTGTTCTGGCCCCAGCGCGGGATCGGTCCCATCAGCGGGATCAGCGCATCGGCCCGGCTGGTCGCCGCCGTGGTCCGGCCCGCCAGGTGCAGCCACCAGGCGACCAGGATCCCGGCGATCGCCAGGATCCCCGACACGATCGGCAGCACCGCGTGCGGATCGAACCCGAAGAACGTCGCGTGCTCGTGCCCGATCGCGTGCACGTTCGCCGTGGAGTGATCGACCATCCGCCCGGCCCAGCTCGGCTCGCCGCCGTGCGTGAACACGAGCGGGATGACCGCGAAGGTCGCCACCGCCAGCACGGTCAGCACCAAGTTGATCGCCCACCCGGGGGCGTGCGGGTGGAACTCCCCGTGCCCGTGCCCGGCGTGCGCCCCGTCGTGGGCGTCATGGCCGTCGTGCCCGTGGCCATGCCCGTGCTCAGCGTGATCCCCCGCGCCGTGCCCGTGAGCCTCCTCCCCCGCCTCGAACGCCACCGGCCCCTCGAACACGCGGAAGTACACGCGGAAGGTGTAGTACGAGGTCAGGCCCGCCGTGATCAGCAGCAGCCACCCCACCACCTGCGTGTGCGGGTTCACGAACGCATCACCGATGATCAGGTCCTTCGACCAGAACCCCGCCGTGATGTAGGGGAAGCCCGACAGGTTCAGGCATCCGACCAGCATCGTGAATCCGACGATCCGCCACCCCGGGATCTTCCGCAGGCCCGAGAGCTTGCGCAGGTCGAGCTGCCCGGCGAATCCGTGCATCACCGCGCCGCACGCCAGGAACAGCAGGGCTTTGAAGAACGCGTGCGTCAGCACGTGGCTCACGCCCCCCTCCGGGCCCAGCACGCCCAGGCCGCCGAACATGTACCCCAGCTGCGAGATGGTCGAATACGCCATCACGCGCTTGATGTCGAACTGCGCCATCCCGATCGTCGCGGCCCAGAACGCCGTCAGCCCGCCGCCCCACGCCACGATCGGCAGCGCCCACTCGCTCGCCGCGTACAGCGGCATGAACCGCGCGACCAGGTACACCCCCGCGGTGACCATCGTCGCCGCGTGGATCAGCGCCGAGACGGGCGTCGGGCCCTCCATCGCGTCGGGGAGCCAGGTGTACAGCGGCAACTGCGCCGACTTGCCGAACGCGCCCACGGTAAGCAGCACCGGGATGAGCTGGACCAAGAAGGGCACCTCGGCCAGTCGCCCCTCCAGCGCCGCATCCATGTGCGGCTTGATGAGCGGCCACAGCTCCTCGTACCGCACCGTGCCGAACAGCGTGAACGTCAGCCAGATCCCCAGCGCCAGCCCGCAGTCGCCGATGCGGTTCATGATGAACGCCTTCTTCGCCGCGGCGACGGCGGAGGGCTTCGTGTAGAAGTAGCCGATCAGCAGGTACGAGCAGAGCCCCACGCCCTCCCACCCCAGGTACAGCAGGATCAGGTTGTCGGCCATCACCAGGCACGACATCGACAGCACAAACAGGTTGAACGCCGCGAAGAACCGGCTGTACCCGACACCCACATCCCCGGCCATGTACTCGCTGGCGTACAGCGCGATCAGCGTCCCTAGCCCCGTGACGAAGAGCATCCAGAACAGCGTCAGCGAATCGACATAGAACGAGAAGTGGGCAACCAGGCTCTGCGCCGGTTTCCCGCCCCACTGCACGTCGATCCAGTCCCACACGTGCGCGATCTGCGGCGTGGCCGGGTGGCCCAGCGACTGCGCGTAGGTCCAGGCGATCGCCGCGAAGGCGCCCGCCAGGCACACCACCGTGATCACCGCCGGCAGCTTCGTCCTAATGCGGAGCGCGGCGCACAGGCCGCACAGCAGCGTCGCCAGCATGGTGAGGGCCGGCACCCAGGCCACGGCGCCCGCCCCGGCCACCGCTTTCACCGGCGTGAAGAGCCCGGCCGCGCCGTGCGCGGCCTCCGCCGCGTGCCCGCCGGCCTGCACCGCCAGCGCACTGCCCGAGGCCAGGACGACGGCGCCAATCTGTTGCACGATCTCAAGCACTCGCCACGACCATCCTTCTCTGCCCCGGCCCCCGGTTGACCCGTTCCCTACCCGCGCATCTCGCGCCACTGCTCGGCGTCGAGCGTCTCCTTCCGCCGGAACAGCAGCACCACGAGCGCCAGCGCCAGCGCCGCCTCCGCCGCCGCCACCGTCAGGACGAAGATCACGAACGTCTCCCCCGTGTGGTTCAGCCAGAACCTGCTGAACGCGATCAGGGCGATGCCGGCCGCCTGGAACATCAGCTCCGTGCACAGGAACATGATGATCAGGTTCCGGCGCGTCAGGAAGCCGATCAGCCCGATCGCGAACATCAACGCCGATACCACCAAGTAGTGCAGCAGGGTCGACTGCGGCATCGCCTCGGGGGTTCCCGCCTGGGCCAGCGTCATCAACTGCGTCATCATGCGGCGGCCCCTGGCGCCGTCGGCATCTCTTCGCGAAGGCGCGTCGCCGCCGCCCGCTTGGCCGCGTCGTCCATCTCCACCTTCTTCCGCGCCAGCACCACCGCCCCCAGCATCGCCATCAGCAGCACCACGCCCGCCATCTCGATCGCCCCGGGGTGGTCGTTCAGCAGGCTGAACGCGATCCCTTCCACGTTCGCGAGCGAGATTCCGGCCGGGATCTCCACCGTCCGCTCCACCCCGTCCGGGCTCGCAACCACGGCGGTCCGCTCCCTCAAATCAATCTGGTACGCCCCGCGCTCTCCCTCCTCGCCGACCCCGCGGACGATCCGCTCCGAAGCCGTCATCACCCCCGCATCCACCAGGTCCCGCTGGATCTTGAGGGGCAGTTCCTGCAGCAGTGCCACCTCCGACCCCGCGGGCCGCATCGGCAGCCGCGCCGCCCCGTTCCCGATCATCGTGGTCAGCGCCGCCAGCACCGCGAACCCCGCCACCGTCGCCACGATCGGCTCGCGGCTGTATCGGTCGTAGTCCTGCAGCGCGTCCACCGCGTCCGCCGTCGGCGACTCGGTCGCCAGCATGATCACGAACAGGTAGGTAATCAGGATCGCCCCGGCGTACACGATGATCAGGGCAAACGCCATGAACTCGGCGGACAGAAGCAGGTACAGCCCCGCGCTCGAAACGATCGTCAGGATGAAGTACAGCGCCGCGTACACCGGCCTTGGATGGCTGATCACCCGCAGCGACGCCCCCAGCGCAATCAGCGAAAAGATGTAGAACAGCGGACCCGGCAGCGCCGACGGCGTCGTCCGCAGCCCCACCGCCAGCAGAACCAGCCCGAGACCCACCGCTCCCAGGATCGCCCCGATCACCTGCGGACTCACCCCGCGCCGCGGCAGCGCAAGGCAGACCCCCCCGGCGCCCACCGCACAACCGACATAGAGCAGGACCGGGCTGAAAAGTTCGGTCAAACCCAGACTCCGCGATCCCGCACCCCCGCCAAGGCCTAGGGCGTGAGGATAGAGCAGGGCCCGACCACGTTCAACACGCGGCGGCTCTCAGTGCCTCCGGTGCGGACTCCTTCACTCGATCCACTACGATGACGCGGCATGGACCCCGCCTCCAGCAATCCTGTTCCCGTCCCCTCGGCCTCGCGTGAGACGCCGCCACCGCCGGCCCTCGCGCCCACGCCCCTCCAGCGCAGGCTCCCCAACATCCTCACCGTTGCCCGGGTTTTCCTCGCGATCGGCTTCTTCGCGTCCCTCGCCGGGTTCGACTACGAACGGTCGCTCCCGCTGCTCTCGCTCGCCCCGGTCCCCCGCCAGCACCCGTTCCTGCCGCAGCTGGTCGTCGCGGCGTCCCTGTTCGCCGTCGCGGCCCTGACGGACCTCCTCGACGGCTACCTCGCCCGCAAGTGGCGCGTCACCAGCGCCTTTGGCCGCATCATGGACCCGTTTGCGGACAAACTGCTGGTCATTTCCGCGTTCATCCTTCTCGCCGGCCCCGGCTTCTCCGTGGGCGGGCGGGCATGGTCGATTCAGGTCTCGGGCGCTGAACCGTGGGTCGTCGCCGTCATCCTCGCCCGTGAACTGCTGATTACCTCGATCAGGGCGGTTCTGGAGTCCGACGGCGTCAAATTCCCCGCCACGATGAGCGGCAAGCTCAAGATGGTCCTGCAGTCCGTCTGCGTCCCCACCATCCTGGGCATCCTCTCATTCGCACCGGCCGTCACTTGGCCAGAAGGTGGCGGCGGGGCAGTTCGAACCCCGGCGGGGTGGTTTATTGCCGGGCTGGTCTGGCTCACCGTGCTCGTAACAGTCTGGTCCGGCTGGCCTTATGTCCGACACGCCGCCGCTCTGATGAACACCCGGTCGGACGCGGCCCCGGGAACCGACGCGTGACTCCCCCCTCCCCCCTCCCCCTCTCCCCCGTCGGCTGGTTCTTCGTAACCAGCGGAGGCCTCGGCACGCTTCGCCCAGCCCCCGGAACATGGGGGTCGCTTCCGCCAATCGGACTGGCAGGGCTCTTGATCCTCGGCGGCATCGTTCCCACTGGTAAGGACCCCAGTGCCGGGGCGATCTACCACACGGTCCTCCTCACCCTGTGCGCCATGGCGTCACTCGGGTGTATCGCCTTTGGACCCGCTGCGGAGGTCCGCTGGGGCAAGAAGGACCCATCGTCGGTCGTCGCCGATGAGACCGCCGGCCAGTGCCTCCCCCTGCTGGGCCTGCCCGCCGCGAGTTTCTCGACCACCCCGCGCCTGGCCCTCACGCTCGCGCTGGCGTTTGTCTCCTTCCGGATCTTCGACATTCTCAAACTCCCGCCCGCCTATTCGCTCCAACGGCTCCGCGGCGGTTGGGGAATCCTGGTGGACGATCTGGTCGCCGGCGTCCAGACGCTCATTGTTGTGCAACTGGTGACCCGCCTCGCGTTCTGAGCAAACCCGGGAGACTCACCATGCCCTGCCTGCTCGGCTTGCTTGCCTATTTCTTCCCGCGCGTCGTCATCATCCTGATCTTCCTGACCAGCAACTACCTCGCCAAGGCCTACCAGACGGTGCTGTGGCCCGTGCTCGGGTTCCTGTTCATGCCGCTCACCACCCTCGCCTATGCGTTCGGGATGAACTCCAACGGCGGCATCTCGGGCCTCTACCTGGTCCTGGTTGTCCTGGCTGTGCTGATTGACCTTGGCATCCTCGGGCACGGTGCACAGCGCACCACCACCGTCGCCACCCGGCGCGTCCGCCGTTAGTAGGAACCCCCCGATGGACACTCGCGCCCACTGGGAAAGCGTCTACGAGACCAAAGGGGACGCCGAACTGAGTTGGTTCCAGGCGACCCCCACCACGTCGCTCGCCTTGTTCGATTCCATCTCGCCACTCCCGGAACGAGTGATCGATGTCGGAGGTGGGCAATCGGCTTTGGCCGGCGAACTGGTCGGCCGCGGCGTCCGCGAGATCGCGGTGCTGGACATCTCGGCCGCGGCGATCGACCGTGCCCGCGCCCGCCTCGGGGAGCGGGCCGACCGCGTCCGCTGGATCGTCGCCGATGCGCTCGACGCTGGCGACGTCGGTGAGCTTGACCTCTGGCACGACCGCGCGGTCTTCCACTTTCTCACTTCCCCAGACGACCGGCGGCGGTACATCGCGACGGTGGAGCGGGCGATCCCGCGCGGCGGGCACGTGATCATGGCCACGTTCGCACGAACCGGACCTGAACGGTGCAGCGGGCTCCCCGTGTGCCGCTACGACGCCTCGCTGCTGGCCGGCGAGTTCGGCGAGTCGTTCCGGCTGGTCAACTCCGCCGCCGAGGACCACGGCACGCCGTGGGGCAAGAACCAGGCGTTCGCGTACGCCGTCCTCCGTCGTGTGTAGCCGCGCTGTCCGGACAATCGACCCCCCACTACCATTCGGTGGATTCTCGATTCCTTATCACACCAGGAGGATCTCATGTCCATCCAACTCGGCGACACGGCCCCCGACTTCGTCCAGGACTCGACCGAAGGCAAGATCAGGTTCCACGACTGGATCGGAACGAGCTGGGCGGTGCTCTTCTCCCACCCCAAGAACTTCACGCCCGTGTGCACGACGGAACTGGGCGAGGTCGCCAAGATCAAGAAGGAGTTCGATAAGCGCAACGTGAAGGTGATCGGCCTGTCGGTGGACCCGCTCTCCAGCCACGAGCAGTGGTCGAAGGACATCGAAGAGACGCAGGGAACCAGGCTCAACTTCCCGCTGCTTGCCGATGCCGACAAGAGCGTGGCCAACCTCTACGGCATGATCCATCCCAACGCGAGCGACACGTTCACCGTCCGCAGCGTCTTCGTGATCGGTCCCGACAAGAAGGTCAAGCTCACCATCACCTACCCACCGAGCACCGGCCGCAACTTCGACGAGATCCTGCGCGTGATCGACTCGCTCCAGCTCACCGCCAACCACAAGGTGGCCACGCCGGTCAACTGGAAGCACGGGCAGGACTGCATCATCCTGCCGTCGGTTCCGAACGACGAAGCGAAGAAACTCTTCCCCAAGGGATTCAAGGAACTCAAGCCCTACCTCCGCACCACCCCTCAACCCAACTGAGCTCCCCGCCCCCTACGCCCACGCTCGACCCGGCGCGGCCTACTTCGTCGTCCCGCTCACGCGCCACCCGTCCGAAGGGTCGTACGCCTGGATGGTCTGCGCCGAGTCCTTTCCGGCATCCTTCTCGTACACGATGCCATCGACGCCGACCAGGAAGGTCATCACCCCGGTTCCGTCGTACACCGCCGGCCACGCCACCACCGCGAAGCCCTCGGTGAGCGAGCCGTCCTTCATGTATTCCTTCGCACCGCTCGGGGCCCCCGATCCCTGCCGGACCAGCACGCGGAAGAAGTACCCGTTGAACCCCAGCGACTCGCTGAGCGAGTTGTCGCCCCTCGCGGCGACGGGGCCCAGCGGCGACTGCGGCTCGCCCGGGCCCGCCTCCCAGTACAGCCCATCCTTCTTCCCCGGCGTGCTCGCCAGACGCTGGGCATAGTTCGGGATGCCGTCGCCGTCCGGGTCCGACTTGCGGTACTCCTCCTGCGCTGCGGGCAGCAGGCCCATGAACTCGATCGTCCGAAGTTCGTTGTATCCGACCCGCAGGTCGGTCAGGTTCTCTACTCCGGCCGGGGTGTTGAACATCCAGCGTCCATCCACCTTCTCGAGCGGCACGGGAAACTCGACGCTCTGCTCGCCGATCAGGACGGTCGCCGTGCCGTCCGCGTTCTGTACGACCTCGTGGTGCTTCTCGATCGCCTGGGCGAACCGCCTCACGTCAACCGCGTCGACGACCGGATCGCCGCTGCTGAGTTGATCGACCTCCGGGCCGAAGACCTGCCTGAGGTAGGCGCGATCGTCGTTCGCCGTCCCGTACGCCAGCGCCTGCACCGCATCCTCGGGAGTCGCGAACGTCAACTGGGTCACGACCTGCGGCTCGGTCGCGCTTGTCGCAGCCGGCTGCTTGGCCGTCGAGCACCCTGTCAGAATCGCGGCCGCAACACCCACCGCCGCTGCAAAACCGAGCATCGTTTTCATGGGAGGCTTCTCTCTTGAACTCGACCCGACTGACCCAGTGATCAACACCGTCCGCCCTCGCCCCGCTCAGCGCCGGCCTCTTCCCCCGCCGCCGCGGCTGAACGATCCGCGCTGGGCCGCCGCCGCGCGCCCGCCCCCGCCGCCGCCCGTGCTGAACGCGCTGGGCCTCGACGAGGAGGGCGTCGAGCCCATTGACGACCGGGTCGGCGGAATCGCGGGCCTGGAGGACGGCGACGCCGATGAAGGGCGTGACGAGGGCATCGAGGTCGGCCGCGACGTCGTCATCGACGAGGGCCGTGCCGTTGGCATCGACGAGGGCTTGCTGATCGACGACGCCCCGGGCGAGGGGCGCGCGGCCGAAGTCGTCGACGGTCTCGGCGCCGGCCGGCTCGCGATCGGCGCCGCGCCCGGCTGCCGGTTCGGGATGCTCGCCGCGGCGCCGCCCGCCCCGGCGTTGCGGTAGTTCGACAGGTTGGGGGTCTGGCCCTGCGCCAGGGCGGGGTTCATCCGCTGCGTGTTCGGCTGCCAGCGTGCCCCCTCGCGCGTCACCGCGTTCACGTTGGTGTTCCGGTTGTTGATATTGATGTTGTTGTTGTTGATGTTGACGTTGCGGTTGATGTTCACGTTCGAGTAGTGGCTCCCGCCCCATCCCCCGCCCCAGCACACGTACCCGCCGTGCCAGTTGCACCCGCAGCTGTTGTTGGCGATGATCGCCCCCACCGCCACCCCCATCCCGAACCCGATCACGCCCGCGGCGACCACCGAACTGGAACTCGGCGCCGCGTACACGACCGTCGGGTTGTACGTCGGCACGTAGATCACGTTCGGCTGGGCCGGCTGGATGATGATCGTGTCCCCGCTGGTCACCACCGTCTGCTGCGGTGTCGACTTGAGCGCCCCGTTGGCCTGGGCCCGGGCCCGGAGTTTCTGCACCGCCGCCATCACGTCCGACGACTGCACGACGTACGCCTCCCCCAGCGCCTTCGTCCAATCCATGTACTGGTTCATCATCTTGATGACCTCGGGCACCGCGGCGACCATTTTCACCGACGGTTCCCAGTCGGTCGCCTCGATCTTGGCGTCGTCGCCGCCGGAGTTCACCAGGTCCCCCGCGGCCTTCACCTGGTCCGGATAGACCGACGCCGCGAGCACGTTGGCCAGCAGCGGATCCGGGTACAGCGCGATCGGCGCGAGCATCTCTTCAAGGTCGGCGTCCGAGAGCGTGCTCTGGGGCACCTGAGGCTTGGCCCCGCCGACCGCGCCGGGCGGTGTCGAGGGTTGCCGCGTCATGCCCGCCGCCGTGCCGGCCGTGAGGGCCAGGCCCAGCAGAAACAGTTGAACAAGCGACTGTCGCATCGCACGGCCTCCACAACGCCCGCCCCCAACTTGCACAGTATGCGAGAACCAGCCGGGAACGCCAATCCGGCCCGCGACTACACGAAGGGCGCGAAAAGTGCCGTCCTCGGTGCGTCGCGCCCGCAGTGGCTTGGGCATCTCCTTCCAGTAGCGGTCGACGACGCTGCTGTCCTCGCTCATCGCAAGGGTCAACGCCTCATTCGGCATGATGAGCACGATCACGCTCGCGGATGACGCCGCGAAAAGCCATGGGCAGAGCTGGTACAGCTCCGCTTTCCCTACGACAACGTGGCAGTCGACAAGCTGGTGTACCCGGGTTCGCAGCACACAGCCAAAGCATGAGAGCCTGGCCGTCACCGTGCCGTCCGAGCCATTGACCTCGAACGATCGGGATGTACAGAACCGGATGGCTGCATACACGATGGCGCCCAATCCGAACACGAGACTTGCCGCGACAGGATGCGCAACGGGCGGTGGGTCGAACTCGGACATCGCGAGCGTGTACATCACGACGACCGTAGCAGCACCCCCAAGAAAAATGCACGCGCGGGTGCAGTTTCAGTCGCTCGACAATGCGGCACACCCCATCGGCGCGCTGCTCGATGGGCAGTTCATCACGGAGCCTTGAGGAGAGGCCGCCGAACACGTCCATGCTCCCGCCGCCGCGAGCGCCCCAGGCGACGAACTGATCCACAACATCTGTCCTGAGCACCGGGTTGAACACCACCGACCGCAGACGGTGGCCAGGGGGACGATCCTCCAACTTCGGGCTCACCATGCGGGCGGCATACGTAGCGACCACGATGAGCCACGGCACAACGCACAGTGATGCCGCCGCAATCAACACGATCGCCGCATTCAGATCTCGGCCGCCAAAGATCGCCAACATCCCGACACCCGCAACACCCATGACGCCAACAAGCAGACCGATAGCTCGGTATATCCACAGGTTCGGCGGCTGATACGCCTGCTCTGCTCCGCACTCCGGGCAGCACCGATTCCGCTGGATTCCCTCCAGTTCGTACGAGCAGTACCTGCAGCGTCTCTTCGCATGCCACTTCATCTGAAGTCGTCCCGGTCCACGCCGCGGCGCTCGAACCCGCCGGTAGCCGCCGCGGCCGTCGCTGACCTGCCCCACTCACACCTTCCGATCCAGCAACCGGTACGAGATCGCCTCCGTCACGTGCGCCGCCGACACCGCCTCGCTCCCCGCAAGGTCCGCGATCGTCCGCGCCACCCGCCGAACCTTGTCGTACGCCCGGGCCGACAGGCCTAGTTCCGTCATCGCCCGGCCCAGCATCACCCGCGTCGGCTCGTCGATCGCCGCCATCGAGTCCAGTTGCCGCCCCGACAGGCGCGCGTTCGTGGTCCCCGCCCCCTGCCGCGCGATCTGCCGCTCCCGGGCCCGCAGCGCCTGCTCCCGCATCTGCGCGCTGCTGGTCCCCCGCGCCTCCCCGGAGAGGTGCTTCCACGACACCGCCGGCGCTTCGATGTGGATATCGATCCGGTCGATCAGCGGCCCCGACAGGCGCGACAGGTACCGCTCCATCGCCCCGCGCGACACCTCGCTGGTCGGCATATCCCCCTTGGGCGTCGGGTTCATCGCGCACACCAGCATGAACGACGCCGGGAACCGCACCGCCGAGTGCGACCGCGCGATCGTCACCACGTGGTCCTCCAGCGGTTGCCGCAGCGTCTCCAGCACGATCCGCGGAAACTCCGGCAGTTCGTCCAGGAACAGCACCCCCCGGTGCGCCAGCGAGATCTCCCCCGGCTTGGGCACCGCCCCGCCCCCCACGATCGCCGCGGACGACGCCGTGTGGTGCGGCGAACGCACCGGCCGGGCCGTCACCAGCCCCTGCCCCTCGGGCAACTGCCCCGCGGCGGAGTAGATCCGCGTGATCTCGATCGCCTCGTCCACCGTCAGCGGCGGCAGGACGCCCGGCAGCGCCCGCGCCATCATCGTCTTGCCCGTCCCGGCGGGGCCGAGCATCAGAACGTTGTGCCCGCCGGCCGCCGCCACCACGATCGCCCGCTTCACCGCCTCCTGCCCCCGCACATCCCCGAAGTCCACCGACGCCGCGGCGGTCGCCAGCATCGCCGCGACGTCCACCGCCGGCGCCGGCCTCGCCTCGATATCGCCGGCGATGATCCCCACCACCTCCGTCAGCGTCCTCACCCCGATCGCCTCGATCCCCGGCACCAGCGCCGCCTCGCTCACGTTCTCGTGCGGCACGACGACCCCCTTGGCCCCCTTCGCCGCGGCGAGCGTCGCCATCGCGATTACGCCGCGCACCGGCCGCAGCCGCCCGTCCAGCGCGAGTTCCCCCGCGAAGAGGTACTGGCGCGGATCGAACTCGAACTTCTCATCCCCGTCCCCCGCCGCGTCGACCCCCGAACCCCCCGCACCGGACCGGGCTCGCCCCGCCGCCCCCGCGCCGCTGTACGCCCGGCGCGTCGAGGTTCCCGAGAGCACCCCGGCCGACATCAGCACGCCGATCGCGATCGGCAGGTCGTAGAGTGGCCCCTCCTTCCGCACATCCGCCGGCGCCAGGTTGATCACCACCCGCCCCATCGGGAAGGCGTACCCGCTGTTCTCGATCGCCGCCCGCATCCGCTCGAACGATTCCTTCACCGCGGCGTCGGGCAGCCCAACGACCACGGCCCGCGCCTGCTCGGACCCCGTGCCGACCGCCTCGTTGAGGTCCACCTCAACCTCGCACGGGTGCGCCTCGATCCCTTGCAACAGAAACGACTGAACGCGGGCAATCATGGGAGCAGAGCATACCGAACATTGGGCGGACGCAACAGAGAGTAATCGAGATCGTGAGTCAGGCGAGCCAGCGATCGCGACTTTCGGCCCTAGCCCTTCCGCCCCTTCCCGCACTCCGGGCAATCCCCGCTCAACCCCGTGCAGTCGTACCCGCACCCCGCGCACTGCGTCGCGGGCCGCCGCGCCCGGCGCACCGCCATCACGACTGCCGCCCCCGCCAACGTCGGCATCCACAGCGGAAGACTCACCGACCAGTTCGCGTTCCCCGACCCATCATCCCAATATCGCACCACCCCCTCCTCCGGCCACCACCGCAGCGTGAAGGGACGGCCCATCTGGAACCACAGCCCACCTACCGACCACCCCATGGTCGTGTACGCCCCCAAGTTGTGCACCGATACCACCCCGTCGCGCAACCACATCGTTCGCCGCGGCGTGCACCGCCACGTCACCAGCCACATCGACGCGACCCAGCACACCGCCCCGGCGCCCGCGACCGCCCAACCGGCGCCTCGCACCCACCGACGCCAGTTCCGGATATTCCGTGCTCCCGCTGCCATGAGGGCAAGCCTACCCGGGACGCACGTCAGCTCGTGTAACGGAGTTGTCAACAGCGACGATCCGTCTCCGTCCCGCACGGGCAGACGAACATGGAAGTGCTGGACACGTCTCAGGTTACATGATGATTAACGCCATAAGCCACAATATTGTGGACTCTCGATTGTGCACCGTTTTCAGTCGATGCTTGCAATGACGGTCGGTTTCAAGAGAGTATGTCGTCGTTGATCCTCTCGGAGGCCAGACCCATGCGATATTCCCGCAGCCTTCAATCCACTACAAATATCCTTCTGCTCATCCTCCTTATCCTTGGCCTTGCAGGCTGCATCACCACCAAGGAAAAGTCTAAAGAACTCGCCCGCGTCGCGAAGGACTGGTGCCTCACCATCCGCGCCTCGCAGGTCATGCCTGTCTACCCGCTGACGCGCGACCTCCGTCCCGGGGATGTCTTCATCACCACCACGCCCATCGGGAAGGAAGTCGACCTCTTCGAAGAGAAGGGCTTCTTGCCGCTGGACGTGCACATGAAGCGCCTCGACACGGACGCCGCGATCAAGGCCTTCTACGCCACCCGGCTCGGCGACGGCGCCGCGTTCCCAAATCCGGTCAACACGTGGACCGATCTCCCCGCCGCGGCCTTCCCGGACTACACCGTCGAGATCTCCCGCTCCGGCGGCATCAACCTCGCCATACCCGTCCAGGGCATCCCGGTTGGTCTCAGTTACCTCGGGGCCGCCGCGGCGAGCGCCACCGTCTCGCTCAAGGGAGCCCAGACCGCTGGTCTGGACCTCGCCACCCTCCAGCCCATCCTGCAGACCTGGGAGATCGACAACCGTGGCCTGCTCTCCGCCTACGCCACCGACCCCGCCGATCCCAAGGCCACCCCGGTCTTCCTCCGCATCGTCACCCGCGTCTACCGCGTCAAGTCCGTCTCGGTCTACCTCGACGACGCCTCGAAGTCCGGCGCCGAGGCCGCGGCGGGATTCGAGCTCCCGACGCCTGATCCGGGCGCCCCCGACCCCAAGAAGACTGCCGCCGAGCAATACGAGGAGATCGCGACTCGCCTCAACACCAAGCTCACCGACCAACTCGGCGGAAAGGTCCGCCTGATCAATGTCTCGCGCCGCTCCGTCACGATGGACGAGGACTTCCCCGAGGCGATGTGCATCGGTTACATCGCCTACGACTGCCAGATCCTCCCCGGCGGGGTGCTGAGCGCGCCGGTCCCCTCCTACCAGCGGCTGACAGGCGCCGCGACGGCCGAGACCGCGCCGCTCAACAGTGCTTCATTCGTTCAGGCTTGGTACACCGCCGACGAGGCCGCTCGTGTCCCCCTCATCCGCGCCTGGATCACTCAGAATCTGACGCCGCCCGATGGGGGTGATCCGCCAAATGCGGTCAGCGTCCTCTCCGAGTCCAAGTGGGACCTCGAGCGCCGCCGCATGATCCGGGACCTGGGCATGATGCCGCGCTGACTCGCCTGCTCGGCAGCCTTCCGACGAAATCGCCCCAATCCAGGAGCCGCCTCGATGGCCAAGTCCCCCACGAAATCGAAGAAGAGCAGCGCCGGATCCCGCGCCAAGAGCAAGCCCGCGCCCGCTGAACCTGTGCACCCCAGCGTCCACGAGATCGGCCGCGTCGTGGCCGCGGGCCGGACCGTCGCGGGCAACCGCGTCGACGGCGCCGCCACAACGGCCCTCGCCGACGCCGGAACCGGAGCCCCCGCTTCCGCCGGCTCCACCATCGTGCCGCGCGTCAACGTCGGCGCGGCGGTTCAGGCCGCCATCAGTTTCGAGAACGCCGCACAGGTCATGGCGCAAGCCACCGACGACACTCGCCAGATGTTCAGCGTGTCGTGGGGGTGACTCTCACTCAAACGGCCCTGCCGCCAAAAAATTGCCGCGGCCCGGTTGTGCTCCCGGACCGCGGCACGCAGCCTGCACCCGCGCCCAATCGCGGGTAACCGCCTTGTTTTCATCCCGTCAGCAGCCATTCTGAATCGCAGCCACCCACGCGCTCACGAACTGAGCGATATCAACAGGCTCCACCACGCCATTACCGTCAAAGTCACCCGCCAGCGTTCCCTGCTGCAGGCTGGTCAGCCATGCGTTGATGAACACGGCGATATCCGTAGGCTCCACGGCTCCGTTCCCATCGAAGTCCGCAGGACAACCGGGGCCGTCGGACAGTGTTGCTATCCAGGCATCCGATGCAAGGCCGAACTCTGGATCGACCTCGCGGTACCCCCAGCCGGCCACGGTCTTGCCGTCCGCAGAGACCCCGGAGACCTGCTTGAGCACCCAGTCGGACATATCCGCGCCACCCTGCGCCAGCACCTCCGCCAGCACCCGTATTCCGTGCGCCTCGTCCCAGATAAACGGGGTGCTGTTTCCGAGGTTCGATGCGATGAGTGTCCCGACGATTATCGATCCGTCCGCCGAAGCCGCCACCGGCCGGCTGTGAGGCAATCCAAGGTCCGGCCGCGCACCCAGCAGGACCAGCCCGTCGCTCTCCGTCCAGCGATAGGCAAGAAAGCTGCCGTAGGACGAAGTCACAAACTGCGTGCTCGCAATTCCGATCACGGTCGATCCATCCGCTGAGATCGCCACCGGCTGCGAGTTCACCAGGTTCGTGGGCACACCGGTCAGCGGGATCTGCTCGAACCCGTTCTCCTCGGTCCACAGGTATGTCTCAAAGGGCGTCGAGAGCAGCTCGCCGTCATTGTCGTAGTACGCCTGCAGCGTGTGCACCAGCACCTTCGAGCCATCGCCACTCACCGATGTCGCCCATGACTGCTGCGAGAACGGCACCTCGCCAAGATCCACCATACCCGTCGCGGCCGTCCACCGGAACCCGTGCACAGCCCCGTCGGGAAACTCCTCCGTCACCGTGGTGCTCGCTCCCACCAGCACAGATCCATCATGGGAGGCGGCGTGGACCTCGCTCGGGTCACCGATGTACTCGTTCCCCCCCGCCACATAGCCCATGTACGAAGTCCCCTGCCCATCGACCCATCGTGCCGCCCCCCACCCGCCGCAGAACGGGCATTCCGGTGTGTCCACACATTGGAACAAGAAGCCGAACTGTGTGTTCCCATCACCCGAAATCCGCGACAGGTACGTGCTCTCGACCGTGCACAACTCAGGAATCAGCACCGTGCCCTCGGCTTGAGACCACCGGTATGAGTGGTACCACCCGTCGTTTCCGAGATAAATCCCCGAGATCTTCGATCCGTCAGCCGACAGCCCCATCGCATAGATCTCCCAGTATGGGAGATCCGTCGGCACCGCTTGCAGCGTCGCCGTCTGCCCCATGGCCGAACCCGCTCCGGCAAGAGCCATCACCATCGCCTGCTTGATCACGCGCTGAGCCAATCGGGAAACGTGCATGACAGGTCCTTTTCTGTTGGCCTCTCGGGGAGCCTCGCCAAGCCGTCAACCGCTGACTACGCGGCGGCGCTCCCGAATTGTCGCCAACATTACCACCTGACATCGACCGTGCCAGTAGTTTCCGGAAATCTTGCAGGAAATTTTCTTGCGAATGTTTCCACACGGCGTGTGGCCTGTACGGATTTGAGTAGCCATAATGACCTGCATGACCCCAGCAACTCTCTCTGAATCCAGTCTTGAGGAGAATGCACGAAGCGCCATCCACCGGCTGCAGTCTTCGCTTGCAGAGGCTATGGATCAGGTACGATCCGAATGGAACCCGTCCACCGGCCGCTTTTCCGATCTCGGCACCAGGCTTGGCATTGACAAGAAGCTTGCATGGAAGATCGGCCGGGTCATGCGTACCAGCGATCCCTTCGATGCGGCGACCAACCTCCCCGGCAGCGCTGGGTTCGAGAAGTTTCTCGTCGCCGCGCAGAAGTCCGGCGTGTCCGCAACGTCGATCGCTCGTCTTCGCAGCAACTACACCGACTACTTGGCGTTGATCCGCACCCACGCTCCCGACAAATCGGCCTTTGAGACCATGATCTCCCGGTACTCTCGGGGTGGCCCCACGCGGACCGATCTCGACCAGCGAAAGGCAGCGTTTCGTGCCAACGCCTACCTGTTCGGGGTCCGTGCCAAGCTACAGATCCGCGCCGATTTTCTCCACCCCGCGGTCTCGGGCCGGCCCGAAATGATGGACGTCGCTTCAGTTCGCGGGTTCGTCGACCTGGTTCGCACACGACCCGAGGTTGCCTGGCCGATTAGCCGCGTCGCCTACCGCGACGACCACCAGCACATCGCTACCTCGCTCCAGCACCTTGAATCAATCGATCCTCCGGAGCGATTCTCCAGTGCCAGCGAGTTTGTTGATATCCCGCTGCTTGGCGAGTTCTGCTCCCGTCCGCTCGCCCGAATTTACGGCATCGCGAGCCCTGATGGATTGCCTGAGGCCATGATTGCCGGCGGCGCGGTTGGCCAGACCGGCGCCTGCACCTGCATCACCGGCGAGGTCAGCCGCGACCACGCCCCCACTCGACGCGACGCCAACAACCACTTCACCGGCGCCGCAGTCCGATGCTTCACGCCGGCGGAGCTTTTCGTGTGCGACCAGTACGTGCACCGCGATCTCTTCGGCAAGATGGAGTACGAGGTTCTCCAGGTCAGCGAACTCAACAAGCGTGCGACCGGCGACCGGCAGCTCGACGTCATGCGTCTTCCGATCCGCGAGCGAGTCGCTTATCTCGGCACCGGCACCGACGTCAGCGGCCTCGAGGCATTCCCGCGGTTCCGCGAGATGATCTCTCATGTGTTCAGCAGACTCGGCTGGAAGGCGGACGACTTTTTCGTCTACCGACTTACACTGCAGTACCCAACCGTTCCGGCCTGTGTCCTGATTGAACACCCCCTCCCGCCACGCGCAACATAGAACCGATTCCACTAGAAAACCCGGTCTCGCCCGACACGATCCGATTCACTCCACCGGCGGGCGCTGTCCGGCATTACCGCTCGTCTGCCACCAGGTGCCGCATATCCTGCTGCTTCTCCACGTTGTACTTCGAGCATCATGCCCACCCACCTGCCCCTCGATTCCGTGATCGAGTCCGCGGCCAGCGCGATACGCTGGCTCCGCACCACAGATCGGTCCGCGCTTCTTGACGCCATCGCCGGCTCGCTCTCCGCGAACCGCGACTCGATCATCCGGACCACCGCGGACGAAACCGCCCTCACCCCCGACGAACTCGCCCCCGAGTTCGACCGCATGGTCGGGACCCTCGCCATGTTCGCCGACGTCCTGCGCGAAGGCTCATGGCTCCGCGCGGCGATCGATCCCCACTGGCGCGCCCCCACGCTCCCCCCTCCGCCGCACTCGGCCCCCATCCCCAACGGGTGCATCGGCCCCAACCACGACGTCCGCCGGATGCTCATCCCGCTCCCCGGCGTCGTCGCGGTCTTCGGCGCCAGCAACTTCCCCCTCGCCTACGGCGTCTGTGGCGGCGACACCGCCAGCGCCCTGGCGGCCGGTTGCCCCGTGGTCGTCAAGGAACATCCCGCTCACGTCAAGACCGGCCGGCTCCTCGCCCGCATCGCCGCCGACGCTTGCCGCGAGCGCAGCGGGCCCAAAGGGGTGCTCGGCTACATCCCCGATGCCGACCCCGGCGCCGACTTCCGTACTGCCCGTGACCTTGTTTCACACCCCTCTGTCGTCGCGGTCGGCTTCACCGGCTCCCCCGGCGCCGGCCTCGCCCTCGATCGCATGGCACGCGAGCGGCCGACGCCCATCCCCGTGTTTGCCGAGATGGGCAGCACCAACCTCGTCCTGGTCACCCGCGACGCCGCCACCCAGCGCCCCCGGGAGATCGCCGACGAACTCGCGGCCTCGATCCTCTCCCGATTCGGCCAGCAGTGCACCAACACCGGGCTGATCCTGCTCGATGCGCCCGACACCTCAGCCACGGACGACAGGCACCCGTTCTTTGCTCGTCTGCGCGAGTCCCTGCTGGCCGGCCGTCCCCGCCGAATGCTCTCGCCCGCTGTTCATCGCGGCTACCGCGACCGCCTCAACGATCTCGCCGCGGCTCCTGAGACGGACGCCAGGATGCACGCGCCCCCGCACACCGGTCTGGCGCCGCTCGTCGATGTGCCCGCGATCATCTTCGCGCGACCTGGCCCGGACCTCTTTGATTCCCCCCGCTTCCGCGCCGAGATCTTCGGCCCCGCGTGCATCGCCTCAACGATCGATCTCTCGCGACTAGAACCGCTCATCGCCCTGCTCCGCGGCGTCACCGGCACGTCACCGTGGGGCGCACTCGTAGCCAGCGTCTACCTCGGCGAGACCATCCGTCCCGAAGACCGCGCGGTGGTCGAGATGCTCCAGCACGCCGCGGGCCGACTCGTTATCAACGGCCCTCCCACCGGCGTCCGCGTCTCGGCGGGTACGGTCCACGCGGGCCCCTTCCCCGCCACCAACCGCCCGGACGCCACAGCCGTCGGCCCGCTGGCCATCGAGCGATGGTGCCGGCCGGTCTGCTTCCAGAACTGCCCCGAGGCGCTCCTGCCGCCCGAACTCCGCGATGCGAATCCGTTGAATCTGGTCCGACTGGTCAACGGCTCCTGGACGCGCGACGCGGTCCGGCCCTCGAGCCGCTGAGGAAAGCCGGACCGCGCCGCCAACGCACACGCCCACTTCGAATCGTCCTATGCCGCGGCCTTTGCCGCGCCGGACATGGTCTGGATGACCCCCGCAAGCCAGCGATCAAAGTCGCTCAACATCTCGGTCTTCAGGGCGTACGCGTTCGCGCCCGCCTTGAGGCACAACTCCCGGTCCGCCTGTTCGGTGGAGGCCGACACCACGATCACCGGCGTTATGCCGAACACCGGCCGCGTCCGCAACTCGCGCACGAACTGCTCGCCGTTCATCCCCGGGAGCAGCATGTCGCACAGGATGAGGTCCGGCCGCTTCCGAGGGCCGATGCCCTTCTCCAGCGCCGACAGCGCCTCCTCGCACGAACCCGTCACCGTCACCCGCGCGTTGCACCGCTTCTGCAGGAGCAGCGACATCAGGTGCGCGGCCATCGGATCATCCTCGATCAGCAGGATCTCCATCACCGGCGTGCCCGACGCAGGCTTCGCCGCCGCTGCGGACGCAGGCGATTGCTTGACGATCCCGCCCGGCCTTGCCGCGTGCACCGCCGGCGTCCCGCCGATCGCGACCCGCGCCGAGCTCTCGTCTCGCGGCGTCGATGCGGCCCGCGCCAGCGGCCGAGCCGCCCTGGCCGTGTCGATCGCACCCTCGGTCGCCATGCACACCCGGTTCCGCCCGCCTCGCTTGGCCGCGTAGACCCCCTGGTCTGCGGCGTGCACCAGGGCTTCGGGGCTGGCGAACGAGATCCCCGCTCCCGGCTCCATGCTCGCCACCCCCACGCTGATCGTCACCTTGATCGCCTGTGCCTTCGCGCCGGTCCCCTCGAGAGACACCGGCGTCGCCTCCATGGCCGCGCGGAGCGATTCGGCCATCTCCATAGCGCGATCCAGCGTCGATGCCGGCAGGATTACGCCGAACTCCTCGCCCCCGTACCGGCACACGTCCCCGGCGTCGCCGACGTGTTCGGCCAGTCGCCGCGACAGCTCCATCAGCACCGCATCCCCCGCCTTGTGCCCGTGCTCGTCGTTGACCGCCTTGAACTTGTCCGCATCGATGAACAGCACCGACACCGAGCCCCCGGGCTGGCACGCCGCCTTGAACGCCGCACTGACCGTATCGTCGAAGTACCGCCGGTTGTACGCCCCGGTCAGCGCATCGGTCACGGTCTGCTTTACCAGCACTTCGTTGTTGTGCTGCAGCTCGATCTGCTGCATCACGAGCCGCTCCTGCGCACTGGCGAGGATTGCCGCGATATCCGGGTTCTCCCCCGTCCGCACTTCGAGCGCCCGAGCCAGCTCCGCGCCGTCCGCGGCGGCAGACTCGATCAGCCCGACGACCCGCTCCGACGTGAGCCCGAACCATGACTTGCCCCACTCCCCGGCCCGCTCGATCTTCTCGCCGTTGCTCTTGAGCGTCAGCGCCCCGGCAAATACACCGGCCAGCGCCACCACCCGCACCAGCGCCGTGAACTCGCTGTTCTCGGTCACCGCGAGGTGGTGCCGAGCGATGCACCGCACCAGCGACGGCGGCAGTTTCCACCGCTCCGCCAGCGCCTCGCCCGCCGAGCAGTGGTCGAACCCGAGCGCCTGCCGCTCCGTAGTAAAAAGCCTGTCGTGGTCCTCGCCCGCCTCGTGGATCACCGCCGCGTAGTCCTGGCCGAACGTCGCGTTGCAGGCGAGCATCCCGATGTCCTGCACCAGCGCTCCAAGGAATGCCTCCTCTGGATCGCACGCCCGCGTCTCGGTCGCCAGACGTTTCGCGCCGGCTGCACAGAAGGTCGCCCGCCGCCAGTATGCGTCCAGGTCAAACCCGCTCTTGCTCGCCCCCTTGGAGCACTCCACGAGGCTGAAGCCCAGCGCGACCGACTTGACCGTATTGAGCCCCAGGTACCCCAGCGCCCTCTGGATCGTCCTGCACGGCTGCTGCAGCGCGTAGTACGAGGAGTTCACCGTCTTGAGGACCTTCGTCGCCATCGCCGGGTCCGACTGAATCGCCCCGGCGATCTGCGTGATCGTCACGTGCGGGTCCGCCGTCAGTTCCAGCAGCCGCACCGCGGCCGATGGAAGCGACGGGAGGGTCGAACACGACAAGACCTTCTGAAGGCTGGGTGCACTCATCAGTCACATCCATGTGAAATCGATCGCCAGACAGAACCAGGACAAGACTCCCTGGTCCAGTCCGACAACCGCTTGAGGCACCACACTCCTGGGTGCGGCCTTGCCACTCAATCGGCCTGTTTCGTGGCCAGTGTGAGCCACCGGGCTAGGGTTCGCGCCCGAAGCCCACATTTCTGTGGCACGAACTTCCCATTCAACACCCCCTGAATAGGGAACGCCGATTGCCTACGCCCCACCGGCGGGCTTTTGACCCCCCCTTGCCGACCCGGCCGATAACCCCCCTCTTATGGCTGAGAGTGCACTTTCCCGATCCGCCGGTCGGGCCCTCGGGGCTTCCTCCGCGCGCGCGTCCAAGTCCGCCTCCTCCTCCCATGACCCTTCGCTCCTCTGGCGACGGGTCTTCTGGATGGCCCTGGCCGCGTGCTGGCTGTTCCTGGCGGTCAGCGCCGTCACATTCAACCTCGCCGACCCCCCATCCCCGATCGTGACCCCGGCCAACGACCCGGTCGCCAACTGGTGCGGCCGTGTCGGCGCCGCGGCGGCGTACTACTCCTACGAGATGCTCGGCCTGGGTGTCTGGGTCCTCATGCTCCTCTGGGGCCTGCACCTCTCCATCATGGCCGCGGGCAAGCGCGTCGGTCACCTCGGCGTCCGCTTCCTGGGCGCCTTCCTCATGGCCGGCTCGTTCGCGGCGATCCAGGCCCTGCTGCTGCCCAACTCCGGCCCGGTCCGCGGCCTCGGCGGCGGCCTGATCGGCACGGTGGGCACCCACGAACTGACCACCCGGTTCAACGCCCTCGGCGCGTTCATGATCCTCTCCCTGGTGTTCATGGTCGGCGCTGTCGTCGCCCTCGACGCCTGGGCCCTCGTCGCGGCCCTGTGGGCGGGCAAGGCGGTCATCAGCGCCGGCCGGCCCGTCGCCCGGCTCGCGGCGTCCGTGGGGGGAGTGGCCCGAGCCAAGGTCGAATCGGTCGTCGCCGCCCGCCTCGCCACCGCCGGAACCGACCCCGAGGTCCGCCTCAACGACCTCGACGATGATGAAGAGATCCCCGGCCGCGAAGAGAAGCCGCGCCGTGCCCGCACCGCCGAACCCGACGATGACGACGAGCCCATGCTCGAGTTCGGCGATGAGTCCATCACCGTCGATGAAGACGAGGAGGCCGCGCTCGAGACCGCCGAGGCCCGCGCCCACCAGAAGGCCGCCGCCAAGGCCCGGCGCGCCCGCCCCGTCGCCGAAGCGGTCGACCCCTACCCGCCCGTTGAGGACGACACCGAACCCGCCGCGGCCGACGACGCCGAGCCCGCCCAGCCACGCACGTACGACCCCGAGGCGCTCCGCGCGAAGATCGCCCGGCTCCCCCTCCGCTTCGCCTCCGCGACCACCCGCGCCGCGACCGAAGAGGACATGCGCGACATCCAGAACGCCTCGGAACTGGAGGGCTACCAGTTCCCGGGCCTGGACATCCTCGAAGACCCGGAGGTCAACTACTCCGAGCGCATGGAGGCCTTCGTCCGCGAGCAGGCCGAGATCCTCGGCCGCGCCCTGGCCGAGTACCGCATCGACGGCGAGGTCGTCGGCATCGAGTCGGGCCCGGTCATCACCAACTACGAGATCCGCCTCGCCCCCGGCACCAAGGGCGCCGTCCTGCAGTCGGTCGCCTCCGACCTCGCCCGGGCCCTCAAGGCCATCAACATCCGCATCGTCCCCAACACGGCCGGGCGCGACACCGTCGGCATCGAGGTCCCCAACGCCATCAAGGAGAAGGTCCGCCTCAAGGAACTCATGACCCGCTCCGAGGCCGCCAGCAAGATGGCCCTCCCGATGTTCTTGGGCAAGGACGCCGCCGGCGAGCCGCTGGTCGCCGACCTCGCTTCGATGCCTCACCTGCTCATCGCCGGCACGACCGGCTCGGGCAAGTCGGTGTGCATGAACACCGTCATCATGTCCTTCCTCTACACGCGCAAGCCCAACGAGCTCAAGCTTGTGCTGGTCGACCCCAAGATGGTCGAGCTCAACCAGTTCAAGGACATCCCCCACCTCATGTGCCCGGTCGTCACCGACATGGCCAAGGCCGCCGCCATCCTGGAGTGGGCGGTGGGCAAGATGGACGAGCGCTACGAACTCCTCGCCGAAGCCGCCTGCCGCGACATCACCAGCTACAACTCCCTCCCCTGGGAGGAACTGAAGGAGCGCTTCAACCCCGCCACGCCGGACGAAGAGGCCCGCATCCCCCGCAAGCTTCCCTACATGGTCTTCGTCATCGACGAGCTGGCCGACCTCATCATCACCAACAAGGAAGTCGAGCAGTTCATCGTCCGCATCGCCCAGAAGGCGCGTGCCGTCGGCATCCACCTCATCGTCGCCACGCAGCGGCCCCAGGCCAACGTCGTCACCGGCCTCATCAAGTCCAACATGCCAGCCCGCATTTCGTTCAAGGTGGCCAGCGGCATGGACTCCCGCATCGTCCTCGATCAGAAGGGCGGCGAGCTGCTCCTGGGCCAGGGCGACATGCTCTACCTCTCGCCGCGCTCCAGCAAGCTCACCCGCGCCCAAGGCACCCTCGTCGACGACGCCGAGATCCGCAAGGCCGTCAAGTTCATGCGGACCATCGCCACCCCGACCTACGAGCGCCAACTCATCCAGCTCCGCTCCGCCGGCGCCGCGGCCGAGGCCGCCCGCGACGGCTTCATGAACGCCCAGGAGGACGACCTCTTCGACAAAGCCGTCGAGATCGTCCTCGAGACGCGCCTCGGCTCGGTCTCCATGCTCCAGCGCCGCCTCGCCATCGGCTACACCCGCGCCGCCCGGCTCGTCGAGATGATGGGCGAGGCCGGCATCCTCGGCGCTCACAAGGGCACCGTCGCCCGCGAGGTCATGATGTCCCTCGACGAGTGGCACGCCCTCAAGGCCCAGGCCGAGGCCGACGCCCAGGCCGGCGGCCCTCCGGACGCCTCGGCGTCCGAGCCCTCCCCTCAGCGGCTGTCACTCGCCGACGCCGTCAGCGGCGCCCGCTCCGACTCCGAGGACCCCTTCGAGGATGCGTTCCAGGACGAGGACGGCGACGAGCGCCACACGACCGTTCCCCGGCGCGACGACGACGACTCGATCATCTGAGTCACCGATCTGGTCCCAACTGAAAAGGGCAGGCCGAGGCCTGCCTTTTTTCATTGGTATCGATTCGACGAGTCTTCGATCTATGGGTTCGCCGCCGAGCCCGAGTACCCCGATTGGATCCACATCTCGCGCGGCACCGGGATCACCCTCCCATCGCCGTTGCGCGAGGCCTCCAGCGAATCCCGCGTGCCCGTGATCGTGATCGAGTACGGCGCCGGCGGCAGGATCTCGTACCAGTAGAACACCGACGGCTCGAACGACGCATCGATCGTCCACACCTCCGCCTGCACGTACGACTCCGCGGCGGAGACGAACCCGGCCGTCTCGCTCACCCAGAACTGCTTCGTGGACCCGGGCTTGATCTCCACCACCCGGGCGCTCCGGCGCGACCCCGTCTCGTTCGTGCCCCGCTGGCCCACCCAGATCCGCGCGCCGAGCATCGCATCGGACTCGTTGGAAATGCTCACGCTCGGGCGGCTCGCGGAGCAACCCGCGAGCAGCGCACCGAGCACGGCCGCCGCGATCACCTGGATCCAGCACCGATTCGCATGGGTCGTCATCGTCCACCTCCAGAGTGCCCCCACCACGCCCCGATGATACTTGAACGGGCTACCGCACCAGACCGGCGTTGTATTCCACACCCGATCGGGGTGACTCGCCATTCGCATGGAGCGCCTCCAGGTGCTCGACCGCACGCGCCGCGCCATCCTCCGCGGCCACCATCTCGCCCAGGCTCGCCGCGCGCCGACACACGCCGTCATCCTCGAGTATTCCCCGCAGCGCCTCGCACAGCCGCGGCGCCGTGGCCCTGGCGTGGGGGAGCATCCCACCGACCCCAAGCCGCACCAGCCTCGCTCCGTTGTCGAACTGGTCGTGCGCCAGCGGACACGCCAGCGACGGCCGGCCCGAGCGCAGCGTCTGCGCCGTTGTGCCGATCCCCGCGTGGTGAACCGTCGCCGCGGCACGCGGCAGCACCGTGGAGAACGGCGCGTACGTGAATGCCCGCACCGTCGGCGGCAGGCCCCGCGGTGCATACTCGGTCCGCCCCACCAGCAGCACACCCCGCCGGCCCAGCAGCCGGCACGCCTGCGCCGCGTGCTCGTAGAACCGCCCGCTCGCATGCACCGCCGCCGTGCCCAGCGAGAACACGATCGGCGGCTCCCCGTCACCCATGAACCCCTCGACCTCACCCGCATCCGCCTCGTTCGCTGCGTGCCGGTCAAACCACGGGAAGCCGCAGATCCGCCCCGTCGGCGGATCGCCCTCGATCGGCGGGCAGAATCGCGGCGACCACAGGCCCAGGTTCACATCCCCGCCCAGCGTGTGCGACAGGTAGATGTTCTTCTGCTTGGGCAGCCCCATCTCCCGCCGGACCCGGTTCAGCGCCGGGTCCAGCAGCACCCTCAGCAGCCCCCGCGCCACCGCAAGGTTGAGCCGCACCGTCCACCCCGCCGGCTCGGCGCTCGACGTCGGACGCAGCACCGGACGCGAGCCCGGGTTCATCCACGCGATGGGCGCCAGCCCCGCGATCGCCAGCGGGATCCCCGCCTCCCTCGCCACCCACGGCACGCCGAGGCAAATCGAGTGCGACACGATCACATCCGGCCTGAACTCCCGGATCGTCTCCCGCATCCGCTGGATGATCAGCGGCACATGCGGCAGCAGCAGGCGCCGGAAGACCACCATCGGCCCAACCATCGGGTCCATCGCCCGGCTGCCGGCGATGAGTTCCTTGAGGTCCACCCGGTCCCCCAGCGGGTACAGCGGGATCCCCTCGTCACCGGCCTGCGATTCAAACGCCGGGTTGATCAGCAACGCGGGCTCGTGCCCGCGCGCCGCGAGCGCCCGCGCCATCGCCATGAACGGATGCACGTCCCCGTGAGAGCCAAGCGTGGTCAGCAGCACTCTCATCCGCGGCGTCACCCCTCGCGAGATCCCCCGCCTTCGCGCCGCGCCCCCCCGCTCCCACCACCACCGCCCCCGTCCCCAGCGCCCAAATCCTTCTCACGGCTGCGGTGCAGCTCGACCTCCTCGATCGTCGTCCGCCGCAGCGTCACCTTCCCCTCCGGCGTGTCCTTGGTCTGCTCCTCGACCTTCTGGCTCACCACCTTGCGATCGCGCGACACATCCGCCCCGGCCCCCTTGATAATGTGACCGAAGAACTCCCCGAGAGATCGGGCGATCGATTTGCGAGGCGGTGTTGGCATCGCACCCTTTCCCGGCCGACTCCTGCCAGATGACCAAAGAACGCAGCGGCTCCGCACGAACGCAAACGAGCCCGCCTCCCAAGGATAGTGCATGAGCGCCACCGCGCCACAGTCTCACGCCGGCCCCACCGAAGCCCCCCCGCTGTTCTACGAGGTGCAGCACCCGCCCACGTGGGCCCGGTGGCTCTTCGCCATCGCCACGATGCCCGCCGTGGTAGTCATTCTGGTGGTCCTGGTCCTCTCGCCCCGCACCGGCGGCTCCACCTGGCCGCAGACCATCGCACTCGGCGTCTTCGCGTCCTTCATTCTCTCGCTGACGCTCCTGATCTCCCGGCTCAGCCTCACCATCGCCGTCAACCCGCGTCACATCCGCGCCTCCCTCACCCCGATCTGGCGCACCACGATCCCCTTCGCCCGCATCGACCGCTGCGAGGTCATCGATTCCTGGGCGGGCATGAGCAGTGTCGGACTCCACTGGGTCCCCAGGACCGGCTGGGTCTACTCCATGGGCGCCCGCCGCGCCCTGCGCATCAGCCTCCGCAGCGGCCGCCGAGTCCTCCTCTGCACCCCCCGCGCCGACGACCTGCTCGCCGCGATCTACCTCGCCGCGGGCGGTGACAGCCACCCGGCCCCCAGCCCGCCGGCCCAATGAAAAACCGGGGCCCACTCGGGCCCCGGCTCCTTGAAATCAGATCATCTGTTCGACCGCTGATTACCAGCCGCCGCGGCCGCCGCCGGAGCGACCGCCGCCACCGCCGCCGCCGAACCCGCCGCGACCGCCGCGACCACCACCGCCGCCACCCGCCTCGCGCGGCTTGGCCTCGTTGACGGTCAGGTCGCGACCATCGATGTTCTTGCCGTTCAGGCCGGTGATCGCGGCCCGAGCGTGCTCATCGTTGCTGAACTCGACGAACCCGAACCCGCGCGGACGGCCGGTGTCGCGGTCCATCACCAGGGTGGCCGAGGAGACCTCGCCGAACTCTTCGAAGAGCTCGCGCAGGCGCGACTCGGACGTGCTGAACGAGAGGTTACCGACATAGAGCTTCATCATCTGCTGCTTCCACAGTTTGCCCGAGAGAGATTTCAGACCGGTGCTTGAACTCGGGCAAGAGGAAGCGTCGGCAGGCCTCCAGAACCCGGTCTTGTCTCCCCGACATTGGGAAGCTGGTGGGTCTGGAGTCGACCCAAGCATAGCCGGGCACTTCCACCCCAAGCCACAGGTTCCCACTCCAGCCCCCCTCCCTTTGCCGCCAGGGGTGATTCTGCGCGCACAAAACGGCCCTCGGGCCGCCCCTGCTCGCTCACAATTCTCAACTTTTTATCTACCTGCAGCCAAACGACTTACGCACCACTTGAGCCCTCCACCCCGCGCCCCTGTGCGCGCGCCGGCGCTCCCCCGCCCCTGGGTAGCGACGCACACCCGCTCACCTCGCCAATCGCACCAAAGGGGACACCGGACATGGGCTACATCCTGACACCCTTCGCCGACGTCGGCCCCCGAGGCCTCAGCGACGCCCTCCTCCTCTCTCTCATCGCCCACCACGAGGGCGTCTCCCTCCCTCGCTTCCGGCGCCTCTGGGCCTACTACCGCAACCCCGTCACCCGCCTCTCGCCCCGACCCGGCTCGCGCCTTGCAAAGCCCTACCGCCTCGGCCAGGAACAGGGCCTCCCCCACCGCTTCCGCGATGAGCCCGCACCCCTCCCCGGCGACGGCCCGCGCGCCGACAAGGAGGTCGTCATCGAGAACGACATCGCCTGGCGCCTCCACACCATGATCGAGTTCATGTTCGGCCGCCCGCTGCGCTTCGTCTCCCTCGCCGACGACCCCCGCACCCGCTCCCGCATCGAGGCCGCTCTCGACCGCGTCTGGGAAGCCTCCGGCGGCATCGCCCTCCTCCAGGACCTCGCCCTGCTCGCCCACGTCTACGGGCACGTCGATCTCATCGTCCGCCCGGCGCCCGCTTCCCCCATTCATCAGCCCGGCGCCGACCCGGCCGACCCCGCCGCCGCCGCGCGGATCGAAGCCGTCGAGCCCACCCGCGGCCTGGCCCTGCTGAACCCCGACGACTTCCGCATCATCGACGCCTACATCCTCCACTACCAGCGCGAGAGCGCCGCCGTCGAGCCCGCCCCATCCGGCTTTGCCCGCCCCATCCGCCGCTTCCTCGGGCGCGGCGCCGACCCGGGCGCCGACGACCTCCCCGGCGCCCGCCGACGCCGGCTCGAAACCGTCACCGAGATCCTCTCGCCGCGCCATTGGCAGCGCTACCAGGGGGACTTCGACGCCGCCGGACCCGGCGCCATGCGCCTCGTGGGCGAGGGGCCCAACACCATCGCGCCCGGGATCGTCCCGGTCGTCCACATCCAGAACCAGAGCCAGCCCTTCGCCTTCGAGGGCCTCGGAGAGGTCGAGCCGCTGATCCCCCTCCAGGACGAACTGAACACCCGCCTCAGCGACCGCGCCAGCCGCGTCACCATGCAGTCCTTCAAGATGTACCTCTGCAAGGGCATCGACGGCGTCGACCGCGCACCGGTCGGGCCCGGCACCGTCTGGTCCACGGACAACCCCGCGGCGTCCATCGACGCATTCGGCGGCGACGCCGCCTCGCCCAGCGAGGACCGCCACATCGAGGAACTCCGCGAAGCCCTCGACAAGGCCAGCGGCGTCCCGCCCCTCGCCACGGGCGTCGTCCAGGGCAAGGTCGGCAACCTCACCAGCGAGAACGCCCTGCGCATCACCCTTGCCGGCCTGCTCTCCCGCACCGCCCGCAAGCGCGTCACCTACGGGCGCGGCCTCGCCCAGGTCTGCCGCCTCGTCCTCACCGCGCTGCACCACGCCGGCGTCCTACAGACCGCCGAGCACGACCGCCTCGTCCGCATCGACTGGCCCGACCCGCTGGAGCCCGACACCGCCCAGCGACTCATCGAGGCCAAGGCCAAGCGCGACCTCGGCGTCCCCGCCGCCACCGTCCTCAAGGAACTCGGCTACGCCGCCGGCCCCGACGCCGACCCGGGCGTCGAGTAGCCCGCGCCCAGCGCGTCCTCGCACCCACCGTCAACCCGCACCACCAAGCCTCTCGCACCACCACGACAAGGGGGACCCACATGAACGACACCGCGACAACCACCAACTCCACCTTCAATCCGCAGGCAAGCGGCGAGATCGGCCAACTCCAGGCCCGCGTCGCCTCGCTCGAATCCGAACTGGGCGCAGCGCGCACAGCCCTGGGCGAATCCGACCGCGCCCGGCGCGTCCAATCGGCCCTGATCCAGCACCACGCCTTCGACCTCGACACCGCGCAGGTCCTCGTCGAACGCCTGATCGCCGGCCAGGATCCGCCCCGCATCGAGGAGGCTGTTCGCGAACTCCGCCGCAAGAAGCCCTACCTCTTCCGCGCCGGCGCCGCGACGCCCTCCATGGGGGCCCACCCGACCGCCGAACCGCCCGACAACCTGAGCACCCTCGCCGGTCACGCCGCCCGCACCGGCGACCGCCGCAGCGTCATGGGCTACCTGCGCGCCCGCCGCAACCACTGACGCCACCGACTCACTCACCGTTTCCCGTTCGCACCACCGACCGCACAGCACACAAGGGGGACACCATCATGGCCTTCACCGGAAGAGCAACCTTCACCGCCGGCGCCGACCTGCCCGAACTCATGGAGGACGTCGCCGACATCGTCGGCATCGTCAGCCCCTTCGAGACCCCGCTCCTGGACTACCTGGGCGACGCGAAGCGCGCCGCCACCAGCACCATCCACGAGTGGCTCGAGGACTCGCTGCTCCCCAACACCGACACCATCAACCAGTCCACGTTCACCCCGTCGCCCCAGTCCGCGACCGCCATCACCGTCGTCAACGCCGATCGCTTCCGCGTCGGCGACCAGGTCCGCCCCGACGCCTCCCGCGAGGTGATGCTCGTCACCGCTATCGCCGGAAGCGTCCTCACCGTCGTCCGCGCCTACGGCGGCACCACCCCCGCCACCCTCGCCAACTCCCTCAAACTCTTCATCCTCGGCAACGCCGCGCTCGAGGGCGACTCCCGCCCGCCCGTGCTCGCCACCAGCCGCCTCCGCCGCCGCAACTACACCCAGATCTTCTCCTCCAGCGTCGAGGTCTCCGGCTCCATGCAGGCCGCGCGCCAGGCCGGCGGCGTCGCCGACGAGATCGACTACCAGAAGCAGGAGCGCCTCCGCGAACTCCTCCGCGACCTCGAGAACTGCGTCATCAACGGCGTCTCGCCCGCCGCGAACCCGCAGGGCTCCGCCACCGTCCGCCGCTCCATGACCGGCATCATCAAGTTCATCACCACCAACGCCTTCACCCCCGGCCAGGGCGGATTCCCGGTCGGCGGCGGCGGTGGCACCGACCTCACCGAGTCGCTCCTCAACACCGCCCTCCGCGCCGTCTGGGAACAGAGCAACGGCTCGGTCGACACCATCGTCGTCGGCGGAGCACAGAAACGACGCATCAACTCCTTCATCAGCGCCTCCCGCGGCTACACCCCCGCCGACACCCGCGTCTCCGACCTCGTCAGCGTCTACGAGAGCGACTTCGGCGTCTGCCGCGTCGTCCTCTCCCGCTGGGTCCCCGCCGATGCGCTCCTGCTCCTGGATTCCTCGCGCCTCAGCGTCCTCCCGCTCCAGGGCCGCTCGTTCGCCTTCAAGCCCGTCGCCAGCGCCGGCGACTCCGAGGCCGGCATGGTCCTCGGCGAGTACACCCTCGAGTGCCTCAACGAGAACGCCCACGGCATGATCCGCGGCCTCTCCGTCTAGCCCTTTCGCGCGAGCCCTCAGGGGGGAGGGGGGTGAAGCCCGACGTGCCCGCGGCGGCCCATGACACGCGGCGCCGCGCACCACGGCTTCCAGGCGGACGGGGGGGACGCTCTCCGATCCGCCGTTCACGTTCTTGCCTCACGCATCGACTCACGCTCGCCTCGCACGCACGCCTCACCGGGGGACCACCACATGTTCGCAGCCGACCGTGACCTGCTCATCCTCGAACCCTCCCTCTTCCGCGACATCTCCTTCCTCGCCCAGCGCATCCTCGAGACCACAGGCTCCACCTCCGGCGCCACCCTCACCATCACCGGCGACGCGGCCTCCCCCGGCGTCACGACCGGGCACGTCGTCCTCGTCGGCGGCGTCCCGCTCGAGGTGCTCGCCCGCACCACCGCCACCGTGCTCGAAGTCTCCCGCCCGCGCCTGGACTCCGAGTCCCCGCCCGTCACCCCGCCGACGCTCACCGCCCAGCCCGTGACCGTCACCACGTTCCTCCCGCAGATCGCCCTCGCCCACGCCTCCGTCCTGCGCATGATCGGCGTTGAACCCGGCGACCCCGCCGAGTCGCGCATCACCAACGCCCGCTCGCTGCGCCTCCTCGAATCCCTCATCGCGCTCGGGCTGGTCTACGACGCCGCCGCCGCGTCGACCGGCCCCCAGTCCCCGGCCGCGTTCCGCGCCGAGGCCTACCGCCTCCGCGCGGTGCACGAGCGCACCCGCGCCGTCGCCCGCCTCGACCTCGATGGCGACGGCCTCCCCGATCACTCCCGCTCCCTCAGCGCCGGCCGCTGGACCAGGGCCTGACTCGCGCCGCCTCCTCTTCTCCATCACGCAACGACACGAGAGCCGCATGATCATCCTCAATCCATCCAGCGTCACCTTCGCCGGCCGCACCCTCGCCGACACCGACGCGGTCCTGCTCGACCGCACCGCCACGCGCCTCGCCGAGGAATGGTCCGATTCCGGCCCCTACTGCGTCCTCGCCGATGTGCCCGAGCAGCGCGTCCAGATCCGCATCGTCCGCCGCATCCTGCGCGACGACCTCGCCCCGCCCATCCCCGGTGAGCAGGGCGCCCTCTCGCTCGTCACCTCTCCCAACGCCTCCGACGCCTCACGCCGCCGCCTCGCCGCAACCGCCGTCGTCACCGCTGTCAGCCACCAGGTCTCCGCCAAGGCCGCGACCCAGACCATCACCCTCCTCGTCCTCTCCGCCACCGGCGCGGCGGACCCCGTCTCCATCTCCGCAGCCCCCGCGCTCCCGTAGCCCGCACCTCCAGCCTCCCAAGGAACCGCCCCATGAGCAGCAGTTTCAAGGGCAAGGACCTCTTCGGATCCGGCCCCCATCGCTTCGCCACCGAGCCCATCGGCTCTCAGCTCCTCCCCACCATCCGCCTCGGCGCCGGCCCCATCCCCGGCACCACGTGGATCGGCCCCCTCGAAGAGGCCGTCGTCGTCCGCGGCCGGCTCGTCGCCCCCACCGACGCCGCCCTCCAGGAACTCATCGCCGCCATCGCCGAGGAACTCGCCGATCCCTCCAGCACCGGCAGCCTCGCCGACCACGCCGGGCACGAGTGGAAGAACATGTCCTTCGTCCTCTTCACCCCCGCCGACCGCACCGACCGCGCCCGTCTGGTCAGCCTCGCCTACACCGCCCGCTTCCTCAAGTTCCTCCTCCCTCCACCCGGCGGCAGCTAAGCCGCCCACCCGATACAGGAGCACGCCCCATGGAAGCAGAAGTCGCCTCCGCAGTTGCTCAGTTCGGCGTCGCCGGCCTCGTCGGCTGGATGTGGCTCTCCGAGCGCCGCAGCGCCGCCGCCCGCGAGCAGCAGCTCGGCGAGGCCCACCAGCGCCTCATGGAGAACCGCCAGCAACTCAGCGTCCTTATCGCCGCCCTCGACCAGAACACCCGCGCCATGACCGCCGTCGAACTCGGCCAGCGCCGCGCCGTCGAGCTGCTCGACCGCCTCCACCAGCCCCCTCCCCCGACGCCGGCCCCGCCCGCCCGCCGCGCCGCCGATGCGTGAAGTAGACTCTGCCCGTGAACGTACCCACCACCACCACCGCCTCAACCCTCGCCGCCGCCCTCGTCGCCGCCGCGGCGCTCCTCTCCGCGTGCGCCTCGGAGGGCGACGCCGCCAAGCCCGACCCCTCGGGCGCCACGGCTCCGGGCTCGTTCGCCGCCGAGCGCATGCGCCTCCTCCCGCTCACCCGCTTCTCGCGCGAGCGCGACAGCGCCGGCCAGTGGACCGACCAGCTCGTCTGCCACATCGAGTTCAAGGACCGCTTCGGCCAGGTCACCAAGGCCCTGGGCGATCTCCGGATCGAGCTGTACCGCCCCACCGGCAGCGCCACCGATCCCGACATGACCGAGACGCAGGCGCTGATCTGGAACGTCGACCTCTCCAACCCCGCCGAGAACGCGCTGATGTACGACGACCTCGTCACCCGCTCCTACATCGTCCACCTGGGCGGCCTCCCCGCGTGGCTCATCGCCTGGACCCAGGGCGAGGGACGGGAGCCCTGGATGACCATCAAGGCCACCTTCTCCATGAAGAGCGAGCACGACCAGGAGAAGCGCCTCGAAGCCGTCTACCGCGTCACGCGCTAGACGTCCCCTTCAGCGACTCCGCGATCGCGATCTCGTGCAGCCGCACGCTGGCGCGGTCCACCGCCTCCTTCGCCGCGTGGAACGCGTTGGCGTCCACCCCCCGCCAATCCCGCTCCGCCGCCTCGACCAGCCCCCGCAGCGCCGCCAGCCGCGCCTCCAGTTCCGCCCGTGCCCCCGGCTCCAGGCGCGCCCCGTGCCGCGCCAGTTGCGGCGCGATCCAGTGCAGGTCCAGCCGCGCGTTCGCGATCAGGTCCACCACGCGGTGCCGCGCCATGTCCTCCCGCGCGTTCGCCAGCGACTCCGCCTCCATCCGCTCCACCTCGTCCCGCGTCAGCCCGTGCCGCGGCACCACCTGCAGCGCCGCCCGCTTCCCCGACCGCCGCTCCACCGCCGACACGTTCAGGATCCCGTTGGCGTCCACCAGGAACTCCACCTGCACCTGCGGAATCCCCGCCGGCATCGGCGGGATCCCCGTCAGGTGGAACACCCCGAGCGACCGGCAGTCCGCCGCCATCTCCCGCTCACCCTGCAGCACGTGCAGCTTGATCGACGTCTGCCCGTCCACCGAGGTCGAGAACATCTCCGTCGCCCGCGCCGGCACCGTCGAGTTGCGCACCACCAGCTTCGCCACCGCGCCCCCCACCGTCTCGATCCCCAGCGACAGCGGCACCACGTCCAGCAGCAGCGCCGACCGGGTCGCCCCCGACAGCACCGACCCCTGCACCGCCGCTCCCAGCGCCACCACCAGGTCGGGGTCCAGCGCCGTGTACGGCTCGAGGCCGAAGAACTCCCGTACCCGCGCCCGCACCAGCGGTGTCCGCGTCGCCCCGCCCACCAGCACCACGCACGCCACCTTATCGCCCCCCGCGTCGTCGATCGCCCGGCGCGCATCCTTCATCGCCCGCCGACACGCCGAGATCGTCCGGTCCACCAGCGGCGCCACCAGCGCCTCGAACTCGGCCCGCGCGATCGTCCGCTCGTACACCCTCGCCGCGCCGTCCGCGCCCGGCCCCAGGTCGATCCGCACCGAGGCGGATTCCGCCTCCGACAGCCGGATCTTGGTCCGCTCCGCGAACTCCCGCACCGCGCGCCGCGTCGACGGATCAAGCCGCGGCATCCCCGCCGGTCCCGGGAAGAACGCCGCGGCGATCTCGCCCGTGAACAGGTCCATCAGCGCGTGGTCAAAGTCATCTCCCCCCAGGTGCGTGTCCCCCGCCGTCGCCAGCACCTGGAACGCATCCGCACCCGCCGCGTGTCCCTCCTCCTCCTTCTCCGCCGGCGTCAGCCGCAGGATCGACACATCGAATGTCCCGCCGCCCAGGTCGTACACCGCGATCGTCTGCGGCCCCGCGCCGGCGCCGACCCCGACGCCGTACGCCAGCGCCGCGGCGGTCGGCTCGTTCACGATCCGCACCACCTCCAGCCCCGCCAGGCGCCCCGCATCGCGCGTCGCCTGCCGCTGCGCATCGTCGAAGTACGCCGGCACCGTCACCACCGCCCGGCCGACCTCCACCCCCAGCGCCCGCGACACCTGCTCCCGCAGCCTCCGCAGGATCAGGGCCGACACCTCCTGCGGCGACACCACGCGGGGGGCCTCCCCGTCCGCCGCCGCGGGGATCTCGACCCTCGCCGTCTCGTGCGGCCCCTCCACCACGCGGAACGAGAGGTACTTCAGGTCCTCGCCGGCATCGGCGATCGACCGCCCCATGAGCCGTTTGACGCTCAGCACCGTCGAGAGCGGGAACTCCACCGCTCCGTCCCGCGCCTCGTGCCCGATCGTCGTCGTCCCATCGGCGTTGAACCGCACCGCGCTGGGGCATAGCGCCCGCCCCTGCTCATCCGGGATCACCCGCGGCGGCGCGCCGGCCGCGTCCGCCGCCGGCCACGCGGCGACCGCGACCAGGCTGTTGGTCGTTCCCAGGTCGATCCCGACGATCGGGGGCGTCGAAGCGGCGTCGCTCATCGACGACACGATAGTCGCCGGGGCCTCAGTCGCCCTCCTTCGGGGGGACGTAGATGAACTCGTCCTGGAACCGCTGCAGCACCGCGTTCTGGAGCATCTGGTTCAACTGGACCAGGAACGGCGTCGGGCCGCTGTGGAACTTGGTGGCAAAGACCTGGGTGGCCGACTTCGCCGTGAAGTCGTACTCACGCCCGTCGGGGCCGGGGTTGGTGATCGTGGGGGTCCGCTGCGGGTCCGGGTTGGCGTCCAGCAGGTCCGCGACGTCAACGAGTTCCTGCGACGAGATCTGGCCCGACCAGCGGGGCGTCTGGTCCGACCCCGCCCAGTAGGTCAGGACGCCGGGCTCGACGAGCTTGTAGCGGATATAGAGGTTGCTGGCGGGGTTGGTCACCTTGAGTTCCAGCACCCAGCCCCTGAGCGGCGAGTTCGCCGCGGCCGAGCCGCCGGCAGAGCCCGGCGAACTGCACCCGGCGGGGAGGCCGGCCAGGAGAGACAGTGCGACCGCC
Source organism: Phycisphaeraceae bacterium (assembly GCA_019636655.1). Lineage (NCBI taxonomy): Bacteria > Pseudomonadati > Planctomycetota > Phycisphaerae > Phycisphaerales > Phycisphaeraceae > Phycisphaeraceae bacterium. The sequence continues at coordinate 53,054 of JAHBXB010000007.1, read as the reverse complement.
GCGCCCAGAACCATCGAGTGAGTCTTCATCGCCGTCCTTCCAGATCAGGGGGTGTCCAGCCACGCCAGCGCGCTCAGGCGGAGCGCCAGGCGTTTGAGCACAGCGCGATCCTCGGCCGAGAGCGCGGCCGGATCGAGCACGTAGGTCCTCCGCACGCCCGCGGCGGTGTACGACACGAGCACCATGGGCTTGATCGTTCCGTCCTCGGCGGGCACCGGCACGTAGGCGCCCACGCGCCCCGGATGGTCCGGCTCCAGCAGCACCGAATCCCGCACGTCCCACCAGACCCGCTCGGCCTGGGCGTGCGTGAGCTGGCGGGTCAGGGCCGGGTAGGTCGTCTCGGCCACCGCGGCGCCGGGGGTCACGCGGAGCACCCAGTCGGGCTGCAGGATGTAGCGGCCGGGCTTCACGTTCGGGTCGGGGACCGTGGGGATCGTCAGGGCGATGCTGAAATCCGGCGGGGGCTCGTCGGCCTCCCTGGCCGCGGCCAGCCGCGCCTCGGGCGTGGCGGCGCAGGCACCGACCAGCGCGGCGATCGCCGGCGCCAGCAGTCGGGCCATCGTGGTGGTGCGCGTATGGCGGGGCATCGGGCCGAGTGTACCCGATCGCGCCGGCCCGGATGGCACGCCCGCGGCGCCGGCGCGACCGATCGCCGGACCACGCGGGTATGCTTTGTCCCCATGCTGATCAGCGTCCGATGGCTCAACGAGTACCTCGACCCGGCGAACCTCACCGCCGAGGGCGCCGAGGCCGCGCTGACCAACGTCGGCTTCCCCATCGAATCCCACACCGAGCGCCCCGACGGCGACGTGGTGCTCGATGTCGAGGTGACCAGCAACCGCGGCGACTGCCTGTCGCACCTGGGGATCGCGCGGGAGATCGCCGCCGCGACGGGGCGCCGCTTCCGCAGCCCGTCGCTGGACATGCCCGCGACCGGGCCGGGGACCGCCCAGGAGTCGATCGAGATCGACAACCAGGTCCCGGACCTGTGCCGGCTGTTCACCGGGCGGGTGATCCGCGGCGTGAAGGTCGGGCCGAGCCCGGACTGGATGGTCCGGTCGCTCGAGTCCGTGGGGCTGCGGTCGATCAACAACGTCGTCGACGTGACGAACTACGTCGCGTTCGAGTTCGGGCAGCCCAGCCACGTCTTCGATCTCGGCACGCTGCGCCCCGCCGCCGCGGGCGGCCGGGCCCGCATCGTGGTCCGCGGGGCGGTGAAGGGGGAGAAACTCGCGCTGCTGGACGGGCGCACGGTCGAGCTGCGTGAGGGCGAACTGGTCGTGGCCGACGGCGCCCGCGTGGTGTCCCTGGCGGGGATCATGGGCGGGGCCGAGACGCAGGTGACACCCGCGACCACCGACGTGCTGCTCGAGGCGGCGACGTGGGACCCGGGCACGGTCCGGCGCGCCGCCCGGCGCCTGGGCCTGAGGACCGACGCCTCGCACCGCTTCGAGCGTCTTGTGGACTCGCGCACGATCGACACGCCCGCGCGGCGCGCGGCGGCGATGATCGTCCGCCTCGCCGGGGGGCGGCTGATGGGCGGGTCGGTGGAATCCGGGGCCGAACCCAGGCCGCTGCGCGAGCTTCGGCTGAGGCCCGCGCGCTGCCGCGCGATCCTGGGCATGGACATCCAGGCGGGGGAGATCGAGAAGATCCTGCGGTCGCACGAGATCGGCGTCTCCGCGGGGTGGGTCGCCGATGCGCCCGGCGTGGGCGACGAGGGGGTGATGGCGTGCATCATCCCGGCGCACCGGCCGGACCTGGAGCGCGAGATCGACCTGATCGAAGAGGTCGCCCGCACCGCGGGGCTCGACCGCATCCCGGTCAAGGAGACCGTGAGCGTCCGCGTCTCGCCGCCGCAGCGCGACGAAGCCGCGGCGCGGGAGATCGCCCGCACGCTCACGGGCCTGGGGTTCTTCGAGACGGTGACGTTCACGTTCGTGTCGCCGAAGGCGGCCGCGCCGTTCCTGCCGGCGGGGATGGAGCGGGTGGACGTGTGCGACGAGCGCCGCAAGGCCGAGCCGACGCTGCGGCCGAGCATGATCCCGAGCCTGCTCGCCTGCCGGCGCGCCAACCGCGACCACGGCGTCGATGCACCGGCGGGGGTGCGGCTGTTCGAGTTCTCGCCCGTCTTCGCTGCCGCCAAGGACATCGCCGTGGAGCGGCGGAACATCGGGCTGATCGCCGACGTGGCGCCGATCGCCGGCCAATCCGCCCACGATGCGGCGCAGCACGCGCTGCGGCTGGTGCGGGGCGCGATCGAGGCGGTGGTGCGGGCGGTGGCCGGCGATGCCGCGCCGGTGCAGATCGAGCCGGTGGCCGAGGCGCCGATGAGCGCGTACCGGCCGGGGCCGTTCGCGGGCGTCCGGCTCGGCGGGGAGATCATCGGGTGCTTCGGCCTGGTCTCGCCGGCGGTGCAGCGCGAGTACGACCTTGACCGCCCGGTGGTCGCGGCGGAACTGGGGCTCGATCCCCTGATCGCCGCGTACCCGCCGGCTTCGCGGGTGCGGGCGCTGCCGAGTTTCCCGGCGATCGAGCGGGACGTGTCGCTGATCGTCGCCGAGGAGACGACCTGGGCGCGGATCGAGTCGCTCGTGCGCAGCGCGAACCTGCCGATGATGGACGAGGACTCGGGCGGCCCGACGGGCCGGGCGGTTCAGTTCGTCGGAACCTACCGCGGGGCGCAGACCGGCCCGGGGAAGAAGTCGGTGACGCTCCGCCTTCGGTTCCGCGACCCGGCGCGGACGCTGCGGCGCGAAGAGGTCGACCCGCAGATCGCGACACTCGTGGACCTGAGCGGCCGAGAACTCGGGGCCGTGGTGCGCACGTAACGCTGTGGCGCCGGGCGCGAGCAGGGCCCGAACTGCGTTGTCACCGATTTCAGGCGGGACCGGCTCGCACCGTCGCCGGTTGGTGGACGTTCACGGGCAAAAAACTTACTGACACGGGGCACCGCTCGCGGGGTGAAGTGTACTATCTCTTTTGGCCGGTTTGGGAGACCGGCCCAGGACCTTTGTCTCCGCGTCAAGGAGGTACCGACGCATGAACAGCCCCACCAAGCCAGCCAAGACGGCCCACACGATGAACGGCGCCGGGACGAACGGGACCAATGGCTCGTCCGCGGCGGGGGTCCCGGCGTACGTCGGCATGTTCGCGAACAACCCGGCCGGCAAGGGCGAGAAGCCGATCGTCTTTGTCAACGGCCGCTACGTCCCCAAGGGCGAGGCGACGGTGTCGGTGTACGACCACGGCGTGCTGTACGGCGACGGCGTCTTCGAGGGGATCCGGGTCTACCGCGGCAAGATCTTCAAGTGCGAACAGCACATGAACCGGCTGTGGACGTGCGCAGAGGCGATCCGCCTGAAGATCCCCATTTCCCGCGAGGAGATGGTGGGGATCATGCGGGAGTGCATCAAGGCCAACGGCCTGTCGGACGCGTACATCCGCCTGCTGGTGACGCGAGGGGCGGGGACGCTGGGGCTGGACCCGCGCAAGTGCCCGGTGCCCGGGGTGATCTGCATCGCGGACCAGATCTCGCTGTACCCGCCGGACCTGTACACCTCGGGGATGAAGGTGGTGGTCGCGCAGCGGCCGCGGATCCCGATCCCGTGTCTTGATCCTCGCATCAAGAGCCTGAACTACCTGAACAACATCCTGGCCAAGTGCGAGGCGATCGATGCGGGGTGCCTCGAGGCGATCATGCTGAACGTCGAGGGGTACGTCGCGGAGTGCACGGGCGACAACATCTTCATCGTCAAGGGCGGGAAGGTGTTCACGCCGCCGAGCGAGGCGGGGATCCTGGAGGGCGTGACGCGTCGGTTCGTGATGGAGACGCTCTGCCGCGACTGCGGCGTGGCGTGCGAAGAGAAGATGATGCGGATCGAGGACGTGCTGGGCGCCGACGAGGTGTTCCTGACCGGGTCCGCCGCGGAGATGATCGCGGTGACGGAGATCGACCGGAAGGGGACGGCGCAGAAGATCTCGACGGGCGAGGGACCGGTGACGGCGAAGCTGCGCAAGCGGTTCCGGGAGATTGTGACGAGCGACCACGTGCCGGAGGATTGACCGGCCGCGGCCGGACACGGTGAAGTGACCCAGAATCCCCCGGACCGCCGGGGGATTTTTCTTGTTCAACGAAGGGCGGGGCGTGCGCGTCGGAGGACTAGCGGCGCGCTGCACAGCGCGAGCACGGCCATCGCGCCCGGGGCCGGCACCGGCCTGAGCAGCACGGCGGTCTGCCGACCGTCGATGCTCGCGGTCGCCGCGATCACGCCGTCGTCGGTGATGGCGTTCGCGGTCGTGATCTCGTAGTCGTACCCCGGCGCGAGGAACCGGCGAAGGTCGTACATCTCACCATCCTCCCACAGGAAACCGGTGAACCCGAGGGGGCTGTCGCTGGCGCCGACGATCTGCGACCGGTCGTTGATGTCGGCGGCAAACGCCCACGGGAGCGGGCCGCCGAGGGTGCCAAGATCAAGGAACTGCCCCGCGCGCCAGAGCACGGCCCGGTTGTCGTACTGTGCATCGATGATGGAACCAACCACCTCAGCGAGGTTGTTCACGGCGTTGGCCTGCCCGACGGACCCGGGCGGCGTCGGCAGTTCCGCCGCGATCTGCCCTGTCCAGAGAACGGGGCACGAGCCCCCCGTCTGCCGCATCGAGTGCCCGGCGACGTCGCCGGCGTCGCTGATCGAGAGCGCAAACGACTGCCCAAACCCGTCCGGGTTGGGAAGAACCACCGGAACACCGCCGACCCACACGGTCGCTCCGGCGGCGCTCCACCCGGCGATGTGGCCCGACTCGTTGATCGCCGCGGCCGCTCCGAACGGGCCACCGAGTGTGGGCAGGATCGAGAGGCCGCCCTCGGTCCAGACGGCGGGACGTGGCGAGCCTCCATCCGCGGTGCTCAGAGCGCCGACGATGGTTCCTCGCGAGTTCACGCCCGATGCTGAGGAGGAGCCGTAGCCGGGGAACCCTTCGAGTGCGCGCATCGTGCCGCGGCTCCAGGCAAACGCCTGCCAGGATCCGTCTGGCGTCATCGAGCGACCGACGACAGTTTCAGCGCCGGCCAGCGCCCCCGGGAGGCTCGCGGGGGTGCCCTGCGGCGCCTCGGCGAGCGAGCCGAGGACCTCGACGGTGTACCGCGGCGGCTCGGCGCGGGCCTGACTGATCGCGGAGCCGCACGCGAGCAGTACGACGGACGCAAGAAGAAGGGCGGGTGGGGCGGCCTGCTGTTCGCTGTTCATTCGACCAGAGCATCGGTCCGCTCCACGGGCCTACTCGAATTCACAACTTCAAACGAGGATGCACCATGGTGGTCCTGTATAGTCATCTTAAGAGCGGGCGATTGGTCGGCACACACTCACGCTGGAGGCATGCGATGAGGACGAATCGGATCACGCGCTTGGGCGTCGTTGTGGTGTTCGGTGTTGCCGGCGGCACGGCCACTGGAGGGCCGCCGACGTTTGAAGGGCTCGGCTTCTTGCCGGGGCAGACCTCCAGCGCGGCGAACGGTGTTTCAGGCGACGGCGCCGTGGTCGTCGGGAGTTCGCCGGCAAGCGGGGCAACGTACCCGTTCCAGTGGACCGCCGGGGGGATGTCCTCGCTGATCCCGGGCTGCCGCGGCTCGGCCATAGCCGCATCACATGACGGGAGCGCGGTGGTAGGGTACTACACGCTCGCCGGCGGGCCGTGCGCACTGCCCGGCGGCGAGGGGTTCTACAGCAACAGCACGACCGGGCAGTCGATGGCCGTCGCGATTCTCCTTGAAGGGACTTCGCCCGATGGTATCTGGTGGGTCGGCGCCGGAGTCGGAAACAGTTGCTACGTCTGCACCACGAGCACCGTTATCACGGTCCCGCCGCCGGGGGGGTTCGTCGAATCCATGAGGTCCTACGGCGTGACGTCGTCGGCCGGTCAGCCCGTGGTGGTCGGACGGATGGATTCCTTCACGAGTGGTCCGACAGCGTACATCTGGTCGAACGCGCTCGGTAATCTCTCGCTGGGTCCTACGACCTACTCGGCGTACGCCATCACGCCGGATGCCGGCGTGGTGGTCGGGGAACTGCGGCTGGGTTCCAGCGCGGGCGGCGGCGCCTTCCGATGGACGATGGCGGGAGGGGCCGTGCCGCTGGGCGGCGCTTCGGCGTGGGTGGCCCGGGCGGTCTCGGCCGATGGCGCGGTCATCGCCGGTTCGACGGGCGGCGCGATGTCGCAGGCGTACCTCTGGCGGCAGGGGCACGGCTCGTCGCCGCTGGCCATCGTCCTCACCCAGGTCTACGGAATCGATCTCACCGGGTGGACCCTGCGCGAGGCACGCGGCGTGTCGGGCGATGGCCGATCGATCGTCGGGACCGGCATCAACCCCCTGGGGCAGACGGAGGCGTTCATCGTGCGGGGCTTGTGTCCGCAACCGGCGATTACAACGCAGCCAGCCTCGAAGCTGGTGACGCCGGGTGCGACGGCATCACTCAGCGTGAGCGCGACCGCGGGCAGCGAGACCCTGACATACCAGTGGCGTCGCAACGGCGTTGACCTCACGGACGGCGGCCGAATCAGCGGGGCGCTGACGCCCACCCTGCAGATCTCCGGCGCCGAAGCAGGCGACGCCGGCGACTACACCGTCCGCATCGCGAGCAGCTGCGCAGGGACCACCAGCGCCGTGGCTGTGCTGACGGTCGGATGCCCGCCGGTGGACATCGACGAGAATGGCGTGGTCGAGCCCTCGGACATCGCGATCTTCGTGGCGTACTGGAACAGCGACCTCGCGAACGGGACGCTGCGCGCCGACTACGACCACAACGGGGTCATCGAGCCGTCCGACATCGCCGCGTTCATCTCCGACTGGTTCCGGGCCGTGCAGGCGGGGTGCTGAGCGGGCCGCCTGTACCGCCTCGCCCGCGGCGCGGTGTGTACGCTCCCTGCATGACGCTGCACACCTTGATCTCGCTTGTGGTGACGACAAGCGCTCTCTCGCTGCTCGCAGCATGCGCCGCGCCGGCGCGGGCGCCGGCGGCGGAGACCGCCACGGGGTTCATCCTCCGCCGGATCGAGATCGGGGGGCAGGGGTACGACTACGCTGTGTATGTGCCGCGCGGCTACGACGCCTCGCGGGCGTGGCCGCTGGTGGTCTTCCTCCACGGCAGCGGCGAGAGCGGAACCGACGGGCAGAAGATGATCGTGCAGGGGATCGGCAGCAACGTGCTGTGGAACGCCTCGCGCTGGCCGTGCGTGATGGTGATGCCGCAGAAGCCGGTGCAGAAGGCCCAGTGGGAGGCGTACGACGAGGTGGTGATGAGCATCGTCGATCGCACGACGCGGGAGTACACGATCGACGAGGATCGCATCGTGCTGACGGGGCTCTCGCAAGGAGGGCACGGGACGTGGACGATCGGGGCGGCGCACCCGGAGGTGTGGTCGGCGCTGGTGCCGATCTGCGGGTACCCCGAGCCGATGACCCCGGAGGCGATCGCCGCGGGGGTCAAGGGGATCCCGGTGTGGTGCTTCCACGGCGAGGCGGACGACGTGGTGCCGGCGGAGAAATCGCGGACCGTGGTGGGGGCGATTATCGCGGCGGGGGGCGAGGCGCGGCTGACGGTCTACCCGGGGGTGAACCACGGCTCGTGGGACCGGGCGTACGGGGAGGCGGAGTTACCGGGGTGGATGCTGTCGCAGAAGAAGTAGTTGACAGCCGACGCATCGCGGCCCGATCGTGGTCCTTAGTTGCGTTGCCGATCTTAGATTGAGTAGGCTGGCGTTTCGTGATGGAGGGTCGCCATGCGCACGGTTCACCAGGGCGTGCTGGTCATGATCGGCGCGGTTGTCGCCGGGTTGATCGCGGGGTGCTGCGCATCGGACTCCGAGCGGGCCGCGCCCGACGAGGTGGCCAGGCTGCGGGCCGAGTTGGCGGACTTCCGGAACGAGTCGGGATTCGCGACCACGCGGCTGGTGGGAGAGATCGAGACTCTCAAGGCGGTGGTGCGCGAGCGACCGACGTTCGATCCGGCGCCGGTCGCGAGCGCGGTGAAGGAGTTGACCGAGCGGGTGGCGCAGGGGCAGCGGGAGATGACCGAGCAGCAGCAGCGCGGGCTGCAGGGGCTCGGGGCACAGGTGGATGCGTCTCGCCGGGAACTCTCGGAGCGGATCGAGCGTGAGAGCGAGGCGATCCGGCGGCGGCTGGAGGAGAACGAGCGGGCGGTCGATCGCCGCACGGACGACGCCCGGCGCGAGATCATCGCAAGGGCCGAGCGGTTGAGCGAGGAGATCCGGGCGCGACGAGACGCCGCAGCGGCGCGCAAGGCGGAGGCTGACTGCAAGAAGGAGGAGACGAAGGGTGGCGACGATCGCATTGACCGTCTCTGGGTCGGGTTTGGACTGGGCCTGCTCCTGGTGACCGCGCTCTGGCTGCTGGTGCCCTTCGGCGATGAGTCGCCGAGCGAGGCCGTTCGCAAGCTGACAGAGCACCCCGAAGTCCGAGCGACGACTGATGCGGAACTGCTGAAGAGCCTGAGCGGCGAAGCCGGCAACTGGGCCCGCCACTATTCCACCGTGCGGATGACGGTCACGCCGTTTTTGATCGGCCTTGCCGCGAGCATCATGAGTTTCGCCTGGGACCGGCGCAACGCCGTGCTGCTGTTCACATCGCTGGGCGTGTGGCTCACGGCGGCGTTCCTGTTCCAGCGGTTCTCGATGAGGGAGTTCCGGGCCTCATCCCGGCAGAAGGTGTTCCAGAGGAAGCTGATTGGTGATGCCGAGACCAAGCCGCCCGGATTTGATTGGGCCAGAGGGGTCATGTGCGTGCTGACGTTGGCGTTCGGGTTCGCGTGGTGGGCGTGGTCGCAATCGCCGCGGCCCCTGCCCAAACCACCGCCGCCCCCGGTCGAGGTCGGGAAGAACTGACGCTGGGAGCGTTCCGCTTCGCACACCAGCCGGTAACCACCACTCCCCTGATCCGCCGCGCGCCCCGGGCCGGGCGCTACGCTCTTCGCCTCACGGATGGGGACCAGCCGAAACATCGCGTCATCGCATCGCACGCCCAGCCTCTGGATGGTCGCGACGGCGTACCTGTCGCTGTACTTCTTCTGGGGGTCGACGTACCTGGGGATCAAGTGGGCGGTGCTCGGCGGCGTGCCGGGGGAGCCAAACGTGGGGATCCCCGCGTTCTTCCTCGCGGGGGTGCGGTCGGTCATCGCGGGGGTGCTGATGTACGTGTTCCTCCGGTGGCGCGGCGAGGCGAGGCCGACGCCGCGGCAGTGGCGGTCGATGGCGGTGGTGGGCACGCTGCTGCTGCTGGGTGGCAACGGGCTGGTGACGTTCGCGGTGCAGTACATCCCGTCGGGGGTCGCCGCGGTGCTGATCGCGCTGCTGCCGATCTGGATGCTGGTGCTGGAGGGGTTCTGGGGCGGGGCGCCGCTGCGGGAGCGGGTGTCGCCGGCGCTCATCGCGGGGATCGTCATCGGGCTGGCAGGGGTGGGGCTGCTGCTGTGGCCCAAGATCCAGCCGCTGCTGGGCGCGGGCGACGGGCGGAGCCACGTGCTCGAGGCCGTCGGGGCCGGCGCCGTGCTGCTCTCGAGCTTCTGCTGGGCCAACGGGTCGCTGTATTCGCGGCGCCTGGCGGGGCGCGGCGGGCTGCCCTCGTCGCCGTTCATCGGCACGGCGATGCAGCTGATCTGCGGCGGAGCGGCGCTGCTGGTGGTTTCGGCGCTGCTGCGCGAATGGCGGCTGATGACCTTCGAGGGGATCTTCGGCAGCCCGCGCCCGATCGCGTCGCTGGCGTACCTGATCTTCGCCGGGTCGTTGATCGGCTACACCGCCTACATCTGGCTGCTGGGCGTCTCGACGCCGGGCAAGATCGCGACGTACGCGTACGTCAACCCGATCGTCGCGCTGGTCATCGGCTCGGTCGTCGGTAAGGAGGAGTTGACCGGGCGGGTGTTTCTCGCGGCGGGGCTGATCATCGCGGGGGTGGTCGTGATCGTGACGCTGCGGACGGGCCGGGCCCGGCGGCCCATCGGGGGGCCGGCCCCGAGCCTGGGGGCCGCGGAATCGCGATCGCCCGGCGGCGCGGCGGGAGCGGCGGGCGGTCAACCCCGCACGGAGTAAGGGTTCGGCGGGGCCCCCGCCCGCGTACGATCCCGGCTCATGCTCGCCCGGCCGCCGATCATCATCTGGACGTACATCTCGGTCGCGCTGTGGCGCCTGATCGTCGTGAGCGCGCTGGTGATCGTCTCGGTGCTGGCGTTCGCGGGGGCGGTGAAGTTCATGGCCGACGGCAAGCTGGGGCCGATCGACACGCTCAAGTTCATGGCCTTCGCCATGCTCCCGATGCTGGAGTACGGGCTGCCGTTCGCCGCGGGGTTCGCCGCGACGATGGCGTACCACCGGTTCGCGGTGGACAACGAGGTCGGGGCGTGCCAGGCGGGAGGAATGAGCCACCGGTCGCTGCTCGGCCCGGCGATGCTGGCGGGGCTGGGGTTGTTCGGGATCCTCCTGTACCTGTCGAATAGCCTGATCCCGCTGATGCTGCGGCAGATGCAGGAACTGGCGTACAAGGACGTGACGCGCCTGGTCGTCTCGTCGCTGCGCGCGGGGAGGCCGATCTCGCTGCAGGGGATGATGGTGACGGCGGACGTCGTGGAGTCGCTCGGCGCCGACAAGGCGACCGGGGCGTACGAGGTGCTCTGGCTCTCCGGGGTCACGGTCGTCAAGATGGACAAGTCGGGGAAGATCGAGGCCGAGGGCACGGCGAAGAACGCGTGGGTGTGGTTCATCTGGGGCGCGGGGCCGGGCGAAGGGGCCGGGCCGGAGGGGCCGTCGACTCGCCTGGTGGAGGACGACGGCTCGACGCTCGTCGTGATGCGCGCCGAGAAGCCGCACATGCACCAGCCCGGCAAGGCCGCGGCGGAGGAGGACTTCCGCACGTTCTCCCAGCGCATCCCGTCGCCGGTGCAGGACGACACCAAGTTCCTCTCGTGGAGCGAGCTGGAGGACCGGCGCGCGCGGCCGGAGTTGATGCAGCAGGTGGAGCAGAAGCGCCGGACGCTCGCCGCGACGCTGGGCGAGCGGGCGACCACGCAGCGCATGGCGGAGGCGATGGCCCGGTCCTCGCAGGTCACGCTGACCGATCCGGGCGGGCTGGGCTGGACGATCACAGCCCCCTCGATGCGATGGACCGGCAACACGTGGTGGGAGCTGGCGCCGCCGGGCGGCAGCGGCCCGGTGCGGGTGGAGCGGCACCTGCCTGGCGGGGGCGTGCAGGTGATGTCGGCCAAGCGGGCGCTATTCCACACCTACACCGATCCCAACGCGGCAGACCGCGAGATCACGCTTACGCTGCGGCTGGAGAACGTGAGCGTCTCGGGCGCCTCGACGGAGCCGGGCGCTCGGCAGACCTCCCCCACCGCCGGCGTACACCCGGAGCTCGAGTTCCAGCGGCTGGCGCTGCGGGACAGCCCGGTGCCGAACTTCCTGGCGATGCCGACGGCGGAGCTCGTGACGCTCGCATCGGAGGCGATCAAGGACGACCCCAACCCGCAGTTCGTCGACGGGCCGCGGAAGGACCTCGAGGCGCGGATCACGCGGCTCAACCGTGAGGTAACCGGCAAGCAGCAGGAACGGCTGTCGATGGCCGCGGCGTGCCTGGTGATGGTGATCACGGGATCCGTGATGGCGATGCGGCTCAAGGATTCGCTGCCGCTCGCGGTGTACCTGTGGTCGTTCCTGCCGGCGCTGGCGTGCCTGATGGGGCTGATCGCGGGTCGGCAGTTGATCTTCCAGAACCCGGCCCTGGGGGTGACGATGATGTGGAGCGGGGTCCTTGGACTGGGCGTGTTTACGCTCCTGGAGTACCGCAAGCTCGCGCTGCACTGACCGCCTCAGCGTTCCTTCTTCCACCGGGCGAGCCACCTTCTCGTGTTCAGCGACGCATCACCACATGCTGGCGGCGGCACTCCACGCGGGATCCCGCTGCGAGACTCGCTCCCCTCCCGCGGAGCGATGGTGTTCATCGTCGCGCTGCTGGCCGCGCGCCTGGTCTACCTCGGGGCGTTCTGCCCCTACGACCTGGCCGAGGACGAGGCCCACTACTGGGAATGGGCGAGGCACCTGGACTGGTCGTACTACTCCAAGGGCCCGGGGATCGCGCTGGCGATCAAGGCGGGAACGGCGATCGCGGGCAACACCGAGTTCGGCGTGCGGCTGCTGATGCCCGTCTTCGCGGCGATCACCATGTTCGCCGGCGCCGCTCTCGCCCGCGACGCCGCGAACGGCGGCACCTTCCCGCTCGACGCGGCCCGCCGCCGGCGCGCGGCGAGGGTCTCCACGTACGCCGCGGCATCGATCGCGCTGGCCCCGATGCTCCAGGTGGTCGCGCTGCTCTCGACGATCGACGGGCCGTACCTCGCCTGCTGGGCGTGCGCGGCGTGGGCCGCGTGGCGGGCCCTGGTGCGCGGCTCGTCGTCGGCGTGGGTGGCGCTGGGGGTGAGCGTCGCCGCGGGCTTCCTCTTTAAATACACGATGCTGCTGTTTGTCCCGGGCATGCTGCTGTTCGCCCTGCTCGCCCGCGCCCGGCTGCGGCCATCGCGGGCGTGGAAGCCGCTCGCGGCGGTGGCCCTGGTCCTGGCGGCGCTCGGCCTGGCGCCCGTGGCGGTGTGGAACTCGCAGCACGAGTGGGTCACCGTCCGGCACCTCCTCGGTCACCTGGGGCTCCGGGGCGGCGACGTGCCGCTGGCCAACGGCGCCGACGGGCTGGAGTGGAACCTCCTCGAGCCGATCAAGTTCCTCGCCGAGCAGGTCGGCATGATCGGGCCGGTGCTGATCCTCGCAGTGCTCGCGGCGGTCGAGGTCCTGCAGCGGCGCGCCGGGATCGCCGGGCTGGGGGAGGACTACCTCGGCAAGCTCTTCCTGGCCGCGTGCGCCCTGCCGATCCTTGCGTTCTACGTCCTCGTCGCGCTGGCCAAGGAAGCCGAGGGGAACTGGGCGCTGGGGGCGTACGCCACGCTGGTGCCGCTGGCGGGGTGGTACGCCTCCGATGCGATCGCCGTGTACCGCGCGCGGATCGCCGCGTGGCTCGCCACGCCGCCGGGCCCGGACGGGAAGCGTCCGTGGGCGGGGATCATGCGGCGCCGCCCGGAGACCGCGCCGCAGATGCTCTGGCACACCGCGGTGGTGTACGGCGTGATCACCGCCGTGCTCGGCGCCAGGATCGACCTGCTCAGCGCGGGGCTGGGGCGGGTTCTGCCGCTCGTGGGCGTGCACTCGTCGCCGATCCCGCTGCATCGCATCATGGGCGCCCGCCGCCTGGCGGAGAAGATCGAATCAGTGCGCCACGAACTCGCCGCGGCCACCGGCCTCGAGCCCTTCGTGGTCTGCCAGCACTACGGCATGGCGAGCCTCATGGCGTTCTACATGCCCGGCCACCCGACCGTCTACTGCTCCTCCGCCAAGCTCGGGGGCCGCCGCACGCAGTACGACATGTTCTCCCACACCGACCTGGATGACCCGCGCCTGCTGGGGCGTCCCGCCGTGATCCTCGGGTCGCAGGACACCGACGTCAGCGCCGCCTTCGGCTCGGTCGACTCGCTGGGGTTCCTCCCCGAGGACCCGGTCGCGGAGCGGAAGCGGCGGATCGTCCTGCTGGGCCGGGACTTCCGCGGCTTTGCGCCCCCTTCGGCCGATGCTGGGAAGCGACCATGATCCGCCGAAACCGCCGCACCATCGCCATCTGCTGGCTGCTGCTGCTCGCCGTGGCCCTCTCGTGGGACCGCGCCGGCTGGCTGCACGTGAGCCTGAACCCCAAGGACCCGGCCCAGGCCGCGCGGCTCGCCGTCCTGCAATCGCGCGACTGGTACCGCCTGCTGCGCATCGCGGGCTACTTTCCCACGTGGCTTGTCGTCGGCGCGGCCCTTGTGCTCGCCGAGCACTCCCGGCGCGAGCGCGGCCTGGCGCTCCCGGGCGCCCCCTCGCCGCTCCGGCGCGGCACGCTCGTGGTGCTGGCCGCGGGCGTGAGCGGGCTCGCGGCGGAGGCGTTCAAGTTCGTCGTCGGGCGCGTGCGGCCCGAGGACTCCGAGGGGTGGAACCGCCTCTGGGGGCTCGGCGAGCGATGGAGCCGCGGTTCGGACCTCTCGATGCCCTCCAGCCACGCGGCGGTCGCGTTCGGCGCCGCCTTCATGCTCGGACGCCTGTACCCGGGCCTGGGCTGGCTCGCCCTGCCGCTCGCGGCCGGGTGCGGGCTGACCCGCGTGCTCGCGGGGGCTCACTTTGTCTCCGATGTCGTCGCCGCGGCAATCCTCGGCTGGGCCGCCTGCGCCGCGATCTGGGCATGGGACGCCCGCAACAACTCCGGCTCCACGGCCGACCGGGCCTGACCGGCCGCCCCGGCACGCGAACAATGCCCCGCGGCGGCCCCTGGACCCACCGCTTCCCATGACGATCCTGGACCGGTACATCGCGCGGCAGTACATCATCAACACCGCGGTGTTGCTGTTCGTCCTCTTCGCGTTCGTGGTGACCATCGACGTCGCGTTCAACATCGAGCGGTTCATCGCCGCGGCCGAGGCCCTGGACCCCAACAACAAGACCTCCGGCGTCCGCCTCTCGGTGGTCACCGTCTTCCTGATCGCCGACCTGTGGTGGCCGCGCCTGCTGCAGCTGTTCAACTTCCTCATCGGCCTGGTGCTCACCGCCTCGATGGGCTTCACCCTCACCCAGCTGGTGCGGCACCGGGAACTGGTGGCCGTGCTGGCATCCGGCGTCTCGCTGTACCGCGTGGCGCGGCCGATCACGATCGTGACGGTCGCCGTGCTGCTGGTGCAGGTGATCAACCAGGAGGCGGTGATCCCACGGCTGGCGGAGAACGGCCTGCTCACACGCGACTACCGCGACGCCGGCCCCAAGGGCTTTGCGCTCTTCGAGGTGCCGATGGTCGCCGACGGGCAGGGGAACATCTTCTACGCCGTCAAGTTCGACAAGAACACCGACTCGATGCAGACCGTGCACGTCTGGCAGCGCGGGCCCGAGGGCCAGGCGGTGCGGCGCCTCTCGGCGCCCCTGGCGGTGTGGCGCCCCGCGGAGCCCGGCCCCGGCGGGGCGTGGGAGCTCCGCGGCGTCTCCGTGGTGCCGCTGCGCCCATCCAGCCCCGGCTCCCCGGCCTCGCCCGCCGCCACTCCCCCGTCACCCGCGACCCCCGGCGCCGAGCCGGCGCCGGGCAGCGTCGCCCTGGTCCAGACCGATCTTGACCCGACGCGCCTGCTGCTGCACCGCTACTCGGGCTTCTCACAGTCCCTCTCGTGGGGGCAGATCTCGCAGATGCTCGCGTCGAAGTTCATCGACGAGCCGACGCGCAACCGCCTGGAGCGCGTCCGCTGGGGCCGCCTCGCCCTGCTGGTCTCCAACGTCCTTGCGATCCTCATCAACCTCCCCTTCTTCCTGACCCGCGAGCCCAAGAACATGGTCATCCAGTCGCTCAAGTGCGCGCCCGTCGGGCTCGTCACCATGATGGGCGGCGTGCTGCTGACGTCCTGGAGCCTGCCGGGTCTGCCGCCGCAGTTCGGCGTCTTCCTCCCGGTGCTCATCCTCGCCCCGGTCGCCATCCTCCGCATCACGTCGATGGAGACCTAGCCGCCGCCCCGTCGGCGCGCACGCGCCACCGGCCCGGCCCCGCGGCGTGCTACGCTCCGGCGGCGCGCGGCCTCGGGTATGCTGCGTGTCCGTCTTCGCCGCCGCGCCACGCCCGGGACCACCCCATGACCTCAGTTGTGTTCTATTTCCAGGTGCACCAGCCCTACCGCCTCAACCGCTACACGGTCTTTGATACCTCCCACTACTACTTCGACACCGACAAGAACGGCGCGATCTGCCGCAAGGTGGCCGACAAGTGCTACCGCCCCGCCACCAGCCTCATCCTCGACCTGGTGCGGCGGCACGAGGGGCGCTTCCGCGTCTCGTACGCGATCACGGGCGTGGTGCTGGACCAGCTTGCCGAGTTCGCCCCGGACGTGCTGGACCTGTTCAAGCGGCTCGCCGATACGGGCGCGTGCGAGTTCGTCGGCGAGACGTACCACCACTCCCTGAGTTTCCTCTACTCGCGCGACGAGTTCACCGAGCAGGTGAACATGCACACCCGCAAGATCCAGGATCTCTTCGGCCAGACGCCCAGGGTCTTCCGCAATACCGAGCTCATCTACAACAACGACCTGGGCCACTTCATCGCCCACATGAAGAACCCCGACGGCACGCCGCGCTGGCTCGGCCAGATCTGCGAGGGCGCCGACCACGTCCTGGGCTACCGCTCCCCCAACTACCTCTACCGCCCGCCGCACACCGGCGATGGGCCCACCGGCCGCCCCTTCTCCCTGCTGCTCAAGAACTACCGCCTCAGCGACGACATCGCCTTTCGCTTCAGCAACCGCGGCTGGGCCGAGTGGCCCCTCACGGCCGAGCGCTTCGCCGGGTGGGTCGACAAGATCAACGGCGACGGCTACGTCTGCAACCTCTTCATGGACTACGAGACCTTCGGCGAGCACCAGTGGGCCGACACCGGCATCTTCCAGTTCCTCGACGCCCTCCCAGGCTGGATCTACGACACCAACCCCGGCCACAACGACTTCCTCACCGTCGGCGAGGCGATCGGCAAGTACGATCCCGTCGGCGAGTACGACGTCCCCCACATGATCTCCTGGGCCGACACCGAGCGCGACCTCTCCGCCTGGCTCGGCAACTCCATGCAGAGCAACGCCCTGCTGGAGACCTACAAGCTCGAACGCCCCATCAAGGCCCGCCTCGCCGCCGCCGTCAAGGCCGGCGACCAGCAGGAGATCAACGAGGCGATCTACCTCCTCGAGGATTGGCGCAAGGTCACCACCAGCGACCACTTCTACTACATGTGCACCAAGTACTGGGCCGACGGCGACGTGCACAAGTACTTCTCCCCCTACGACTCGCCGTACGACTCGTACATCAACTTCATGAACGTGCTGGACAACATCCGGTCCCGCGCCACGCCCGCGGCGGCGGTGAGCCGGCGCTAGTCACCGGCGACGTGACCCTCCTCCCGGGTCGTCCACCGCCAGACGTACAGTTGTCGCCCCCCCCGGCACGACCGGCGCCCCGCGGGCCACCCATGACCGACCCAGCCCACAACAACCCCACCGTCCCGCCCTCCGTTCCCGACCCGAAGCGCCCCTGGCCCGCCGCGCCCACGCTCGAGCAGCCCGGGGATGACATCGGCCCCTACCGCCTCCTGAGCGTCCTGGGCGAGGGCGGGTTCGGCGTCGTCTACCTCGCCGAGCGCCGCGAACCGATGGTCCAGCGCGTCGCAGTCAAGATCATCAAGCCCGGCATGGACAGCCGCGCCGTCATCGCCCGCTTCGAGCAGGAGCGGCAGGCCCTCGCGGTGATGGACCACCCCAACGTCGCCCGCGTCATCGACGCCGGCTCGACGCCCCACGGCCGGCCCTACTTCGTCATGGAGTTCGTCCAGGGCGAGCCCATCACCCACTACTGCGACCGCCACCGCCTCAACACCCGCCAGCGCCTCGAACTGTTCATCCCCGTCTGCGAAGCCGTGCAGCATGCCCACATGAAGGGCCTGATCCACCGCGACCTCAAGCCCTCCAACGTCCTGGTCGCCACCACCGACTCCCGGCCCATCCCCAAGGTCATCGACTTCGGCGTCGCCAAGGCCATCAGCCAGACCCTGACGCAGAAGACCCTCTTCACCGAGCAGGGCCAGCTCATCGGCACCCCGGAGTACATGAGCCCCGAGCAGGCCGAGATGGGTGGCATCGACGTCGACACCCGCACCGACGTCTACAGCCTCGGCGTACTCCTCTACGAACTGCTCACCGGGGCCCTCCCCTTCGACGCCGCCTCGCTCCGCTCCGCGGGCCTCGCCGAGATCCAGCGCATCATCCGCGAGGTCGACCCCCCGCGGCCCAGCACCCGCCTCAGCGGCCTGGGCGATTCCGCGGCGGAGATCGCCCGCAAACGCCACGCCGAACTCGGCGCCCTGCAGCGCGAACTCACCCGCGAACTGGAGTGGATCCCCCTCAAGGCGATGCGCAAGGAGCGCACGAAGCGCTACCGCACCCCCACCGACCTCGCCGACGATGTCCGCAACTACCTCGCCGGCCTCCCCCTCACCGCCGGCCCCGAGAAGACCACCTACATCCTCCGCAAGTTCATCCGCCGCCGGCGCGGCCTGGTCGCCGCGGTCGCCGCCGTCGCCGTCGCCCTGCTCGCGGGGATCATCGGCACCAGCACCGGCCTGGTCATCGCCCGGCGAGCGGCGGATTCCGAACGCGCCGCCCGCCGCCTCGAGGCCGCCGAGCGCGACCGCGCCGAGAAGGCCCTCGCCGCCGCTCAGCAGGCCGCCGAGGCCGAGCGCGAGGCCCGCCAGCGCGAGGCCTCCCAGCGCTCCCGCGCCGAGGCCACCTCCACCTTCCTCCACGACATGCTCTCCTCCATCGACCCGGAGAAGGCCAGCGGCCGCGACATCACCGTCCGCGAGATCATCGACGACGCCGCCAGCAAGGTCGGCCCCGCGTTCAAGGACGACCCCGTCGCCGAGGCCTCCATGCGCGAGACCCTGGGCGAAACCTACCACCAGCTCGCCCGCTACCCCGAGGCCCGCGAGCAGCTCCGCCTCGCCTACGACCTCCGCGTCGTCTCCCTCGGCCCCGACGACCGCGAGACCCTGACCTCCAAGTACAACATCGCCGCCGTCGCGATCGCGCTCCGCGACGTCGACGAGGCCCGCAGGCTCCTCACCGAGACCCTCGAAGCCCGCCGCCGGACCCTCGGCGAGGACGCCGAGGACACGCTGGTCACCCGCAGCCTTCTCGGCTTCGCCGCGCAGCTCGCCGGCGACGAGGAGGGGGCGCTCGCGATCTACCGCGAGACCGCCGCGGCTCAGAAGCAGGCCCTGGGACCCGGCGCCAAGCCGACGCTCGAGACCCTCTGCAGCATCGCGGACGTGCTCCAGGACCTTGGTCGCCTGAACGAGGCCGAGTCCGTCGCCCGCGAGGCCGCGGAGGCCGCCACCCTCGCGCAGGGACCCGACGGCTCCACCACCCTGACCGCCCGCAGCATCCTGGCCGCGATCCTCAAGGACCTCTCCCGCTACGAGGAGTCCGAAACCCTCAGCCGCGCCATCCTTGACTCCCGCCGACGCATCTACGGCCCCGACCACACCGAGACCCTCATTACCGAGAACGTCCTCGCCCTCACGCTCGAACTGGTCAAGAAGTACGACGAGGCCTCGCAGTTCGCCCGCCACGCCTCCGACGCCGCCGCCACGACGCTCGGCCCCGCCCACTCCGTCACCCTCTCCTACCTCGCCAACCTCGCCCGCATCGAGCAGCTCCGCGGCAACCTCGACGAGGCCGAGCGCATTATGCGCCAGGTGCTCGAGGTGCGCCTCCGCGACTCGGGCGAGGACGCCCAGGCCACGCTCGTCGTCATGAACAACCTCGGCCTGCTCCTGCTCGACCGCAAGAAGCCCGACGAGGCCGAGCCCATCTTCCGCCGGATGCTCGCCGGCATCGAACGCGTCCTGCCCGAGGACCACTGGATGCGCGGCCAGGCCCGCATCAACGTCGCCGAGTGCCTCTCCGACCAGGGCAAGTTCGAGGAGTCGCAGACCCTCATGCTCGCCGGCTATGCGCAGATGGAGCAGGTCCTCCCCGCCGGCCACTCGCGCCTGGAGAACTCCGCCAAGTCCATCGCCAACATGTACAAGGCATGGGGCAAGCCCGAGCAGGAAGCCACATGGCGCGCCAAGGCCGCCCCGAAGCCCGCCGACAGCGAGCCGGCCCCGAAGCCCTGACCTCGCCTCACCCCGACAACTTCGCCAGCAGCGCCTCCCGCACCGTCTTCGCGTCCGCCGCGCTCCCCGCCTGCTTCATCACCGCCCCCACCAGCCGCCCGATCGCCTGCACCTTCCCCGCCCGGACATCCGCGGCGGCCTGCGGCTGCTCCGCGATCGCCCGCTCGATCCACCGCGCCATCGCCGCGTCATCTCGCACGATCAGCATCCCACGCTCCGCCGCCACCTCCTCGGCGCTCCGCCCCGCCCCCTCCGGCGTGCACAGCAGCCCGAAGAGTTCGTCCGCCGCGTTCGCGCTCACGCTCCCCGCCTCTCGCAGCGCCACCACCCCGGCCACCTGCTCCGCGCTCGCGCCCAGGTCCGACACCAGCACCCCGCGCTCGTTGGCTCGCTTCAGCCCCGATTGCAGCACGAAGTTCGCCGCCGCCCGACCGGCCCGCGCCCGCTCCACCCCGCGACGCTCCGCCCCCGCCACCACCGCCTCGTAGAACTCGCACACCGTCCGCTCGTCCGTGATCGACGCCGCCTCCCCCGCCGACAGCCCGAACTCCCGCTGGTACCGCGCCCCCTTGTCCCGCGGCAACTCCCCCAGCCGCGCCCGCACCCGCTCCACCCACGCCGCATCCACCACCAGCGGCAGCAGGTCCGGGTCCGGGAAGTACCGGTAGTCGTGCGCATCCTCCTTCTCGCGCTGCACGAACGTCACCAATCGCGTGTCGTCCCACCCCCGCGTCGTCTTCGCCCCCGGGCCCATCACCTTTCCATCCTCCAGGAACCGCCGCGGCTGCTCCCGCTGCTCGTACTCGATCGCCCCCTTGAGCGACTTGAACGAGTTGAGGTTCTTGATCTCCACCACCGGCGTCGCTGCCTCCCACCCGTCGTCGAGCGTCAGGACGCAGTTGATGTTCGGCTCGAATCGCATGTGCCCGCGCTGCATCACCCCCTCGGTCACCCCCAGGAACCGGCACAGCCCCCGCAGCTGCTGCGCGAACGACACCACCTGCTCCGCCGTCGTGAAGTCCGGCGCGGTCACGATCTCCAGCAGCGGCGTCCCCGCGCGGTTCAGGTCCACGATCGAGAAGTCGATCGCCCCGCCCCCGGGCGCCTCGTGCAGCAACTTCCCCGCATCCTCCTCCAGGTGCGCCCGGATGATCCCCACCCCCCCCGCTCCCCCAGGCCCACTTCCTCCCGCCGACCCATCGCCATCGCCCCACTCCACGCGCCCATCCTCGCACAGCGGCCGGTCGTACTGCGAGATCTGGTAGTTCTTCGGCATGTCCGGGTAGAAGTACGACTTGCGGTCCCACCTCGTCGGCGAGTTCACGCGGCAACCCAGGGCCAGCCCCACCATCATCGCCATCTCGATCGCCGCGATGTTCAGCACCGGCAGCGACCCCGGCAGCGCCAGCGTCAGCGGATCCACCAGCGAGTTCGGCCCCGCCTCGTAGTTCGAGGCGTGCGCCACGCTGGCCACCCGCGAGAACATCTTCGTCCGCGTCGC
This sequence comes from Phycisphaeraceae bacterium, assembly GCA_019636655.1. Lineage (NCBI taxonomy): Bacteria > Pseudomonadati > Planctomycetota > Phycisphaerae > Phycisphaerales > Phycisphaeraceae > Phycisphaeraceae bacterium. The sequence continues at coordinate 31,731 of JAHBXB010000007.1, read as the reverse complement.
CAGTTCGACGTGCACCTCAAGGCCGACCTTCAGCCTGCTCGACACGATCCCTGCCATGCCCGGATGGTACCAGTTCCCCGCCGGCTGCCGCCGATCCCGCCGCCACCTGTACACTTCCTGATCGAACTCGATCTTCTTACAACCTGGCCCCTCTGGGCGTGCATCGCCGCCATAGGCGCGATCGGATGCACCACGGCCCTGATCGCCCGCAATCGCTACGCAAAGACTGATCGCTCCCGTGCATGGTTCCGCAGCACCGCGTTCAACGCACTCATGGTCGCATCGGTTGGCGCGGTGAACGGCGTCCTGCTGTTCGCTAACGAGCGGCACCGCCCCACCAACCACGCCACACTGGTCGAAATCGGCCTCTGGTCGATCGCCGGCGTCCTCCTCGCGTTGGCGATCCGCCTCGGCTGGTGGGCCCTCTTCGCCGATCGCTCCCGCGGCCGCCACCGCTGCCCCAACTGCTGGTACGACATGACCGGCACCCCCGGCCTGACCTGCCCCGAGTGCGGCAAAGCAGCCAAGGCCGAGGCAGCCCTGTTCCGCACGCGTCGGCGCAAGTGGTGGACGCTCGCCGCCGCGGTTCTCCTGATCGCCGCGTTCTCATCGGCGTTCTACCCGCAGGCCCGCGGCCGCAAGTGGACCGAGTTCGCGCCCACGACCATCCTCATCGCCGCGATGCCGTGGCTCAATTCGAAATCGGACGCCATGCGCGAACTGAGAATGCGGGTGGGCAAGGAACAGGACCACCTCTGGGGGTGGCAGCGGCGCCTCCTCATCAACCGGTGTCGAGCGGGGCTCACGGCCGAAACCCTGGACATTCCGTATTGCGAGCTCTGCCTCGACCTCGCATGCGAACTGAGGAGAGAAGCGCCCGACATTCTCCCCGCCGCGAAGCAACTGCTCACGGCCTCAAGCCCCGCGTTACGGGCTAGCGCCGCATCCGTGGTCGCCGTGTTCTCAACATCACCCGCCGATGTCATCAGCACCCTGACGCCGTTGCTCCGCGACGCAGACCCAAGCGTCCAGTTGCACGCGTTGACCATGATGAGTATCACGTCTCCACCCCCCGACTTCCCACCGCCCGATGAACTCGTCTCGCTCGCACGAAGCGACACCAAGAATCGTGCTACGGCGATCAGGGCTCTCCGCGTGTTCGCCCCAACCCCCGAGAGCATCGGTGCCGTACTCCAAGCAATCGACACGGTTGACGACGGGTCCTACGTGGTATCGTCCGGGCTTTCGACCCTGGTTGTTCTCGACCGCACACACCCGAGTCTGATTCCCGCTCTGTGCCGCGAACTCCGCTCATCGAAGTTGCAAGCCAGCGCGGCCCTAGTCACTCTCACGCGAGTGGCGACAGATACGAAGATGCCGGGCATCGAAGACCGGTGTCGCATCATCTTCTGCAACGACGTCGCCACCGCCGCCGCCGAGGCGCTCTCTAGATTCGATGACGGCGCCTGGCAGTCCTGGCTCCTGTTTATCTTCGCGGCAGATTCCATCCCCGCCCCATGGAAGCGCCGCCTGCTGATGGAGTGCCTGAGCGACCCGACCTCGCGCCAGATATTCCTGGACCGCGCGGCCAAGGGCACCGTCCCCTCGCGCGGCTTCCTCCAGAGCACCGCCGAATCCCTCCCCCCCGACCACCCCGGCCGCGCCGAACTCCTCGAACTCCTGCAGAGCCGGCCCAACGAGTAGCCCCCTACCCCACCACCGGCGCCCCCTCCTTCACATCCGCCCGCATGAACAGCGGCGCCGCCCCGCTCCCCCCGCCCTGCTCTAGCCGCTCGCCGGGCTTGAGCGAGTGCTCCCCCTGCCACACCGCCAGGTCCTCCAGCGTCGCCCCCGCCGCGGGCGTGCACCCCCACCGCGTCCACAACTCCGCCATCTTCCCCGGCATCGCCGGCGCCAGGAGGATGCTCGCGATGCGCAGCGCCTCCGCGCAGTGGTACAGGATCGCCGCCAGGCGCTGCAGGTGGTCCGGGTTCTCCCGGTTCTCCTTCTCCACCTCCTTCGCCAGTTTCCACGGCGTCGTCTCGCTCAGGTACGCATCCACGCACCGCACCAGGTTCACCCCCTCCGCCACCGCCCCCGCCAGGTCGAACCGGTTCAGCAGCATCGGCACCCCGTCGTTCGACACCGCCGACTCTCCCAGCACCGCGTTCCGCGCGATCGTCGGCCAGTCGTGGTCCGCCAGCACCCGGAACTCGCCGGGGTCCGGCACAATCCCCCCGAACGACTTCGTGATCAGCGCGCTCACGCGGCTGGTGCAGTTCCCGATCCCGTTCGCCAGGTCCGCGTTGTACACCTCCACGAACTTCGCGTGCGAGAAGTCCGCATCCGTGATCCCCAGCGGCCCCTGCGTCAGCATGTACCACCGCACCGCGTCCACCGAGTACCGCTCCGCGTACGCCCGCAGCGTCGGCAGGTCGACGAAGTTCCCCAGCGTCTTCGACATCTTCCGCCCCTCCCGCACCCAGTACGAGTGGGCGTACACCATCCCCGGCAACTCACGCCCCAGCGCCATCAGCATGCACGGCCAGATCACCGCGTGGAACCACAGGATGTCCTTCGCCATCACGTGCACCGCCGGCGGCCACAGCCCCTCCCGCCCCGGCGTGTCCACCGCCGACAGGTAGTTGAACAGCGCATCGATCCACACATAGATCCGGTGCGATGGGTCGTCCGGCATCAGGATCCCCCACCGGCTCGCCTCGTCCCCCGTCACCGCCCGCGACACCGGCACATCCTGCAGCCCGGCGCGCAGGCGCCCCAGCACCTCGTTCCGGCGCGCCTCGGGCTGGATGAACGCCGGGTGCTTCGCGATGTGCTCCTCCAGCCTCGCCGCGTACGCCGACAGCCGGAAGAAGTAGTTCTTCTCCGTCCGCTTCACCAGCGGCTTGCCCGTCACCGGCGAGTTGTACCCCGCCTCCTTCGCCACCGACTCCGTGACATACTCCTCCTGCGAGGCGTCCCACCACCCCGTGTAGTCCCCCAGGTAGATGTCCCCGTGCTTCTGCAGCCGCCGCACGTACTCCAGCACCTTGTCGATGTGCCGCCGCTCCGTCGTCCGGATGAAGTCCTCGTACCCGAACCCCATGAACTCGAACGCCGCCCGGAACGCCGCCGCGTTCCGGTCCGCCCATTCGATCGGCGTCACCCCGTGCTCGTGGGCCGAACTGACGACCTTCTCCGCGTGCTCGTCCGTACCGGTAAGGAGGAACACCCCCCCCTCCCCCCTGTCCCCGTTTTCACTACCCCCTTTGCCGCCCACCCCAGACCCCCTCAACAGCCTCTGAAACCGGGCCGCCACGTCCGCCAGCAGCGTCGTATAGCAATGCCCGATATGCGGGCGGTCATTCACGTAGTAAATGGGCGTGGTGATGTAGTACGGGTGCATGTGCCGGGAGTGTACGGGTGTACCCGTCCGACCGGCTCCACCCGCGAATCAGACCCATGTGTCTGGAACCCGTCCGCCCCACAGCCCCCTACTCGGACCCCCTCCAACAGGTTGCCCAGATATGCAACCCGTTTCATGGCACGGCTCACAAACTCGAGTAGGGATATACCCTTAGACGCCGGAATAGTGCCAACCGCCCTCGCGTTGGACCCTTCGGCGAGAGGAATCTCCGCGTGCAGCGTGCGGAATTTGAACGACTCGCCATGGACCAGTTGGATGCGGTGTACCGCATGGCATTGACCCTTACGCGCAATCCGGAGCAGGCCGAGGACCTCGTCCAGGAAGCCTATCTGCGCGCCCTCCGCGGCGGGGCCTCCGACCGTTTCGAAGACCGCCGCGGCGCCGGCCACGAGGCCGAGGGCGTCCGCGCCTGGCTCTTCACCATCGTCCACCACACCTTCTACTCCAACCTCCGCCGCGCCCGCATCGCCCCCACCAGCGTCGGCGAGTTCTACGACCACGTCAGCGGCGAGACCGGCCCGGACCAGCCCCCGCCCGCCTGGGATCTGCGCTCCCTCAACTGGGAGCAGGTCGACGACCGCATCAAGGCCGCGATCGATGCGCTCAAGCCCGAGTACCGCGAGGCCCTCCTGCTCTGGGGTGTCGAGGGCCTCAAGTACCGCGAGATCGCGGACATCATGGAGGTCCCCATCGGCACCGTCATGAGCCGCCTCCACCGCGCCCGCAAACTCGTCGCGGACGCCCTTTCCGATGCCCCCGGCCTCGCCCCCACCACCGAGGGCAAGCCGGGCACGCCTCGATCCAACACCACCCTTCACGACCCCGAGGAGTCGAGGCAGTCATGAGTTCTCCCGATGAGTACGCGTCGTGCAACGGCTCTGTCGAGCCGGATCGCGATCTCTCCATCCCCGCCCTCCTCCGCGCCGCGGCGGACTCCGAACTCTCCCCCGCCGAGCGTGCCCGCCTCGAGGCCCACCTCGCCGCCGAGCCCGCCGACCGCCAGCGCATCGAGTTCGATCGCCACCTCCGCCACGCCGTCGCCCGCGTCATGACCGCCCCCACCGCGGCCGCCCCACTCGCGTTCCGCAACCGCCTCTCCGAGGCCCTCGCCGCCACGCCGCAGATCGAGGCGCAGACCCAACCGCTGTCCGATTCGCCCGCGATCGCCGGCCACATCTCCCGCGCCGACCCCGTCGACTCAATCGAAGATCGGCGTCGCCGCCTCTCCGCCAACTGGTGGTGGGCCGCGGCCGCCGTGCTCGCCGTCGCCGGCGTCTCCGCCACGATCCTCCTCACCCGCGCCCCGGCCCCCGAGCCCGAGAAGCCCCGCATCGCGATCGATGTCCCGGTCCCGACGCCCGCCGTGCCCCCCGCCGAGGCCGCGTACGACGGCGTCGTCCCGCTCAAGTACCTCGCCAACGCCCACCGCAAGTTCGACGTCACCGATCCCAAGGCCATCAGCAGCCTCCAGCGGACCGACCCGGTCGAGGTCTCCGACGATTTCCGCAAGTACCTCGGCCGCCACATCAACATCGACGACATCGAGCGGCTCGGCTTCGTCTTCCGCGGCTCCATGCCCGTCGAGGACGGCCGCGTGTACCACTACGTCTTCGGCCGCAAGGTCGAGGGCGCCGAAGACGGCGCCGAGGAACGCCTCAGCCTCTTCATCGAGAAGGAAACCGGCGCCCAGCGCTTCACCGAGGGCATCGCCTGGTCCACCCGCGCCGGCCCCGCCGACACCGACTCCCCCCACGTGCTCGCCTGGTGCACCGAAGGGATGGTCTACTTCCTGGTCACCGAGACCCCCGAAACCCAGGACCTCGCCCGCCAGGAACTCCACGGCCCCGACACTGTCGCGCCACTCTGATCGGATGGGCCGGTGAGAGTGCGGGTTCCGCCTGCCAACGAACTTCTACCTTGAACACCTACCGGAGAACCCCGATTCTCGGCTGCTGGGTTGTGGCGATCCTCACCGTCCTGCTCCTCTTCAGTCTCCTCACCCCGATTGCCATAGGCCCCACTAGAGCCCCGGGCTTTCGCCTGGGCGTCTCCGGCGGAGCACTCTGTTTCGCTTGGTGGGACTCGTTCGAACCGCTGATTCCTCAGTTGAGAAGTGAGCCCTGGGTCTTCCGCGGTCCGGGCAAGAAGTCACCGAGCGTCGTGGCCTGGCTGCCGGAGAGTCACTTCAGCGTCGGGCAGGTCATGGTCAAGGTCCCGCTCTACATGATCATCCTGATCGTTACGGCGGCGACCCTCTACGACATGGCTCTCAAGGGCCTGCGGCCAGGCCAGCATCGCGCCGGCGACGCCCAGTAACGCTCGCGCCTCCCAACCACAACCCATATTTTGCCGCCATTTGTGACACATGTGTGACGGGCTTCTCCCGCCGCCCGAGATACACTTTCATTGTACGTCCGCCGGGGTGGCCCCTGCGCCAGCCCCGACCAGGTCCGAGGCCCTCAACCCCCCCTTGGGAGGTGGATGATGAGGAACATGAACCGTACTCCGCTCCTCTCCGTTTCCGCGATCCTCCTCGCCGCCGGCCTCGCCGCGACACCCGCCAGCGCCCAGAACGCCCTCGGCAACGGCCAGCGCCTTGACAACAACCTCCAGCGCGGCTCCGGCGGTGTCAATACCAGGGTCCGCGATTTCCAGGCCGAACTCCGCTACCAAAACGCCGTCGTCAACCGCACCGTCGCCGGCGGCAAGGAGTTCCGCGGCGACTCCGTTCTCCCCGCCGACCAGGAGTTCGCCCAGTCCCTCCCCGTCAACAACATCTACCCCTACCTCCGCGATTCCTCCACCTCCGCCCTCTCTGCCCAGGGCATCCGCACCACCGACGCCATCTCCTACCAGCGCTCCCTCGCCACCGGTCAGGGCGTCAGCACCTCCCTCGCCGGCGGCTACTCCGTCGCCCGCGAAGGTGTCGTCCCCCAGGGCGAGTACGCGGCCGCCTCCGCCCGCTCCACCGCCCAGTACCTCGCCGCCCAGTCCATCGCCCCCACCATGCTCACCACTCGACAGGCCGATGACGGCTCGTCCACCGGCTACGCCGCCAGCCCCCTCCTTGGTGTCAAGGTCTACAGCCTCGCCTCCGACCTCAACCAGGGCGCCCGCGAGGCCGGCGCCCTCGCCACCCCCGACCAGCGCATCCGCGTCCAGCGCGACCCCATGGCCCGCGGCGGCCTCGAGGTCTCGCTCCGCGGCAACATGCTCCCCAACGCCCAGTCCTACACGCAGGACAACACCCAGATCGCCACCGAGACGGGCACGAACACCAACGACTACCTCAGCACCCAGATCAACACCATGGTGATCACCAACTACACCATGCCCACCAATCAGCCCGAGGTCGGCGACAAGGAGATCCCCGAAACCCCCGCCGCCGCACCCCCGGATGTCACCCAGCCCGGCGACTCGTCAGGCGACAAGTCCGCCGACGCCATCAACGCCTGGCGCCAGGAACTCACCGAACTCAAGAGCAAACTCCGCGACGCCCCGATCGCCGACACCTCAGCCCCCCGCCAGCGCGAGCGGCTCATCACCTCCGGCATGCGCGTCAATGAACGCACCGGCGAGATCATCGACCCCACCGCCGATGCTGCCGCCGCCAAGGCCCGCAAGGACGCCGAGGACCGCCTCATCGGCATCGGGGCCCACGCGATCAACGCCGACACCGTCGAGAAGATCAAGAGCGCCAAGCTCACCATCAAGACCTTCGATCCCTCGGGCATCCAGTCCAACCTCGCCTATTCCGAGTTCATGGTCGGCGGTCAGCGGGCCCTCGGCGAAGGCCGCTACTTCGACGCCGAGGACCAGTTCGCCCGCGCCCTGGGCACCATCCCCGGCGACACCCTCGCCCAGATCGGCCGCCTCCACTCCCAGATCGGCGCCGGCCTCTACCTCTCCGCCGCGGCCAACCTCCGCAACCTCCTTCTCAACAACCCCGAACTCGTCGGCGTCCGCTACGAGGCCAAGCTCCTCCCGGCCAAGGCCCGCTGGGACGAGATCGAGCGCCAGCTCCGCAACCAGCTCAACTCCTCCGACGAGGAATCCCGCAAGGCCGCCGCGGCCCTCCTCGCCTACATGGGCTACCAGTTCCGCGACACCGCCGCCGTCCGCGAGGGCCTCGCCACCATCGAGCGCACCATCAAGGACAAGGACTCCGCCCAGGCCGCGTACCTGAACCTCATCCGCGAAGTCTGGACCGCCCCACCCTCCAACGACGAATAGCCCCCGGCATCGGGGCGCCGCTACGCTCCCCGACGCGTGCTCCTCTCCGCCCAGAACATCTCGAAGACCCACGGCCTGCGCCGGCTGTTCCACGGCGTCTCGCTCAGTATCCTCGAGGGCGAGCGCGTCGGGTTCATCGGCCCCAACGGGGCCGGCAAGAGCACGCTGCTCAAGATCCTCGCCGGCGATGAGACGCCCGACGAGGGGACCGTCACCACCGCCAAGGGCCGGCGTGCGGTCTACGTCCCGCAGCTCGACCTGTTCCCCGCCGGACTCGCGGCCCGCGACGTGGTCGTGCAGGCGGCGCTCCGCGCCGGCGGCCCCCGCGTCCACGACCTGCACGAGGCCGAACTGCAGGCCGACCTCATCCTCTCTCGCATCGGCTTCGATGATGGCCACGCGGCGACCCCCGCCGCGGACCTCTCGGGCGGGTGGCGCAAGCGTCTCTCCATCGCCCGCGCCCTGGCCGACGGCGGCGGCGAGCCCGACCTGCTCCTGCTCGACGAGCCGACCAACCACCTCGACGTGGAGGGGATCCGCTGGCTCGAGGAGTTGCTCAAGCGGCCCCCCTCCTCCGACTCGACCTTCGCGTCGGTCATCGTCACGCACGACCGCGCGTTCCTCGAGAGCGTGGCCAGCCGCGTCGTGGAACTCAGCAGCGCCTACCCGCAGGGCCTGTTCAGCGCCGACGGCAACTACACCGAGTTCCTCCGCCGCAAGGAGGAGTTTCTTGCCGGACAGGCCCGCGCCGAGCAGGCGCTCGCCAACCAGGTCCGCAAGGATCTCGCATGGCTCGCCCGCGGCCCACAGGCCCGCCGCACCAAGTCCAAGAGCCGCATCTTCGCCAGCCTCGACCGCATCGACGAGCTGGCCGACCTCAAGACCCGCAACACCGCCGCGTCGGGATCGGGGGCCCGCGTCGACTTCACGGCCACCGGCCGCAAGACCCGCAGACTCCTGGTCGCCCGGTCCATCTCCAAGTCGCTCGGCGGCCGGTCGCTGTTCAGCGGCGTCGATCTGAGCCTCGGCGCCGGCGACTGCCTCGGCCTCCTGGGGCCCAACGGCAGCGGCAAGACGACGCTCATCCGCGTGCTGACCGGCGACCTGGCGCCCGACACCGGCAGCATCGACCTCGCCGAGCCGCGGCCGCGCATCGTCGTCTTCAGCCAGCACCGGCAGGACTTCCCGAAGGACATACCGCTGGCCGAGGCCCTCTGCCCCGTCAGCGACCAGGTCCGGTTCCGCGGCCAGGCGATGCACATCACCTCGTGGTCCCGCCGGTTCCTGTTCCGCGACGAGCAACTGGCGCAGGCCGTGGGCGCGCTGAGCGGCGGGGAGCTCGCCCGCGTGCACATCGCCCGCATCATGCTCGAGCCCGCCGATGTCCTGGTGCTCGACGAGCCGACCAACGACCTGGACATCCCGACGCTGGAGGTGCTCGAGGAGGCGCTCGAAGATTTCCCCGGTGCGCTGCTGCTGGTGACCCACGATCGGGCGATGCTCAACCGGCTCTGCACGGACCTGTTCGCGCTGGACGGTCGCGGCGGGGCGCGAGCGTTTGCGAGCGTTGACCAGGCGCTCGCGGCGTCGGCCCCGGCCGAGGCCAAGCCCGTGCGCCCCCGGCCCGCGCCGGCCGAGGCCAAGCCCGTGCGCCCCCGGCCCGCGCCGGCCCAGGCCGCGCCGGCGCCGACGGCCGCCCGCAAGAAGCTCGGCTACAACGAGCAGCGGGAGTACGACTCGATCGAGGAGCGCATTGTGGAGGCCGAGCAGCAGGCCGCCGCGGCGGAGGCCCGGCTTGCCGATCCGACGGTCACGGCCGACCACGCCAAAATGGCCCGCGCGTGCGCCGAACTGGACGCCGCGCAGGCCGCCGTCGCCGCGCTCTACGCCCGGTGGGAAGAGCTCGAATCGAAGGTCAAGTGATGCCGGAGGTGATGTCAGTGGTTCCGGTCGTGGCGCTTGATGTGTGTGGCCAGGCCGATCGCGCCCAGGGCACGAATGGTCAGGTAGGTCACATCGAGTTCCCACCAGCGGTGGCCGTGGGCGGCTGACTGCTGGTCGGCGTGGTGGTTGTTGTGCCACCCCTCGCCATTGGAGATGAGGGCGACGAACCAGTTGTTGCGGCTGTTCTCGCCGGTCTCGTGGGACTTGTAGCCCCAGAGGTGGCTGAGGGAGTTGACGCTCCAGGTGATGTGCCAGACCAGCACGGTCCTGACGACCACGCCCCAGAGAACAAGGCTGAGCGCGAACTGAGCGGCCCGGGCCCAGTCGCGCTCCAGGAGCAGCCCGGCACCGAGGCCGACCAGGCCGAAGACCGCCGCGTGGGCCACGTAGACCCAGAACCAGCGGAGGCGCCGCTCCAACCCCAGGTAGAAGGGCTGCCGGAGCAGGTCGCCGGCGTAGCGATGGTACATCTGGAACGAGTCGCTCTCGCGGTTCTCGATCACCAGCCAGCCGACGTGTCCCCAGAGGAAGGTGACCAGCGGGCTGTGGGGATCGGGCTGTTCGTCGGAGTGCTGGTGGTGCTTGCGGTGGATGGCCACCCAACGGCCGGGCGCCTCCTGGAGGCAGCAGACGCCGAGGATCGCGACGGTGTGCTCGAGCCACTTGGAACAGCGAAAACTGCGGTGGGTCAGCAGGCGGTGGTAGCCGAGGTTGATGCCGAGGGTTCCGAAGACATAGAGCCCCGCGACGCACGCGGCGACGCCGGTCCAGGAGAAGAACCACGGGACGAAGGCGAGAAGGGCGAGCAGGTGCAGGGCCACGATGCTCAGGGCGTAGGTCCACCGGATGCGGATTCCGGCCACTGCCGCCGGGAGACCCAGGCGCCCAAGATCGGCCGCCGCGGCGTCCGCTTCGGGGGCCGGGCCGAACGAAGCCGCAATGGAGGCATGACCGGTGGGGTTCCGCTCCAGATCGATCGTCGGGGCGCGTGTCGTGGCAGAAACTCCTTATCCGGAAGCGAGCGGACCGCCGACAACAGCCTAGGCCCGGCACGGCGCGTGCTGGCCGCGATTGTACGAGTTTCATCGCCCGGATAGCCCCCTTACCATTCACAAGTGACCCCCCCATCTCCCCATCGCAGTGATCCAGCCGCGTCGGCCTCGGTGATCCGTCGAGCGCACGCGAAGATCAACCTCGCGCTGTCGGTCGGTCCGGCACAGCCGCCCAAGGGCTTCCATCCGATTGTGTCGTGGATGGCCGCGCTGGACCTGCACGACACGCTCACGCTGGAGCGCCTGGCAGAGGGGGCGAAGAGCACGTACACAATCGCGTGGGACGCGGAGGCGCCGCGACAGACCCCGATCGACTGGCCGATCGACAAGGACCTCGCGGTGCGGGCGCACCGGCTGCTGGAGGCGCACACCAAGCGGGACTTGCCGCTGAGCCTGTCGATGGTGAAGCGGATCCCGGTGGGGGGCGGGCTCGGGGGCGGCTCGGCGGACGCGGCGGCGATGTTCCTGGCGGTCAACACGTTGTTTGGCCTTGGGCTGGACGGCCCGGCGCTGACGGAACTGAGCCGGTCGCTGGGGTCGGACATCGCGTATTTCATTGATCCGCGCGAATCGGCGTGGGATGCGCGCGGGGACGCGCCTCGTCCCGCGCTGGTGACGGGGCTTGGGGAGACGATCGAGCGGCTGGGCGAACTGGCGGGGGACGTGCTGCTGCTGTTCCCGCCGTTTCCATCGCCCACGGCACCGGTGTACGGCGCGTTCGACAAGATGGTGGCGGCGCCGGCGCTGCGCGAGGCGGAGATCCGCGAGTTCGTTTCGACGGCGCAGCGGAGCGGGCGGATCCCGGACGAACGGCTGTTCAACGACCTCGCGGAGCCCGCGGCGAGCGTGCTGGCGGAACTGGGGCGGTACCGGCTGGAGGCGGACCGGGACCTGCGGATCCGGATGCACGTGACCGGGACGGGGAGCACGCTGTTCATCCTGCTGGGCGATCGGACGCAGCGGGATCGGGCGAGGATGATGGCGCAGCTGGGCGAGCGGTTCCCGGATCTGGTGATGTTCCCGGCGCGGTTCGTGTAGGGGCTCGCGGGGTGCGTATGCGGCGGTGCGCGGGTATGCTGCGCGCTCATCCAAGGAAGTGAGCATGCCCAAGGAACGGCCCATCGTCGGCGTTGATCTCGGCGGCACGAACATGCAGATCGGCGTCGTCGACGCGTCGGACTCGATCATCGGCGCGAGCCGAAAGAGGACGCAGGCGGACCAGGGGATGCACAAGGTCCTGGACCGGCTCATCAACGGGATCGAGGAGGCGTGCGAGCAGGCGGGTGTCGAGATCGGCGACCTGGCGGGCGTGGGGATCGGGGCGCCGAGCCCGGTGGACCCCGAGTCGGGCGTGGTGCTCAACGCGGTGAACCTGGGGTGGAAGGACGTGCCGCTCGCGGACATCCTGAAGGACCGGCTCAAGACGACGATCGTGGTGGACAACGACGTGAACGTGGCGGTGTATGGGGAGTGGAAACTGGGCGCGGGGAAGGGGGCCTCGGACATGCTGGGGGTGTGGATCGGGACAGGCGTGGGCGGCGGGCTGGTGCTGAACAACCGGCTGTATTCGGGCGGGTTTCTGACGGCGGGTGAGATCGGGCATACGACGCTGTTTCCCGGGGCGCCGTTCGGGGCAAGAAATCTCGAGAACTTCTGCTCGCGGACGAACATCGCGAAGCGGCTGGAGATGCTGATCCGGTCGAATAACGCCTCGGCGCTGTCGGAGTTGACGGACGGGAAACTGGACAAGATCAAATCGAAGTTGATCGCGCGGGCGTACGCCGAGGGCGACGACCTGACGCGGCTGGTGGTGGAGGACGCGGCGGACCTGATCGGGCTGGCGGCGGCGAACGCGGTGACGCTGCTGTCGCTGCCGCGGGTGATCCTGGGCGGCGGGTTTACGGAGGCGCTCGGGGAGCCGTTCGTGAAGAAGGTTCGGCATGCGACGCGGCAGTACGCGTTCCCGGATCGGTGCAAGCAGGTGGATGTGGTGGCGAGCACGCTGGAGGACAACGCGGGGCTGCTGGGCGCCGCGCTGCTGGCGCGGGAGCGGATGGAAGGGGATGGGAAGGATTGAACGCGACGGGATGTGGGGCCGGGTTGAAAGGGAGAGGCGAAGAGGGGGCGAGGGTTGACGCAGGGCTCGGGCTGGGAACCGGGATGTCACTTGGTGTGTCGCGCGGGAGGGGTTGCGGCGCCTCGCGGTATCGGCGCGGACCTGGGGTGAAGTTGGCGAGGCGAAGGAGGAGTGCGGCGGCGCGGCGGGCGGTTTCGCGGGAGCGGCGGCGGAGTTCCAGGCCGCGCTGGTCGCCGGGGCGGACGGGGAAGTGGGCTTCGTCGGCGTTGTGCTCGTCGATGGAGCGGCCCAGGGCGATGGTGGCCGCGGGGAGGAAGTTGGAGGCGACGATGCGGGTGCGGCGGGCGATGGTGGACTCGATGTGGTCCAGGCGCTCCGCGATCTCGGGCTCGGCGAACCAGAGGATGAGGGCTTCGACCGTGGTGTGGTGGAGGTCGGCGACGTCGCGGAGGGTGAGGGTGGGGTCGGTGACGGAATCGAGGATCTTGGCCGCGAGGTCGGGGGAGGGGTTGAAGGAGGGGAGGTTGAGCATGATCCGTGCAGGATACGGGTTTTTGACGGTATGTCAATAGGGTTTTGATAGGATTTTCAAATGATGCTCAAGTTGAGTACGTGCAATGAGTTATGGGTGACGATGGGATGGACGGCGAGACTCCATGCAGGAAGGGGCGACGAAGTAGACTTGGACTCGGCTGCTGTCGAGTGCGTAGACCCGTGACCCCTTTCTTGAGAGCGGCGATCAGCCGCGTTGAGCGATGAACTGCACCGAAATGGCCAAGGTGGTGCGAGGGATCGCGAGACCGCTTGGATACAGGGGTCGTGGGGGACTGTTCTGGCGCACCGGCGACGAACTGACTCGTCTCATTCATCTGCAACGAAGCCGATGGGGCGCCGGCGTGTACGTGAACTGCGGTGTCGTTCCGAGTCGTTTTGTCATCAAGAGGACGCCTCCGGGGTCCGGGTATTGGGGAGTTGAGTTCCGGCCTACGTCCTGGCATGGTCCGCACTTCGACCTGTTCTGCAGGTGCGAGGCGGATCATGAGGACCGGATGTCGGCTCGCACGATGACACGGGGCCTGCGGTGGCTCGTGGGATGGATGGATGAGACCTACTCCGACGAGGACCGGGTTCGGGCGCTAGTGCTCAACAGGTCCACGATCCAACATGCTCATTCGACCATCGCGATGAAGGACTGGGCGCGGGGCCGACTGCGGGCACCTGCTCACTACTTTGATGGCGCCTCGCACTTCTGACAAGATGGCCGATGGACGGCCGCGGGTACATCGAGGATGTGCACGCATGGTGGGGAGCGCTTTCACAGCGCCCTAGACGGCACCGGATGGCGGCGAGTGCGCGTTGCCACGGGCCCGCTGATTCTCCCGTGGTTAGCGCGGAAGACGTGTGGTGATGCGCGATGCTGATGTCGGGAGGCGGGGAGGTCCCGCCTCCCGACACCCTCCACCCCCTCAGTACTGAGCCGGACTATTGGTCATCCGGAGTGGGCTTGCCGGAATGTCCGCACTCGGGGCAGGTCAGTTGATCGGCGAGTCCGCGAAGGTCGTAGGCGCACTGCGTGCATCGGCCGGGGCCCGGTCTTCGGATACGCGCCGGCCACACCAACACGGCGGCCCCCAACGATCTCCAGTTCGCGCTGCCAGTTGGGGATGGGGGTCATTGAACTCCCGGAGAATAACCGGGTTGCGGCGGGGGAATAGCCCTTGCACCCCGCGGAAACATGCGGCGACTCAGTTGTGAGCCGGGGGTGGTTCCCCGGTGGGGTTGTCTGTATGCGCACCATGTTCGCGGCATGCCTTTTCTATCGCTTCGTCGGTGGCATAGACCGAGATGCGGAGCGAGATGCCCGCATCGCCGAGCGACTTTACGATGCGGCTGGGTACGTCGTACTCCGTGCCGCAGTTGCTGCGGTTTGTCCAATAGACGCCGATGTCCGCCGTTCGCGCGGTCAGGCAGTGCCATGCGGCGCGGGCTTCGGGAGAGAGCCCAGCGACAGCCGCGAGCAGCGTATCGAAGAGGTGGGGGATCGACTTCGGCCCGGGCACGGAGAACTTCGCACTGTCCAGTTCGATCCTGCGGCTCGGCGCGAACTGCGTCGGGCCCTTGCCCCGGTAGAGCTCGGTGACGGTGTTGTCTTTCGACAGTTCATATCGGATTGGTCGGAGGGCAAGGCCATCCAGGAACACCCTCGGATCGAATGAGCCGGTGAGGTTGAGTGTGAGCCCGGCGATTTCGCCATCATCAATCTGCGTCGGGCCCATGTCTGGATCTCACTGGATACGTGTGACGCGCTGCCTCGAGGGAGGGATGAAGGCCACTGTATGTTTCAGCAGCGGCCGTGCGAGGCCGCGGCATGAGGCGGCGCGGTTGGGGAGGACTTTGGGGCGTGTGCTCCCCGGGCACGTGATCAGAGGTCCGGCTTCGCCACGGATGGGTCGATCTCGAGGGACTGCTTGTCCTCATCGAACGACATCCAGCAGGTCATGTTCTCGGGAGGGAGGAGCGAGGCCCACTCGATGGCATCGCGGGATGACACCGGCCGGGGAAGGAGAAGGACGAACGTCCAAGTCCAGCTCTGCATCGGGCCGTTGCAGATGGTGGCCCGTCCGCTGATCCGCGGCGAGGGGGCGTCCAGCGTGTACTGCTCGGGGTCGATGCCGTCGCACCAGAAGTATTGGTATCGCCGCTCCGGGAGGCCCTGAAACTCGCGGCACAGGCGGAACTCGAGATGCACCCAGAACTGGGACTCGGTCATGTTTGGTCTGGTCGTCGCGGGGTTGCTCCTGGTCCTATGGCTGCGTGGATTGCTCGTGGGTGACGGCGCGGTGCTCTCAATCGAGACCCGCACCGCCTCCGGGTTCAGCCTCCCGCGCCGTTCCTTGGCTCGACGCGCATCATGGTCGCCTGCATCAAAGCCACGCACTGATCGGGCTTCGCCGCTGCGTGCGCGACGACTTCCGCGGTTGCGACGCCGACGGTTCGGCCGACTCGAACGACGCGTCCCCGCGCGACGAACCGCTCGCCCACCGCCGGGGCGAGAAGGTTGATCTTGAACTCGACGCTGAGAACGGCCGAGCCTTCGGCCATCCGGGTCAGGCACGCGTAGCCGCAGGCGGAATCGGCGATGGTTGCGATGGCTCCGGCGTGCGCGAAGCCGTGCTGCTGCTGGATCGTCTCGGCCCATGGCAACTCGATGTCCACCTCGCCGTCAGCGACGCGAAGCAGTCTCGCACCGAGTGTGGAGAGGAGCTGCTGGCGCCGGAATGACTCGGCGATGCGATCGTGAAGGGGCGAACTGGGCATGGATGGAGCGTATCGCGGCGTCGGGCCGCGCGCGACCGCGGGGAATCAGCCGCGTTTCACGGGCAACTGGGCGTGGAGTTCGAAGTGCTCCATGCCGTGGGCGAAGGGGCGGCCGATCCAGGCTTCGAAGCAGGGGTGGTCGTCGGGGACGTAGCCGCTCGTGGGGAGCCAGGAGCCGTAGAGCCATTGGAGGGCGCGGAGTTCGAGGTCGATCGTGCCGCGGATCTCGACCTGGGCGACGACCATGGGCGGGAAGCGGAAGCGGCCGATCTCGCCGCCGAACGCGGCGGATCCGGCGGCTCGGCGCGTGCTCGCCGCGCGTCCGGGCCGATCAAGGGTGGAGGCGGGGATCTCGACCGCCGCGTGGTAGCGGCAGTACTTGAGGGGGACGATCTCGGGGTTCTCCCACTGGTAGCCGAGCCACTGGCCGTCGGCGAGGGCGTGTCGCTCGGCCCAGGCGAGGAGGCGGTGGACGGCTTTGACGGGCGCCTCGCTCTCATAGGGATTGTGGACGCGGATGTACGCGACGGTGCGGGCGGGGAGGTCGCGGATCTTCACCGTGAAGCCGTCGGGGTTGTCGCCCGCGGCGGCGGACGGAGCGGGGAGCGGGCCCAGGTGCGGGCGCGAGGGGGAACCTGGGATGGTCTTTTCGAGTTCGGCGCTGTGCGCCTCGCGCCAGGCCTTGATGTCGAACCTGCTCGGGGGGGCTCCGTAGCGCTGCGTGAAGCACCGGGTGAAATCGGATGAGGAGGAGAAGCCGCAGGCGAGGGCGATCGTGGTCAGCGACGGCCTGCGGCCGTGGGCCATCATGTGCAGGGCGCGTTCGAGCCGGAGTCGCTTCACGAACTCGGCGAGCGTCTGGCCGACCATGGCCTGGAAGACGCGGTGGAAGTGGAAGGGAGAGAGGCCGGCGGCCTGAGAGACGTCGTTGAGGCGCAGGCGGCGCGGCTCGGCGAGGTGCGTCACGACGTGGTCGATGGCGAGGTTGATCCGCTCGACGTAGCGGGTGGGCGGTGCGGCGTGGGATTTTGATTGAGTCCGCAAGATCTGGCAAGACCTCCGCGATCGAGCCTGTAGGATGCCCGGGTCCCCCACCCCCCACCCCCCACCCCCCAGCCCCCCTCCCCACTCAGCCCAGCCCTGCTCACCTTTGCGTTCCTGCTTGGAACTGGAGAGACCAATGACTCGGCTCATCGTAGGCGTTTTTGTCGGTTTTCTTGGCGGACTCGCGGCGTCGCCGTTCGGGGCGCTCACCCAGCCGGCGTCGACGCCGGCGGCGCCCGCCGCCACCCACGCACCCGGAGACCATCCCATGCAGCTTGGCAACTTCTCGGTCAGTCTTGCCGTCAAGGACATCGCCGCGTCTCGTGCGTTCTACGAGAAGATGGGGTTCCGAGTCCGCGGGGGGGACCAGGCGAAGAACTGGCTGATCCTGCAGAACGAGACGAGCACGATCGGGATTTTCCAGGGGATGTTCAAGGGGAACATCCTGACGTTCAACCCCGGGTGGGACCGGGCGTGCAACACGCTGGCGGAGTTCGACGATGTGCGAGAGATCCAGCGGACGCTCAAGAAGCAAGGCCTGGCGCTGACGACCGAGGCGGACGAATCGACGACGGGGCCCGCGAGCCTGATGCTGCAGGACCCGGATGGGAACACGATCCTGATCGACCAGCACGTGCCGGCACCGGGTAAGAAGTGACACGGGCGGCGAGCGGGGCGCTGCCGTGTAGGCAAGATACATTGCGATGGGTAGCGAGGGCGATACGGTCAAGCGAGAGGCGATCGGAGTGACGCGGGAACTCAGCACCCGTTGGTGACGCCGCTGAACCACGCGTTGATGAACACCGCGATGTCGGCGGGGGCGACCGTGCCGTTGCCATCGAAGTCGCCGGCGAGCGTGCCGCCCTGCAGGCTACCGACCCAGGCACTGATGAAGGTCGCGATGTCGGCCGGGGTGAACTGCGCGTCGCAGTTGGTGTCGGCGGGGCAGAGGACGCAGGTGATCGCGACGATGGAGGCCTCATCGTCCGCCGTGTAGATCTCCGGCTCGGAGCCGGGCAGAGGAGACAAACGGACGGTAATCGTGTCGCCCGGGTCGAGGGGGGACGGAAGGGTGTACTCGAGGCCGCCTCCGATGAGGAAGGGCCAGCACATGCACCAGGACGGAATAAACGGGTTTGGTGTGCAGAAGCCGTGGCCGCCGAAGCAACGGCCGGTGCATGGATTGCCGCCGCAGGACTCGCTCCCACCCCCCCCGCCACCACCTCCACCACCGCCGGCGAGGAGGAGCGTCTCGGCGGCGGCGCCGACCACGAGGCCGTTGACCTCGACCGTGATCATGGTGCCAAGGTCAAGTGGGTCGGGGGTGGTATTGACCACCGAGGGGATGACCGTGATGGTCGAGGTGAGGCCGTCGGGAGTGCGGGCGTACGCGATGTCCTCAGCGCGGATCTGGCGGTGGTAGCCGGGGTCCTGGGCCAGGGCGTTGGCCACAGCGAGGAACGCGGCGGCAAATCCGGCCAGCAGGTAAGACCGGCGGGCGAACGGCGTGGCTGCGGGGCACAAAGGCATGGTGCGGCCTCACGGGGTGTAGGTTCGCCAGGATACTGGTGGACGGGCGCGGGAGCAATGGACCTGGAGCGGGGTGGGCGGAACCGGTCGGGCCGCCCGGGCCCGTGATGGGCGGTACGCTGGGGGCATGGCGCGTGCGGCTGGAAAAGCGGAACGGGCGGCGCTCTCGGCGCAGACGCGGGTGGCGATCCTGCATGGACCGGAGCGGTTCCTGCAGGAGTTGTACACGGATCAGCTCAGAGAGGCCCTGATCAAGGTGCACGGGGCGGGGGATGCGGTGCAGGTGGTGCGGTTTGACGGCGGGGCGCTGGGGGCGGCGTCCGGGGGGACGGGGGGCGTGGCGGACATCCTGGATGAGTGCCGGTCGTACGGGCTGATGGCCTCGTACAAGCTCGTCGTTGTCGACAACGCGGACGACCTCGTGAAGAGCACGGATGATGAGGAGGGAGCGGAGGCGCCCAAGGCGGTGAAGGGCGGGCGCGGGGCGCGGGTGAAGACGGCGCGGGAGATCCTGGAGTCGTACACGGAGGAGCCGAGCGACTCGGCGACGCTGGTGCTGCGCGCGGACACGTGGCGGCCGGGGCGGCTGGACAAGGCGGTGGCGGCGCTGGGGGCGCGCGGGGCGGTGATGAAGTGCGAGCCGCCGTCGGAGGCGGATGCGGCCCGGTGGGCGCGGGCGCGGTGCTCGGCGAGGCACGGGGGGACGCTGACGGAGGCGGGGGCGGCGCAGTTGGTGCAGCTGGTGGGGCCGGAACTGGGCCGGATCGATTCGGAGTTGGGGAAGTTGGCGCTGGCCAACCCGGGGGAGCCGATCGGGCCGGAGCTGGTGAAGGAGTTCGTGGGGATGTCGCGGGAGGAGAAGTTCTTCGCGATCCAGGCCTCACTGCTTTCGGGGGATGCGCGGGAGGCGTTGACGCACCTGAGGGAGTTGGTCGATGTATCGCGGCAGGACCCGGTGCCGCTGGGGTGGGCGTTCACGGACCTGGCGAGGAAGGTGCACGGGCTCAGCCGCGGGATGGCGCAGGGGGAGAGCCCGCAGTCGCTGATGAGGACGCTGAAGATCTGGGGGAGGCCGGACGAGGTGGACCGGCTGGTGCGGGCGTCGAAGCGGCTGTCGCCGGACCGGGCGGCGGGGCTGCTGCAGGCGGCGATCAATACAGATGTGGCGCTTAAGAGCAGTTTGGGGGACCCGGTGAGGAACCTGGAGACGCTGGCGCTGCGATTTACAAGCGCGCTGGGGTGATGCGCCGATGAGACGGGGCTGGTGGCGGGGCGGGCAGGGGGGGCGTGGCGGGGGCAGTGCGCAGGAAGTGCGCTGTCGGTCGGGCAGCAGGAGGCTCAGTCATGGAGCGTTCGCAGCGTTCTGCAACCGCGTTGGTGGCGGTGGTCGCGGCGGGGCTGATCGGGTCGGGGGGGGCGCTGGTGCTGGTGTCGTGCAGCGGGACCAGCCGCGATGACGGCGGGGCGGTGGCGACAATGGGCAAGAAGGCGGTGACGGAGCGTGGCGCGGCGGATACGTCGCTGCTGTCGAACGCCTCGACGGACCTGCAGGCGATGTTTGATGAAGCGGGGCGGGCGCGGACGCTGGGGACCGAGCCGGCGGCGGGGCGCGGAGCGGTTGTGGGGCTGAGGCCAGAGCCGACGGTGGCGGCAACAGCGCCAGCAGCGGAGCGGGCGGTTGAGTCAGCGTCTGGGGAACCGAACGTCGTCGAGGAGCCGGCGCCGAGGCCGGTCGCGGAACCGGCCCAGGTCGAGGTGCAGGCGGGGGAGCGGATGGGGGCGCTGGTGGAGGATCTGGCGAAGGTCATCCGGGAGCAGGCGGGTGGCGCGGGAAGCGGGTACCAGGTGGGGCTGAAGCTGGCGATGCTGGCGGCGCTGGGGAGCGACGAGGATGCGGCGCGGTTCGCGAGCGCGACGGCGGATTTGCCGGCGGCGGAGGCGCGGTCGCTGGAGGCGCTGCGGCAGAGCCTGAGGGCGATGGCGCGGGAGTCGGCCTCCGCCGCGGACCCCGAGGCGACGGCGCGGATCGTGGAGGACCTGTCGCAGCGGCTGGCGGCGGAGGCAGGGGTGCTGTCGGTGCCGGCGCTGGCGCTGTGCGAGCGGGTGGAGGGATTCGGGCGGTACGTGCCGTTTGCGCGCAACACGTTCACGGCGGGGCGGTCGCAGGAGATGATCGTGTACGTGGAGGTGGCGGGGTTCTCTCAGCGGGCGTGGAGCGGGAGCGACCACCCGGCGACGGCGCGACCGGCGGAGGGGCAGGAGGCGGAGCAGTACGTGACGGAGTTGGGGCAGGAGGTGGCGGTGTACGCGGCGACGGACGGGTACCAGGCGCTGTACCGGCCGGAGCAGGTTGTGAAGGACGTGGCGCGGCGGGTGAGGCGGGATTTCTTCCTGGTTCAGCGGATTACGCTGCCACCGACGCTGGCGATCGGGACGTACAACCTGAAGGTGACGATGCGTGACAAGGTGACGGGGGCGACGGCGGAGAAGATCGTGCCGATCCAGATCGTTGAAGACTCGAGGCGCGCGCAGGCGAGGTAGCGGGGTGTCTGGGGTGGTCACCGCGGGGTAACCGGTTCACGGGTGCCGTTCTGGCAGGGGCTGGCCGAGGGATGACGGGCGCGCGCGGGTTGTGAGGGTATTGGGACCCAGGACCGGGGCTGGCGAGCGGGAAACGCGTGTTCATCTCCGGAATTGGGCGATGGCACGATGCGTGCTGACGATAAAGAGGCTCGGTGATGTGAGAACGCGAGAGCGGCGGAGAACACCGCTGGGTCTGGGGCGTAAGCGTCACACGAGGCGTGAGGTTTTAGGACTGCCGGGCTGCCGCGCATTCCTAGAGTTGACAGAGGTCGGCAAAGCCCGGAGGGAGACTCCGGGACACCACGGTCCCGCACCGGAGCGGGTGGGCCCAGAGGGGCGAGGCGTTCCGGTGCCAAAGGCCGCCGCCAGGGATGCGACGGCGAGGAGTGACGTCGATGTTCGAACGATTCACCGATCGCGCGCGGAAGGTGATGGCGCTCGCCAACCAGGAAGCGCAGCGGTTCAACCACGAGTACATCGGGACCGAGCACATCCTTCTGGGGCTGGTGAAGGAGGGCTCCGGGGTCGGCGCGAACGTTCTGAAGAACTTGGACGTGGACCTGCGGAAGGTGCGCCTGGAGGTCGAGAAGCTGGTGAAGGCCGGCCCGGACATGGTGACGATGGGGAAGCTGCCCCAGACGCCGCGGGCGAAAAAGGTGATCGAGTACGCGATCGAGGAGGCCCGGAACCTCAACCACAACTACGTCGGGACGGAGCACCTGCTGCTGGGGCTGCTGCGTGAGCACGACGGGGTGGCGGCGCAGGTGCTGATGAACCTGGGGCTGAAGCTGGAGGAGGTGCGCGAGGAGGTGCTGAACCTGCTGGGCGCCGGGACCGAGAGCGAGGAGGCGACCGGCGGCGGCGGCGCGGCGTCGTCGGGGCCGGGCGAGGCGGCGGCGTCGGGCGGCGGGTCGTCGTCGGGCGAGGCGCGGTCGAAGGGCAAGAGCAAGACTCCGGCGCTGGACTCGTTCGGGCGTGACCTGACGGAGCTGGCGCGGGAGACGCAGCTGGACCCGGTGATCGGCCGGGAGACGGAGATCGAGCGGCTGGTGCAGGTGCTGTGCCGGCGGACGAAGAACAACCCGGTGCTGCTGGGCGAGGCCGGGGTGGGGAAGACGGCGATCGTCGAGGGTCTGGCGCAGCGGATCATCTCGGGCGAGGTTCCGGACATCCTGCACGACCGGCGGCTGGTGGTGCTGGACCTGGCGATGATGGTCGCGGGGACGAAGTACCGCGGGCAGTTCGAGGAGCGGATCAAGGCGGTGATGAACGAGGTGCGGCGGGCCGGGAACGTGATCCTGTTCATCGACGAGCTGCACACGCTGGTGGGCGCGGGCGGCGCGGAGGGCGCGATCGACGCGTCGAACGTGCTCAAGCCGGCGCTGGCCCGCGGCGAGATCCAGTGCATCGGCGCGACGACTTTCGATGAGTACCGCAAGTACATCGAGAAGGACGCGGCGCTGGCGCGGCGGTTCCAGTCGATCCCGGTGGATCCGCCGACGAACGAGCAGACGGTGGAGATCATCAAGGGCCTGCGGGACCGGTACGAGCAGCACCACCGCGTGCAGATCACCGACGAGGCGATCAAGGTGGCGGTGGAGCTTTCGGGGCGGTACATCTCGGGGCGGGTGCAGCCGGACAAGTCGATCGACGTGATCGACGAGGCGGGTGCGCGGGTGCGGATCAAGAGCATGACCAAGCCGCCGAACCTGGCGGACCTCGAGGGCGACATCGAGCGGCTGAGCGTGGAGAAGGACGAGGCCGTGAAGGCCGCGGACTACGAGCGCGCTGCGGAGCTGCGTGACAAGGCGGAGCAGCTGCGCCGCGACAAGGAGCGGCTGCAGAAGGAGTGGCGGGACAAGACGAAGGAGATCTCGGGGATCGTCGACGACAACGTCATCGCCGAGGTCGTGAGCAAGATGACGGGCGTCCCGCTGCAGCGGCTGGAGAAGGAAGAGGCCCAGCGGCTGCTGGACCTGGAGAAGGAGCTGCACCGGCGCGTGGTGTCGCAGGAGGAGGCGATCAAGGCCATCTCCAAGAGCATCCGGCGTGCGCGTGCGGGCCTGAAGGACCCGAAGCGGCCGATGGGTTCGTTCCTGTTCCTGGGCCCGTCGGGCGTGGGCAAGACGCTGGTGTGCAAGGCGCTGGCGGAGTTCATGTTCGGCGACGAGGACGCGATGATCGTGCTGGACATGTCGGAGTACATGGAGAAGCACAACGTGAGCCGGCTGGTGGGCGCTCCCCCCGGGTACGTCGGGTACGAAGAGGGCGGCCAGCTGACGGAGCGCGTGCGGCGGCGGCCGTACTCGGTGGTGCTGCTCGACGAGGTCGAGAAGGCGCACCCGGACGTGTTCAACATGCTGCTGCAGATCATGGAAGAGGGCCGGCTGACGGACTCGTTCGGCCGCAACGTCGACTTCCGCAACACGGTGATGATCATGACCTCGAACATCGGGGCGGATCTGATCAAGGGCGGCGGCGGCTTCGGCTTCCAGAAGCGGGCGGACGGCGTGGACTTCGACAACATCAAGACGATCCTGATGAAGGAGATCGAGCGGTTCTTCCGGCCCGAGTTCATCAACCGGCTTGACGACGTGATCGTGTTCCGGCCGCTGAACAAGGAGAACCTGACGAACATCATCGAGCTGGAGGTCGGCAAGGTGATGAAGCGTCTGACGGCCCAGGGCGTGGTGCTGGAGCTGGATCAGAAGGCGAAGGACTTCCTGATCGACAAGGGGTACAACCCGGACTTCGGCGCCAGGCCGCTGCGGCGGGCGATCGGGACGTACCTGGAGGACCCGCTGTCGGAGATGCTGCTGCAGGGCGACTTCAAGCCGCCGTGCAAGGTAAAGGTGACGAAGAAGGACGACGAGCCGGATGCGAACGGCAAGAAGCCCGAGGAGCACCTGTTCTTCAGCTTCGAGGAATCGCCCACGGAGACCCCGCCGAAGAAGGACAAGGGTGACCGGCCGGTGACGGCGAGCGCGTAGGCATCGCGCAAACGCACGATTGATCCACAGGGCCCCGGAGTGATCCGGGGCCTTTTTCGTTGGTGGCCCCGCTCGGCGGCGCTCCGAGCGATGCGGTTCCCGCGAACCGGTTACGATCGCGGCTGATGGCCGAAGCACCGCTCCAACAGGCCTACCGGCAGTTCGATGCCGGGCGATTCGAGCAGGCCTGCGCGGGGGCGCTGCGCGTGCTGCAGCGATCGCCGGGGGATCCCGGCGCGAACTCGCTGATGTCGGCGTCGCTGGCGATGCAGGGGAAGCTGGTGCAGGCGGAGTTCTACGCGAAGCGGGCGGCGGAGGCGGCGCCGGAGGTGGCGGAGGCGGCGTTCGCGTGGGCGGACCTGCTCTTCCGGCTGGGGCGGTACGACGATGCGGCGGGCGCGGTGGAGCGGGTGCTGGCCCGGTCGCCGGAGCATCCTGACGCGCTCGCCAAGCTCGCCTCGGCGCACGCGGGGGCCAAGCGACTGGGCCGGGCGCTGGGGATCGCCGAGCGCGGGCTCAAGGCGCACCCGGCGAGCGAGGTGCTGGCGATCGAGGCGGGGCGGCTGGCGCTGCTGCTGGGGGACACCGCGCGGGCCGTGGAGATCGCCGGGGCGGGGTGCGCGGCGAACCCGGGATCGCTGCGGCTGGCGCGGTTCCGGGCGTTCGCCGCGAACTACGAGCCGACGGTGGAGCCGGCGGATGCGTTCGATCTGCACCGCGCGGCGGGGGCGCTGCTTGAATCACGGCTGCCGGAGCAGCCGCCGGGCGCGTGGGACCTGGACGCGGAGCGGCCGCTGCGGATCGGGCTTCTCTCGGCGGACCTGAACAACCACGTGGTGGCGCGGTTCCTCGGGCCGCTGCTGCGGAACCTGGACGGGGGGTCGTTCAGCGTGCGGATGTACATGACGTCCTCGCGGACGGATGGGATGTCGCAGCGGCTTGCGTCGATGGGTGCCGGGTTTGTCGTGCTCGCCGGCGTGGGGACCGCCGAGCAGGCGGCGGCGATCCGCGGCGACCGGATCGACATCCTGATTGAACTCGGTGGGTACACGGGGGAGCCGGCACTGGATCCCATGGCGCAGCGGTGCGCGCCGCTGCAGGGGACGTACCTCGGATACCCGGCGACGACCGGGTGCACGCGGGTGGACTTCCGGCTGGTTGATTCGCTGACGGACCCGCCGGGGGAAGCCGAGCGGTTCGCGACGGAGCGGCTGATGCGGCTGGACCCGTGCTTCCTGTGCTACGAGCCGCAGGAGGGGGACGCGGGGGCGGCACGTGCCGGGCGGGCGGAGGGGGGGATCCGGTTCGGATCGTTCAACGCGCTGCAGAAGATCAACCCCCCGCTGCTGCGGCTGTGGTCGCGGGTGCTGGAGGCGATGCCGGGATCGACACTGGTCATCAAGAACATGGCGCTGGTGCAGGCCGAGGTGCGCGAGGTGCTGCGCGGGCGGCTCGCGGCCGCGGGGCTGGGGGTGGATCGGGTGCGGATTGTCGCGCCGCACGATCGAGCGGCGGACCACCTTGCGGCGTACGCGGAGATCGACATCGCGCTCGACACGTTCCCCTACTGCGGCACGACGACGACGTGCGAGGCGCTGTGGATGGGGGTGCCGGTGGTGAGCAAGGTGGGCGGCGTGCACGCCTCGCGCGTGGGGCTGTCGTTGCTGTCGGCGGTGGGCCTGTCGGATCTGGCGGCGGGGAGTGACGATGAGTTTGTGCAGACAGCCGCGGGGCTGGCGGGAGACCGGGATCGTCTCGCGGCGCTTCGCGGCGGGCTGCGGGAGACGATGCGGGGGAGCGTGCTGTGCGACGGCGCGGGGTTTGCGGCGAGGTTCGGGGCGGTGATGCGCGGGCTGTGGCGTGAGCGGTGCGCGGCTGGGCTTGGCAGCGGTTGACGGGCGTGGGTTGACAGGCGTGGTAGGGTCGATCAGGCCGATAGACAGACCGTTCGTTCTCAATTCGAAGGGTTGTATGGGGCGGGTCTTCAGGAAGGGGGCGGCCTTGGGTATGGAACGATCGGGTGGATCGCGGAGCATGGCGCTGGCGGTGGCGGCCGCGTGGAGCGTGGTTGGAGCCGGCGCGGCGTGGGCACAGCCGCTGGCGGTGACGTACCGCAACAGCGTGGGCCTGCCGTCGTCGGCGGTGGATCAGCACGGGCAGGCGTTCACCATCACGGGGCTGAGCGGGCTCACGCATGTGGCGGGGGCGCGGTGGGCGGCGGTGATGGACAACTCGAACAAGGTGGTGATGCTCGACCTCGTGCTCGCGGCGGACGGCGCGGTGGTGTCGGCGTCGGTGGCGGGCGCGGTCTCGCTGGCGGAGACGATGGACTTCGAGGACATCGCGTACACAGGGGCGCTGCGGTACAGCGTGCTGCTGTGCGAGGAGGGGGGGCCGTCGGTCCGCGAGTATCGGCTCGTGGATGGATCGCTGGCGGGGGTGATCGCGGCGCCGGCGGTGTTCGCCAGCCGGCGCACGAACTTCGGATTTGAATCGGTGTCGATGAGGAGCGGCGGGGGCGAGGTGTGGGTGTGCAACGAGGAGGCGCTGACGGTGGACGGCGCTCTCTCCACGCAGGCGGCGGGGACGACGGTGCGACTGGTGCGGTACACCAGCGCCGGCGCGGGGCTGCTGCCGTCGGTCGCTTCGTCGCAGTTCGCGTGCGCGGTGCAGCCACTACACGGCGCACCGACGAGCGGGTCGAGGAGCGGCGTCAGCGCGCTGGTGGTGCTGCCATCGGGGGTGGTGCTGTCGCTCGAGCGGTCGCTGGCCGCGCCGTTCATCATCCCGACGTTCCAGAGCCGCATCTACGAGTTGGCGATGCAGGGGGCGAGCGACATCGCGGCGCCGCCGACGGATGCGGGCCTGATCGGGCAGGCGTACACGCCGGTAGGGAAGAGGCTGCTGTATTCGGGAAGCCACCTCAACATGGAGGGGTTGGCGCTCGGGCCGCCGTTGCCGGGCGGGGGATGGTCGCTGGTGGGGATCGTGGACGACGGGGATCCGCTGAGTACGAACCGGGTGGTGGCGTTCCGGCTGACGGGCGATGCGGGGTCGCTGCACTGCGCGGCGGACATCGATCGATCGGGCGTGGCGGATCCGACGGACATTGCGCTGTTCATCTCGGTGTGGCTGGGGAGCCTGGGGACCGGGACTGTGGCGGGAGACTTTGACGGAAATGGGACGGTGGACCCGGCGGATGTCGCGGGGTTTATCTACGATTGGCTTGCGGCGGTTGCTTCCGCGTGCTCTTAGGGCCGAGCCCACTTGACGTGGCCCACGGGGCGTTTAGTCTGTCGTACGGAGGTACAGGTCATGCTCGCCCGCAGGCTCGGAGCGGCCGCGATCACGTGGGTCGCCGCGGCGATAGCCGGTGCGCAATCCGTGAATATCGACTTTGACGCCGGGGCGGGGCCCGGCGCCGGGTCGCCGACGTTTGGCGGCGCGGCGGGACAGGCTGGGGTGTGGAACACGGTGGCGGCCGCGGGTGCGGGGCCGTTCGCGTTGGTGACGGTGTCGGGGGCGGCGGGGCCTTCGCTGTCGAGAGCGGGGAACCCGCCGGCGGCGTTCGCGTTCGACAACGGGAACACGACGGGGCAGTTCGGGATGCTGCTGGACGACGTAACGGACCTTGGCACGGCGGGGGCGGTGGATCTGACGATCTCGAACCTGGTGCCGGGGCGGTACCGGGTGTACACGTACTCGATCCAGCCGGACTCATCGATCGCTCGGACGAACGTGACGGTGGGCGGCTCGACGAGCCCGAATCCGCAGACGGTGGGCGGGGCGATGCCGGTGAACTCGTTCGTGGCGGGGGTGACGCACGCGGAGCACGACGTGGTGACATCGACGGGCGCCATCTTCATCACGGCGGCGCCGAGCGTGGGATTCTGCGGGGTGAACGGAGTGCAGGCGGCGCTGGTGCATCCGCGCCGGGTTTACGTAAGACCCGCGGCGGTCGGAACGGCGGACGGCTCATCGTGGCTGAACGCGGTAACGTCGCTGGAGACGGCGCTGGCGATGGCCCGCGATTCGGGCGGGGTGGTGCAGGAGATCTGGGTGGCGCGCGCGGTCTACACGCCGACGAACGCCTCGATTCCCGGCGATGCGCGGTCGGTGGTGTTCACGCTCCCCTCGGGGTGCGCGGTGTACGGCGGGTTCCTGGGGAACGAGAGTTCGCTGGCGCAGCGGAATGTCGCGGCGAACCCGACCGTGCTGAGCGGTGAACTGGGGGACGTCGAAGAGCCGGGGGACAACGCGTACCACGTGGTGGTCTCGGGGGCTACAGGATCGCGGCTCGACGGGTTCACGATCACCGGTGCGTACAACAACCTCAACGAGTTGGGCGGCGGGATCCGGATGACGGGGGGGTCGCTGACGATCGCGAACTGCGTGATCCGGAACAACGAGGTCGAAGCGGCGGCGCTGGCGGGGGTGGGCGGCGGGCTGTTGGCGGAGGCGGGGTCGCTGACGGTGATCACGTCGACGTTCCTGGAGAACTCGGCGCGGTTCGGCGGGGCGATCAGCAACACGGCGGCGACGTGCCTGCTGGAGAACCTGTGGCTGCTGGGGAACCGGGCGACGCTGGCGGGGGGAGCGGTGCACAACCTGGGGAACGCGACGGCGGTGAACGTCGCGTTTTCGGGCAACACAGCGGGCGGGGCGCCGTCGCTGCAGGGCGGCGCGGCGTGCGCCAACTCGGCGTTCCTGGACCTGATCAACTGCACGCTCTCGGGCAACGGCGGCAATCCGAACGCGGCGGTGCTGGCGACGAACCCCTTCGGGACGACGGGCGCGCGGATTGCGGTGACGAACAGCATCGTGTGGGGGAACCCGACGGCGGCGATCTTCGGCGTGGCCAACGTGTCGTCGTCGGACATCCAGGGGGGCTACGCGGGGGGCGGCAACTTCAACGCGAACCCGCGGTTCGTCGACGCCGACGGGGCCGACAACATCGTGGGAACGCTGGACGACAACCTGCAGCTCCGCGGCGCTTCGCCGTGCATCGACCGGGCGAACAACGCGGCGATCCCGCTGGACACGGCGGACCTGGACAACGACGGGAACACCTTCGAGCGCGTACCGCTGGACCTGGCGATGCGCAACCGGACGCGCGATGATCCGGGGATGCCGGATATCTCGATCGGCGGGCCGCTGGCGGATGTCGGGGCGTTCGAGTTCCAGGGGACGTCGTGCAGAGCCGACCGGGACGGCAACGGGGTGATCGAGCCGGTGGACATCGCCGTCTTCGTCAACGCCTGGTTCTTTGGCATCACGACGGGATCAACGGACTCGGACTTCGAGCGTGATGGGGACGTGGACCCGGCGGACATCGCGGCGTTCATCCAGGCGTGGTTCGGCGCGATCGCGAACGGGTGCCCGGCGTCCTGAACACGGTCCTACCACGGGTATTCTGGGACGTTCTGCGACGGCACGAGCCCAAACCATGTCCGACCGGATGTGTTGAGGGTTCGTTTATTTGTGCGAACGGAGCGCGAAGAGTGGCGCTCGGTGGCTAGACGTGCGTACATTGTGCGACTGTCCGCCGGCCGCGCGGTCGATGCACCCCGCACGGGCCGTTCCGCCCGCACGCCCACGAGAGAGAACCCATGACGCTTCGCTTTTCCGCCCGCACGCTTCTGGGCGCGTTTGCCGCCGGTGCCTGTCTCAGCGTTGCCGCTCCAGCGGTCGCTCAGCTCCGTGTCGCCACGTGGAACATCTCGAACTACGGCGGCGGGCGCAACGCCGATCTGACCACAGCGATCTTTGCCGAGTTCAACGGTCGGTCGATGACGCCGGATGTGATCATCGCGCTGGAGTTCCTGAACCAGTCGGCGGTGAACTCGTTCCTGAGCATCCTGAACGCGGCGAGCGGTCCGGGGACGTGGGCGGCGGCGCCGTTCATCGACGGACCGGACACCGACGGGGCGTTCTTCTACCGGGTATCCAAGGTGGGCTACCTGGGGACGACGATTGTCGGCTACGGATCAACGAGCACGAGCAACCAGCCGCGGAACACGTACCGGTACGACCTCAGGCCGATCGGGTACACCTCGAACGCGGCGTCGATCGGGTGCTACGCCGTGCACATGAAGGCGCAGGGCGGGACGAACTCGGAGGGGCGACGGCTGATTGAGTCGCAACGCATCCGCGACAACGCCGAGGGGCAGAACGCGGTGAACCTGTCGGGGCAGACGATGGCGGGGACAGGTCTGCCCGTTGGGTACAGCTTCCTGGTGGCCGGCGACCTGAACGTGCAGTCGGCGACGGAATCGTTCTACGCGGAGCTCATCGGCTCGCAGGTCAACAACACCGGTCGGTTCTTCGATCCGATCAAGACGCCGGCGTCGTGGAACAACAACTCGGCATACCGCTTCGTGCACACGCAGGATCCGGCCGGCGCGGGCGGGATGGATGATCGGCACGACCAGATCCTGCTCTCGGCGTCGCTGATCAACGGTTCGGGGCTGGACTACATCGGCAATCCGAACATCGCGTACAGCACGACGACGTGGAATGACCCGAACCACTCCTACAGGGCGTGGGGAAATGATGGAACGTCGTTCGACTCAACGCTGACGACAACCGGGAACGCGATGGTGGGCCCGGCGATCGCGCAGGCCCTGATCAACGTGTGCGCGGGGGCCGGGCACCTGCCCGTGTTCCTGGATCTGCGGGTGCCGGCGAAGGCGGCATCGGTCGCGGCGATCGAGTTCGGCGAGGTGGCGCTCAACGCCCCGGCTTCCGCGGATCTCCCGGTGTTCAACGCCGGTGATGTCGCGTTGTGGACCGCGGGGGGGATCTCGGATCTGCACTACTCGTTCGACGCCTCGAGCGGTTTCGGCGCACCGGCAGGCGTGTTCATCGACGCGGCGGGCGGCGGTTCCAACCTGCACTCGATCGTGATGGACACGTCCGCCCCTGGCCCCAAGAGCGGAACGCTCGCGATCATCTCCGATGATCCCGACCAGCCGGTGCGGATCGTGCTGCTCTCGGGCACGGTGACATCACAGCCGCCCTCGTGCTCGGCCGACTGGGACCACGACGGCTCGATCACCCCGAGCGACATCGCCGGCTTCGTGAACGACTGGCTCGCCTCGATCACCGGCCAGACACTGGTGGCCGATTTTGACCAGGATCAGGCCATCACGCCGAGCGACCTGGCGCTGTTCATCAACACATGGCTAAACCAGCTTGGCGGCGGGTGCTAAGGCAGGCAAGAGCGGGCATCCCGATCCGATCACCGTCCCAACAGATCTGTCATAGGACGGTGTTTTCCGAGCGGATCACCGGCTTCTGCCGGGTAACGGCTTGACGTTTGCTCGTGGGCGTGTCTGATCTAACACCCACCGCTTGCGTGTGAACGCGTGCTGCGCCCTTGTGCGTCGCGGCAGGGAGTGCGCGGTGAGGTGCCGATTCTTGGAGTAGGGAATGTTGTCACGCTTGTCCTACCGCGCCACGCTGTTGCTATTCGCCTTCGCGGTCTCCCCCGCGAACGCCCAGCCGGTTCCCTTTGATCACCTGCCGATCGAC
>JAHBXB010000006.1 GCA_019636655.1 Phycisphaeraceae bacterium | reverse complement strand
AGAGTCCGAGTCGCGCCGGCGCAGGACCACGCCGCGGCCAGGGCGACATTATCAGCACCGCTCTGGGACTGACGCCAAGTTCCCGAAGAGGAGAAGTTTCCCCGTACACCGAGGCGGCCCCGCAAATCGCACTGAGCCGCACAATCCCGGCGACATTCGAAAGCGGCCGAGCACGGCGAGCGCAAGGCCGCGACGCGAGAGACATTTGCGCCTCCCCACGCAGAGTTTGTTCATGCTGGAATCAAGCCAAGACGAAGTCTTGGACGACGACCCGGTCTGGTGGGAGGAGTCTGGAAGGCGCCAGGGCTGTCGTGGCTGTGCAAGGCCGCGGCAGGGGCTCTACCCCCAACCGCTCGAGGCCGTCGTGCAATCTCGGCAGCGAGCCTCTGTCTCATTGTCCGGCCGATCGGGTGTGGAGATTCTGCGTCGGGAGTTGTCTGATGTGATTGCGCCTTATGCACCCAAGATGGTCTGCGCGCCATGCCGGCTGGGAAGTGGAGTCATCCTGGCAAACTCTGTGACGGTGCACTTCCCGCGTTCGCTTGAGGTCATCGTGCGGGGCGGTCGTTCGACGACGCACGCTTACGGAGTATGCACCGTTTGCGGCGGTCCGAATGCGGCCAGGGCCATGTTCAAAAAGCCGTGGTACACGCTAAGAAGGGCACTGCCTTCGGGAGAGGTCCTGATCTCCACCGAGCAGGCCATCCTCCTGACCGACACGCTTGTCGAGCGACTTGACCTCTCGCCGTTCCCAGACATCCTGCTTCGGCCGATCCTCATCCTGGACAAGCCGGTGGAGCCCATTCCAGAGTTCGGCGAGCGATAGCCTGCTCGCTCGCCTGAGTCCGCACTTCGAGCGGCAACCACTCGCCCACATCCAGAACCCCCCGCCGCCTCGCCGTTATACTCACTCGACAGCACGCACCGGCACCCGTCGGTCGCCCGAGGCAGGAGCGGATGATGGACGACCCCACGCCGAACCCACCGCGCGACACCGCGCCCCACGCCGGCGTCTCCCGCCGGTCCTTCATCGCCACCCTCGGGGCCTCGGCCGCCGCGGCGTCGCTGACCTCCGCGGCGGAGGCGGCACGCACCAGGCTCGCCGCCGGCCGCACCAAGGACGGCCCCAAGGTCCTCGGCCCGGACCCGGTACAGGTGACGCTGCGGATCAACGGAAACCCGATGGAAACCACCATCGAGCCGGCGACCACCCTGCTCGAGGCCCTGCGGCTTAATCTCGGCCTCACGGGCTCCAAGGAGATCTGCGACCGCGGATCCTGCGGCGGCTGCTCCGTACTGGTCGACGGCAAACTCACCGTTGCGTGCATGATGCTGGCCCTCGACGCCGTCGGCTCCGAGGTCACGACGATCGAGGGCCTCGCCAAAGGGGGCACGCTGGATCCCGTGCAGGCCGCGTTCATCCAGCACGACGCCCTCCAGTGCGGCTACTGCACGCCCGGGCTGGTCATGGCGTCGCGGGCACTGCTCAACGCCAACCCCAAGCCCACGCTGGCCCAGATCCGCAGCGGTCTCTCCGGCAACATCTGCCGCTGCGGCACCTACACGAACGTCTTCAACGCCGTGCTCGTCGCGTCCGGTCAACAGCCGGTCATCGATTCAAAGGGGGCCTGACGCATGACCGCCGAACCGACCATCTCCCCGATCATGCCGACCACGAATCGGCCGATGAACCTCGGCTCCGCGGTCAGCGACCAGGCCTCGCGACTCGACGGCCCCGCCAAGGTCACCGGCCGGGCCAAGTACGGGCGCGATGTGTACGTCCCCAACAGCCTGTTCGTGAAGTTCATCCGCTGCCCCTGGGGCAACGCGGATCTGGCCTCCATCGACCAGGCCGCCGCGGAGAAGACCCCGGGCATCATCGAGGTGGTCCTCTCGGGCAAGTCCGGCCAGTACGACGGCGCGACCATCGGTTACCTCGTCGGCGAGTCGCCCGCCGCGATCCGGCGCGCCGCCCGCGCGCTGAACGCCAAGTGGAAACTCGGGCCCGTCCAGACCCGCATCACCGATTCGATCGACACCGCCGACGAGCCCGCGACGCCGGCCGACTTCGATGGCGCGGACAAGGTCCTGAACGCCGTGTACACCACGGAGGTGCAGACGCACGCCTGCCTGGAGACCCACGGAGCCTCGGTGGATTACCGCGGCGACTCCGCCACCGTCTTCTCCTCGACGCAGGGCACCTTCTCGGCCCGCGATGGGCTCGACGACGCTCTGGGCCTGCCCCGCTCGAAGTACCAGCTCGTCTGCGAGTTTGTCGGCGGCGGCTTCGGGTCCAAGCTCTTTGGCGCCGGCAAGGAGGGCGTGACCGCCGCCAAGGTCGCCGCGAAGCACAAGCGGCCGACGTACCTCTTTGTTGACCGGCGCGAGGAACACCTCGACACGGGCAACCGCCCGAACTGCCGCGTGTCGGTGAAGGTCGGCTTCAAGAACGACGGCACCGTCGTCGGCGGCACTGTCCGTTCGTGGGGCGGAACCGGAGTGGCCGGGCAGGGCGGGGGCGTCGGCGTCCCGACGGGCCGATACCCGATCGAACTCCAGCAGCAGCACAAGAACGTCAAGACCAACGCCGGGCCGCCCAGGCCCACCCGCGCCCCCGGCCAGCCCCAGGCCTCGTTCGTCGAGGAACTGATGCTCGAGGAGATCGCGACCGCCTGCGGCCTCGATGCGCTCGACTACCGCATGAACCTCGATCAGGACGCCGAGCGGCGCGAGATGATGAAACTCGGCGCCGACCTCATCTCCTGGAAGGACCGCCGGCCCACCGGTTCGCAGACCGGCCCGCTCCGGCGCGGCTTCGGGCTCGCCGTGACCTCCTGGCACAAGAGCCCCGCCAAGGTCGGGGCCGAGGTGTTCATCAATCCCGACGGCTCCGTGGAGGCCCGCACCGGCACCCAGGACATCGGAACAGGTACCCGCACCGGCGCCGGTGTCATGGCCGCGGACGGCCTTGGCATCCCGCTCGACCTCGTCAGCGTCGCGATCGGTCGCTCCGGCCTGCCGCCCGGTCCCGCCTCCGGCGGATCCGTGACGATGCCCAACCTCGCCCCGGCGATGTACGTCGCGGCGACTGACGCCAGGGCCCAGCTCCTGCAGATCGTCGCCAACCTCTCCGCCGCCGACCCCGCGGAACTCAGCGTGAGCAACGGCCTGATCCTCCGCCGCGGCGAGAAACTCATGACCTGGCACGAGGCCTGCACCCGGATCGGCCCCGATGGCATTCTCGGTCGCGGCGCTTCGGACTCCGAAGAAGCCAAGAAGATGCGGGCCCGCGGCTCCACCAACGGCGTGCAGCTGGTCGACCTTGAGGTCGATGCGGAGACGGGCGTGATCCGCCTGAACCGCGTCATCGCGATCCAGGCCTGCGGCAAGGCGGTCTGCCGCAAGACCGCGGAGAGCCAGATCATCGGCGCGGTAATCCAGGGGCTCTCCTTCGCGCTCTTCGAGAACCGCGTGCTGGATCGCAACAACGGAGCGATGGTCAACGCCAACCTCGAGATGTACAAGATCCTCGGCCCCAACGACATGCCCCACATCGAGCCCATCCTCTGGCCGAGCAAGCAGACAACCTTCGGCCCGATGGGCGAGCCGCCGGTGGTCCCCACCGCGGGAGCCATGGCGTGCGCCGTCTTCAACGCCATCGGGTCACCGGTCCGCGACCTGCCGATCACGCCCGACAAGGTGCTCGCCGCCGTCGGACAGGGAGCGACGTCATGAACCGCTTCGCGTATGCACAGCCGGCGACGTACACCGAGGCCGCGGCGCTCGCCAAGAGCACGAAGTACTCGCTCCCGGTCCTCAAGGCCGGCGGCATGGACATCGTCGACCACCTCAAGGAAGGGCTCATCGAGCCCGACCTGGTTATTGATATCAAGCGGCTCCGGCAGGACGGCGCGAAGGGGCCGGTCAGCGAGGCCCCAGGCGAAGGCGGCGCGACGGTCATCAGGATCGAGGCCGGCTCGACGCTGAGCGACCTGGCCGCCTCGGCACTGCTCCGCGACAAGGCCCCGGGCCTGTGCCAGGCCATCGAGTGGGCCGCCACGCCCCAGGTCCGCAACACCGCGACCGCCGCGGGAAACCTCCTCCAGCGTCCACGTTGCTGGTACTACCGCAACGCCCAGTTCGACTGCCTCAAGAAGGGCGGCAGCACCTGCTTCGCGAAGGAGGGCGAGAACAAGTTCCACGCCATCTTCGGCGACGGACCCTGCTACATCGTCCACCCATCAAACCTGGCCCTGGCGTTGTCGGCCACGAACGGCACGGTCCATCTCGTCGGATCGGAGCGGTCATCGCTCCCGGTGAAGGACCTCTACCACCTGCCCGAGAGGGGAATCCGCAGCGAGCACAACCTCAACCCCGGCGAGGTAGTCACGCACCTGACGCTCTCCCCGGCGCCCGCCAGCGGCTTCTACGCCGTCAAGGAGAAGCAGTCGTTCGACTGGCCGCTGGTCATGGCCTTCGTGACGCTCGACCTGAGCGGCGAGACCATCACCTCGGCACGCGTCTGGGCCGGCGCCGTCGCGCCCATACCGTGGGAACTCCCCGCCGTTGCCAGGGCGTTCGCCGGCCTCAAGGTCACCGACGACGCCGGTCTGCGAAAGGCGGCCTCGCTCTGCGTCCAGGGCGCGAACCCGCTCTCCGACAACGCCTACAAACTCCGGCTCCTCCCCGTGGCGGTCCACCGCGCAGCGCTCCGCGCCGCCGGTCGGCTGACGGAGGTTCACTCATGAGCACTCGCCCGTTCGACTATCGCCAGCAGGGCTTCCGACCCCTCGTCCTCGAACCCACGTGCCCGCACCTGCGGCACAAGATGATGTACTGCGACGAGCGGCAGAGCACTCCGGGCCTCGTCGACGACACCTCTGATACCCGCGTCTTTTTCTGCATCAAGAGCATGGACCAGTTCGGCCCCGACGGCCAGCCGGTCAGACCCAGGTCCTGCCAGGGCGGGCGCTCGTGCTACGGGGGGAGTCCGGCCTCGCCCGGCGAGCAGGGCCTCGGAACGACGGACCTCACCGTTTCATGACCGCGAGGCCCAGTCTTCCACATCCCGCGGCGTGTTGAGGTTTGTCACCACCGATGCGTCGTCCGTGCTCACCTCGACCGCGAACGGCCGGATGATCTCGTCAAGCCTTGCCCCCGCGTCATCCGCCCGCGGCAGCAGAACACGCTCGACAAAGCCCCAC
This sequence comes from Phycisphaeraceae bacterium, assembly GCA_019636655.1. NCBI lineage: Bacteria > Pseudomonadati > Planctomycetota > Phycisphaerae > Phycisphaerales > Phycisphaeraceae > Phycisphaeraceae bacterium. Next base: position 132,678 of record JAHBXB010000006.1, on the reverse strand, counting down.
TCCAGCCACACCGGGTGGCCGTGCGCCGACCCGTACCTCGGGATCCCCACCTCATGCGCCCGCAGCGACTCGAACACCCGCGCGGAAGGCGCCGGCACATCGACCGGAAGCACGTAGACCCCGCTCGGAAAAGCACCTCGTTCGGCGCGACCCGCCTCGCGCACTCCCGCGATGACGCTGGCGAACATTGGCGCCCGGGAATCAACCGCCACGGCCCGCTCCACTCCCCCCCCACTCGGATCATCGCCTATCCCATCCGCTACCGTCTGCGAAACAACCCAGATCACCTGCCGGGGCGCAAACCCCGCATCGGCGATCCGCCGTGACTGCGCCTTCCACCACGGCTCCGCCCCGCCACGCCCCGGGCCCACGCGCATGAGCGCCTTGGGCCCTCCCATCCGCTCGCCCCGTCCCGCCGCGAGCACGATCAGCACCGGCACCCTCGTTACGTCTCCGCTCAAGCGTGTCACCCCAGGCTCGTGCCCGACGGCGAAGGCCCGCTGACCGGCCGATGCGGCGCGCGGTCCATCTTTTTCACTTCAACAAGCAACTGGGCCGCCATCGAGATTGCCACCATGGCCGGCTCCTTGCCCGTATCGCCAACCCCGATCGGGCAATGCACCCGCTGCACAACCTCGTCGCTCAATCCCGAAGCCACAAGACGCCCGAACAGGCACGCCCGCTTGCTGCGGCTGCCGATCAGGCCGACAAACGACGGCGGTTCGACGAGCAGCCGCCGGAGCAGTTGGTAGTCGGTGTCGTGCGAACAGGTCATGACGCACGCGAGCGTCTCCGCGGGCCGCTCGTGCGCGAGCCGGATTCCATCATCCCACGCGCCGACCCGCCGGGCCCCGGGGAACCGCTCAGCGGTGTTCCACTCGGGCCGATCGTCCACCACCACTGTTTCAACCCCCCCGCCGCCGCCGGCCCTCGCGAGCAGCGCCGCAAGCTCCGCAGCAACATGCCCGGCGCCAAACAGCACGACGCGGCGTCTCGCCCCGCAGTACTCGAAGAAGACCTCCATCACGCCGCCGCAGCACTGATCGGCCTCGGCCCCCAGCACGTACCGCTCCACCCCGCTCCTGCGCTCGCGGAAGTACCGCCGCGCATCGTCCAGCGCCAGCATCTCGAACTGCCCCCCACCCACCGTCCCCAGCACCGCGCCCTCCAGCCCCACGTGCGCCGCCGCGGCGAGCTCCTCATCCGGCACACCCGGCGCCCAGATCATCCTGGCCCCGGGGTTCCGCGGCGTGCTCCCCTGCACCCTGACCACCGTGGCGATCACGAACGGCACCCCCCGCCCCGCGAGAGCGACCGCCGCGGTCATGACCTGGATGGCTTCGCTCACGGGGGGCACCACCTCCAACATCCGCCGACGCGAATGGTAGTGCCCGCCCACCCGCCGGTTTCAGTCAGCGCTCGATGACCTCGCCCCGCCCCTTGACGATCTTCCCGATCACGTGCACCCGCTCCCCCATCTTCTGCAGCGATTCCCTGATCGACTCCGCGAAGGCCGGGCGCACGACCAGCGTGTACCCGATGCCCATATTGAACACCCGCCGCATCTCCGCCTCCGGCACGTTGCCTTGCCGCTGGAGGAACTGGAACACCGGCGGCACCGGCCACGACGATGTATCCACCTCCGCGTCGACCTTGCGGTGCAGCGCCCGGCAGAGGTTCCCGGCCATCCCGCTGCCCGTAATGTGGGCCATCCCCCCCACGACCTTCTTGACCTTGTACTGACTCAGCAGCCGGAGGATCGGCTGCACATACAGGCGCGTCGGCGTCAGCAGCACCTCGCCGAGCGACCGCGGCGCGGTCCCCGCTCGCGCCGCCCCGCGACGACCGTTGCGTTTCGTTTCACCGCTCAACTCCGGATAGACACGCCCCAGGTCCAGCCCCGCTTCGTCCACGATCCGCCGGACCAGCGAGTACCCGTTCGAGTGGATGCCGTCGCTCGCCAGTCCGAGCACGACGTCCCCCACCTCGACCCTCCCCGGGTCGATCGCCCGCTTGAGCTCCACCACACCCACCGCGAACCCGGCAAGGTCCAGTTCCCCCTCCGCGTACACATCCGGCATCTCCGCCGTCTCGCCCCCCAGCAGCGCACACCCCGAGCGCCGGCACCCCTCCGCGATCCCCTTCACGATCGCGGTCAGCTCCTCCTGCCGCACCCGGGGCACCGCCAGGTAGTCGAGAAAGAACAGCGGCTCGGCTCCCTGCACGATCATGTCGTTGACGTTCATCGCCACCAGGTCGATCCCGATGGTGTCGAACTTCCGCATCTGCGACGCAAGCTTGACCTTAGTGCCCACCCCGTCGGCGCAGGCGACCAGCACCGGGTCCTTGTAGTTCCGCTCGAACAGCCCCTTCTTGTAATCAAGCCGGAACAGCCCCGCGAACCCGCCCGGGTTTGGGATCACCCGAGGCCCGAACGTCCGGCGCATCAGCGACGCCAGGCCCTCGGTAAACCGGTCCTTCTCTTCCAGGTCGACCCCCGCCGACGCATAGGTCAGCGCCTTGCCCGGCCCGGGTGCCTTGTCGCTGATTCGTGCCATATGCCGCGAGGGTACACCGCGCCCACGCCCCCCGCGCCGCCACGTGGCCCTCTCCATGGATCCCGCCTACGGTTCGCCCTGTGTATTCATCCATACATCCGGATGAATGCACTGATTGTCCGCCTTTTCCGAAGCGATAACACCGCGCGGCCTATCCTTGGCCTCGAATCGCTTGGCCCCCGTCCTGAAGCAACGCGACGCACCCCGAACGCACCCGGAGCAGCACGAAGATGGCCCTTCACTTGTTCACGTCAGAGTCCGTCTCGATGGGGCACCCCGACAAGGTCGCCGACCAGATCTCCGACGCCATTCTCGACGCCATGCTGGCCGGCGACCCCAAGTCCCGCGTCGCCTGCGAAACGCTCTGCTCCACCGGCATGGTCGTCGTCGCCGGCGAAGTGACCACCAGCACCTACGTCGACATCCCCGAACTCGTCCGCGACACCATCAAGGACATCGGCTACACCTCCGGCGACATGGCCTTCGACTACGAGTCCTGCTCCGTCCTGACCTCGATCAAGCGCCAATCCCCCGACATCGCCCGCGGCGTCGATACCGACGGCGCCGGCGACCAGGGCATGATGTTCGGCTTCGCCTGCCGCGAAACTCCCGAGCTGATGCCCCTGCCGATCCAGCTCGCCCACCGCCTCGTCGAGCAGCAGGCCCACGTCCGGCGCGAAGGGCTCATCCCCGGCCTTCGCCCCGACGCCAAGAGCCAGGTGACCATCGAGTACGACGGCCTCAAGCCCGTCCGCGTCGACACCGTCGTCCTCTCGACCCAGCACGACAAGACCTGGAACGAGCGGCAGGATGTCCTCAAGCGGGAGATCGTCGAGCACGTCTTCAAGCCCGTCCTCGGCAACTGGTGGAACCACGGCATCAAGATCCACGTCAACCCCACCGGCCGCTTCGAGATCGGCGGTCCCCACGGCGACACCGGCCTTACCGGCCGCAAGATCATCGTCGACACCTACGGCGGCCGCGGCCGCCACGGCGGCGGCGCCTTCTCGGGCAAGGACCCCACCAAGGTCGACCGCTCCGCCGCGTACATGGCCCGCTACATCGCCAAGAACATCGTCGCCGCCGGCCTCGCCGATGTCTGCGAGGTCCAGATCTCCTACGCCATCGGCGTCGCCGAGCCCACCAGCGTCTACGTTGACTGCCAGGGCACCGAGAAGGCCGATCCCGCCAAGATCGCCGACGCGGTCCGCAAGGTCTTCCCCATGACGCCGCGCGGCATCATCGAAGCCCTCGGCCTGCGCAAGCCCATCTACAAGGCCACCGCCCGGCACGGCCACTTCGGCCGCAAGCCCCACGGCGACCTCTTCACCTGGGAAAAGACCGACAAGGTCGACGCCCTCAAAGCCGCCGTCGGTTGAGCAAACGGACCTAGACCGGCCGCATCAGCACCACCACCGCGTGGGCCTCGATCGCGCGCCCCTCGCCCACCGCGTCGACCTTCTCGTGGCTCTTGCCCTTGACGTTGACCCGCTCGACCCCAACGTCCAGCAGGCGGGCCAGTTGGGCGCGCATCTGGTTCTTGAGCTCCCCGATCCGCGGCCGCTCCAAGATCACCGTCGCATCCAGGTTGCTCACCACCCACCCCTCCGCCTTGATCCGCCGCACCGCCTCGGCCACGAACGATGCCGAGTTCCGCCCGTCGTTCTCGGGCAGGTTGTCCGGGAACAGCTGCCCGATGTCCGGCATCGCCAGCGCGCCCAGCAGTGCATCGGTCACGGCGTGCAGCAGCACGTCGCCATCCGAGTGCGCCACAACGCCCGCCGTCGCCTCCTCGAGCGTCACCCCACCGACCACCAGCGGCCGCACCTTCTGCCCCGCCCCCGCGCCCCGAGGCTCAAGCCGATGCAGGTCGTACCCGTGTCCGATTCGAAACTCTGCCGCCATCCGAAACACCTCCGAGTACCGCCCAGCATACCGAACAACAGTCGATCGATGGCACAGTTATCCGGTACACGCCCCACCTCACCCCTTCTGTGTCAGCCCAAGCGGGCGTTATGACGATAGACTGTGCACCGCGTTCATGGTCGCGACGACCTCCGGCACGCGGCAGTCCAGACACCGTCCAAACGCGGGAGCCCCAGTCATGTCGAGCCGCTCGAGAGCCCTCACCCTCGCCCTCCTGACCTGCGCCGCCGCCGTCAGCGGCGGCTGCTACTGGCCCGGCGGACCCGGCTACTCCGCGGATCGCTTCACCTACGAGAGCACCTCGTTCCAGCCCCAGACGGTGTCGGTGATCGATACCCGCACCGACCAGACCATCTGGACCGTCGATATCCCCGTCGGCAAAGAGCTTGTCGTCTGGTTCCGGGCCGACCTCGGCACCAAGGACAGCTCCACGCCCGATCGCATGGACTGGGCCGTCTTCCCCGCTGGCCAGACTTCCGGCAGCCTTCCCAACAACCTCCCGGTCCCGCCAGCGTCCTCGCGCCGGATCGACACCTTCGTGCGCCCGGTCCCGGAACTCCCCGAGGACATGACCAGCCCGCCGACGCGCCAGCCGGTCATCAATCTCCCCGGCACCGGGCAGTAGACCTACTCCCCTCCCCGGTACAACCCCCGGCGCTCGATCTCCGCAAGCACCTCCGGATCAAGCACACGTAGCAGCGCCCCGCGATCCACCGGGCTCCGCGCGAGCAGTTCGCGCGCCCGAGTAGAACTCGCATCCGATCGCCCGGCGTCCACCTGCCACGACTCCCACGCCGCGAGCACCAATGCGTCCCACGCCCCCGATTCCTCCAGAGCGCGCCGCAACTCCTCGGCTGACTCACCGGAACGCCGCATCACCAGCGGCGGAGCCATCGCGATGATCTCCCGCGGTGCCTTCCAGCGGTGAAACTGCCTCGCCTGATCCGACCCGATGAGCAAACGCAGAGGCACGCCACCCCCTCCCGCCGCGTCCACCGACCGCCGCAGCCTCGCCAGCGTGTCCACGGTGTAACTCGGCCCGCCCGCAGCGCGTTCCAGTTCATCCCGCCACACCGCGCCCCGGGCCACACCGCGAAGCGCGATCTCCAACAGCCGCAACCGATCCTCGTCGGATGCCATCGGTCGCCGTCCCTTGAGCGGCGAGGCCGCGGCGGGCACATACAGCAGCCACCATCGCCCACCGTGTGCCCCCTGCACCCCCTCACGCGCCCGCGCCGGCAACTCCACGTGGGCGCGCTGCACCGGGTCAAATGACCCGCCAAACACCATGATCCCATCCACCTCCCCCGCCCCGAGCGCACGATGCAGCGCATCCGGCAGCGGGCACGGCGCTGAAACAGGACCACCGACCATCATCGGGCACTCCCGAGCGCTTCGGTCATCACCGCCCCGTTCCCGGCCAGCCACCCCCCCACCGACTCCACCACCCGTTCGCCCACGACCCGCAGCACCCGCGGCGACCGCCTCCCCATCCGCAGCACCGCCGGCACGATCGAGGGGCTCCTGATCATGTCCCCCACCACCCGGCCCGTCCTGGTCCTCCCGTCGCGCCCCACCCACCGCATCACCTGCGCCGGCACCGGCTCGTCGTAGCGGTCCGATACCCCCCGGATCACCGCCCAGGACTCGATCCCGCCGCAGGCCCGTGCCAGCCCGTGCGACTCCATGTCCACCACCCCGGCCCCGGTCGCCTCGCCCAGCCGGCGCTTCGCCTCGACCGTGCACACCGGCGCATCCACGCCGACCAGCGCCACCCCGCGCCCTCCAGCGCCGGGAACACCCCACGTGCCGCCACGCTCATCAACGACCCGGTCGATCACGGGAACATCGTCGACCGGACCCAGCCCGCCGCACAGCCCCGCCAGGATGACAAACGCCCGGCCGGTCCCGAGCGCCCGCACGGCCGACTCCACGGCGCCGGCCCCCGGCCCGGTGCGCTCCACCGCGACCCGCGCCAGCCCCGCACGCTCAAGCGACTCGCGCACCACCTTCCGCTCGATCTCGAGCGGGCACAGCACTACGACGGATTCGGCCCCACGCTGGCTCACGCGCTGCTCCGGCGACCCGCTCATCACGCTCGGGCCGCCACGATCTTCTCCCACAGCCTATCCAGCCGCTGCGGCGACACAGTCTGCTTCGTCCCCAGTTCCTGCGCAAAGAGCGACACCCGCAGTTCCTCCAGCATCCACCGGTGCTCCTCCAGCATCGGATCGCGGTGCGCCCGCTGGCGGTCCTGGTCCGTCAGCGCCAGGCACGAGCGCCACCTCGGCATGATCTGCTGCATCAACTCGGCATCGCGCCCCGCCCCGCCGGAGAGCAGCTTCCTCGCCCGCCGCTCGATCGCGCGCAGGTACCGCGGGTAGTCCGCGAGCCGCTCGGGAGGCACCTCGCCGAGAAACCCGCGGAAGACCAGCCGCCCGATCTGCGCCGCCATGTCGTCCGCCGGGGGCCGCATCCCTTTGAACGCCACCTTCTCCAGGGCCAGCAGCGCTCCCTGGTATTCGTGAAGCACCGCCGACGCCACCCCCACCAGCCGGCGCACCGCGCCGGGCAGACGCCCCTCGCCTTCCGCCAGGCGTCGATCAAACTCCGCTTTCGTCCGGATCGATCCCGCATCGGCCCCGGCCAGGAACGCCGCCTCGCACGCCCTCGCCGCGATCGATGACCGCAGCTCATCGGCCGTCCCGATCGTCGCGTACTTCAGCACGAGTTGCTGCATGTCCTCGGCCTGCCGGACCGCCCGGTCGATCTCGTGCTTCGACTCGACGACCATCAGCCTGCGGACGCCCTGCGCATGCCGGGCACTCGCCTCCTCGAGCGATGGAAGCAGCCGCAGCGACACCGCCGCCGATCCGGCGCTCTGCCCGTTGGCGCCCTTGCGCGGGGACCGCTCATCGATCAGCGCCGGGAACGCCAGCATCGAAGCGCCGCCGACGTCGATCTGCACGCTCTCGGGCAGGTCACCGAAATCCCACGCCGCCACCGCACCGCGGTTCCACACCGACGGAACCTTCGCGAGCGTCCTCTCAATCCGTCCCGCCAACTCACGCCGGATCGCCCGCAGGTCCCGCCCCGAGGCGAGCACCGCACCCGTGCGGTCGACCACCCGGTAGTTCATCTGCAGGTGCCGCGGGATCTGGTCGTCCTTGAACGCCTCCGGTGACACTCCGACCCCGCTCAGCCGGCCGAGCGCCTCGGCCACGGCCTCCTTCAACGGGCGGGCATGATCGGTCATCGCCTCCACGCACCTCGCCGCGTACTCGGGCACCGGCACGAAGTTCACCCGCACCGCCTTGGGGAGCGACCGGATCATCGCCTCCACCTTCTCCAGCAGCAGCCCCGGCACCAGCCAGTCGCCCCGCTTCTCACTGATGGTCGCCAGCGTCTCGACCGGCGCTGTCAGCGTCACGCCGTCGTCGTCGCTCACCGGATCGGCGGTGTAGGTCAGGTTCAGTTTCGTGCCGCCGACCATCACCTGATCGGGGAATCGCTCCGCCGTGATTCCCTCCACGCTCGCCGCCAGCACATCCGCCTCGGTCATGAACAGCAGGTCGCGCCGCCCCTTCTCGGCAAACCGCCGCCACCGCTCGAACGCCTCCCCGCTGTACACCTCCGGCGGGATCCGCTTGTCGAAGAACTCGAACCGCGCACCCACCTCTGCGAGCAGGCCGGGCCGGCGTGCCTTCGCCTCCAGCCGCCGCACCCTCTCGATCAGTTCCTGGTTGTGGCGGGCGAACTCCCCATCGGTGATCATCGCCCCCTCCACCAGCCCGTGGTGGATAAAGATCGCCCGCGCCTTCACCGGGTCGATCGGACCGAAGTGCACCTGCCGCCCCGCGATCACCTCCAGCCCGAACAGCGTCACCCGCTCGGGCGCCATCACCCGGGCCGTCGAAGCGTCCCACCACGGCGCCGAGTGCGTCCGCTTGACCAGGTGCGGCGCCGCCCGCTCGATCCACAACGGCTTGATCCCCGCCGCGCACCGCGCGTACAGCCTCGTCGTCTTGACCAGTTCCGCCGCCATCACCCACTTCGGCCGGCTCTCGAACAGCGTCGAGCCCGGGAAGATGTAGAACCGCGTGTCCCGCGCCCCCGCGTACTCGGGCGTCTCGGTCTTGCGCCCGATGGTGCTCAGCAGCCCGGCAAGCAGCGCCCGGTGCACCTGCTCGTACTCCGCCTGCCGCGTGTTCGGGCGGCACCCCATCTCCTTCGCCATCTCCGACAGCTGGCGGTGCACATCCTCCCACTCGCGCAGCCGGACGTACGACAGGAAGTCCGACCGGCACATCTTCCTGACCCTGCTCCCCGAGAGTTCCTTCCGGCACTTTTGCCAGTGCGCCCACAGCCGCAGATAGCCCACGAAGTCCGACTGCGGATCCCGGAACCTCGCGTGCGACGCATCCGCCTCCTGCGCCCGCTCCATCGGCCGCTCGCGCGGGTCCTGCACGCTCAGCGCCGCCGCGATGACCAGCACCTCCGTCAGGCAGTGCTCCTCCCGCGCCGCCAGGATCATCCGCCCGATCCGCGGATCGATCGGCAATCGCGACAACTCCCGCCCCAGACCGGTCAACTCCCCGGCGTCGTCGATCGCCCCGAGTTCGAACAGCGTGTCGTACCCGTCACGGATCAGCCGATCGTCCGGCGGATCGACGAACGGAAAGTCCGCCGGCTTCCCCAGGTTCAGCGCCGCCATCTGCAGGATCACGCTCGCCAGGTTCGTCCGCAGCACCTCCGGCTCGGTGAACCTCGCCCGCCCCTGGTAGTCCGCCTCCGAATACAGCCTGATGCACACCCCCGGCCCCAGCCGCCCGCACCGCCCCTTCCGCTGGTCCGCGCTCGCCTGCGAGACCGCCTCGATCGGCAGCCGCTGCACCTTCGTCCGCGGCGAATACCGGCTGATCCTCGCCTGCCCGGTGTCCACCACGTACCGGATCCCCGGCACCGTCACGCTCGTCTCCGCAACGTTCGTGGCCAGCACGATCCGGCGCACCCCGCTCCCCTCCGGCGGCCGCTTGAACACCCGCATCTGCTCCGCCCCGGAGAGCCTCGCGTACAGCGGCAGCACCTCCACGCCCCGCGGGAATGCCCGCTCCAGCAACTCCGCCGTCTCGTGGATCTCCCGCTCCCCGGAGAAGAACACAAGGATGTCCCCAGGCCCCTCCGCCGCGAGCTCCTTCACCGCGTCCACCACGCCGAACTCGATCATCTCCTCCCGCTCGTCCTCGTGCTCCTCCGGCTCGGCGACCTGCGCGGCGCGGTACCGCACCTCCACCGGGTACGTCCGCCCGGACACCTCGACGATCGGCGCCCCACGCCCGTCGGGCCCCGCGAAGTGCCCGCTGAGCCGCTTGGGGTCGATCGTCGCCGAAGTGATGATCACCTTCAGGTCCGGCCGGCGCGGCAGCAGCAGCCTCAGGTAGCCCAGCAGGAAGTCGATGTTGAGGCTCCGCTCGTGCGCCTCGTCCACGATGATCGTGTCGTACGCCTCCAGCATCCGGTCGCCCTGCGTCTCGGCCAGCAGGATGCCGTCGGTCATCACCTTGATGTACGTCCCCGGGCCGGTCTGGTCACCGAACCGCACCTTGTACCCCACCGCTCCACCGACCGCCGACCCCAACTCCTCCGCCACCCGCGACGCCACCGACCTCGCCGCAATCCGCCGCGGCTGCGTGTGCCCGATCATCCCCGCCACCCCGCGCCCCATCTCCAGGCAGATCTTCGGCAACTGCGTGCTCTTCCCCGACCCCGTCTCGCCGCACACCACCACCACCTGCGCCGACTCAATCGCCCGTGCGATCTCGTCCTTCTTCTGCGAGACCGGCAGTTCCTCCGGGTATGCGATCCTCGGCACCCCCGCCGCACGCTGCGCCAGGACGCGGCAGGACCGCTCTACCCGCTCCCCGATCCGCAGCACCGCCGCGTCCATTTCCCTCCCACCGGCGATGGCGCGCTCGATGCCGCTCAGCCGGCGGCGGATGTCGCGCCGGTCGATCAGCATGCAGTCGCCGGCCCGCGACCGCAGATCCCGCACCATGGCCAGGGCGTCGTTCACGCCGGATTGTTCGCGGCCACCCGCGCCAACGGAAACGGCGCTGGCGTGCCGTCGAGCATCGCGTCCACCGCCGCCCGCGCCGTCACAAACGCCATCGACATCCCGTGCCCCGTGAAGCCGCCGCAGAACCACGGCCCCTGCCCGCCGCCCACCGGCCCGACCAGCGGCAGCCCGTCAGGCGAGAACCCCATCGTCCCCGCCCACCTCGCGATGATTCCCCCCTCATCCCATCCCGGCCCGAGCATCCTCGACGCGAACGCCTCGATCGCCGCCTGCACCGGCGCCGACGTCCCCTCGCCATACCCCGCTTCCTGCTCCGCGAAGTACGTCCGGCACCCCCCCACCACGATCGACCCCTCCGCCGTCTGCCGGAAGTACTCCGAGCCGTGGTTGACGTAGTAGGAATGCGCGAGCGACACACGTCGCGATGGGTTCCTCACCGCCAGCATCTGCCCGCGGTTGGGCCGCACCACCCCGGCAAGCCCCGGCAGCACAAGCCCCGCGTACGCGTTCGTGCACACCACCACGTGCGCCGCCGCCACCCGCAGCGACGCGGTACGCACCACCCATTCCCCCGGCCCTCCCTCGATCCCGTACACCTCCTCGTTCGCGAGAATCGGCCCCGCCACCTTCGACGCCAGTAGCCCCAGCACCTCCACCGGATTCGCCGCGGCATCCGCCGGATTCACCAGCCCTCCCACCGGGTGCGCCGCCCGCCACGCCGAGTCATCCCCCGATTCCACCCACGGCACCTCGAACCCATCCTCCTCCATCATCCGCCGCGACTCTTGCAACTCCTCCGCCTGCCCCTCGCTCAGCGCCAACAGGCACGACGGCACGCGCCGATATGACGCCAGCTCCTCGATTCCCTCCTCGCGCAGCGCGGCCAGGTTCTCCTCCGTCCACCGCCACACCATCCGCGCCGTCTCCCGCCCGTACCGCCGCGCCACATCCGCGTAGTGATCCGCCGCGCCGCGCATCAGGAACCCCGCGTTCCGCGACGACGCCCCCGCCCCGAGCCCCCGCGCCTCCACCACCGCCACCCGCAGCCCGCGCCGCTCCAGCCGCAACGCCGCCGAGACACCACACACGCCCGCGCCCACCACCACCGCATCAACCGCCACCGCGTCCGCCGGGCGCAGCGCGCAACGCCAATACGGGACCGTCATCACGCCGCTCCACGCCCCGCAACCCCGCCCTCGAGCCTCATCCTACGGGCAGCCCGCCCCTACACCGCTGATCCACGCCTGCACGAACGCCGCCAAATCCACCGGCTCCGTCACCCCGCTTCGATCGAAGTCCCCGTTCTGGTTTCCACCGGTCACGCCCGCGATCCACTTCTGAATGAACGCGGCGATATCCACCGGCTCCACCACCCCGTTCCCATCAACATCCGCCCTGCACGAGGTCCCCTGGAACTCGAACGCCCCGAGGTCCACCACGCCCCCCATTCCCGGCACACCGGCGTCCGGCATCCCCGCGTCGTTCCGCACCCGCGCCAACCCCGCCGCATCCCCCGTCAGGAACGCCGGCACCGCGCCCGTGTCCCCCGCATCGATGCACGGCGATCCGGACCGCGGCCGCGGGTCGCCCCCATCGTCATCCACCGTGAACCACACCCCATCCGGCCCCGGACCCGGCAACCGCACCAGCATCGGATCAGCATTGACCACGCCCGCCCCCGCCGACGCCGCCACGCCCCGCACCAGCGAGTACCGCACCGGCGCCACCACCTCCCCGTCGATCTGCGGATGCGGCGTGTTGTCCGAGATCACGCTGGACACAATCGTCCCCTCGCTGTTCCCGAACCCATACACCGCCCCAGCCACCCGCGCCGAGTTGCCGATCATCGTGCAGTTCACGATCAGCGGATCGCCGAATGCCAGGTTGAACACCGCGCCGCCCAGGTCCGCCGTGTTGCTCGTCATCACGCAGTTGGAGATCACCGGCGTCGTGAAGTACGCCACCATCAGCGCGCCGCCCCACCCATCGCTCCCGCAACAGTCGTTCCCCCCGATGGCCGCATTCGCCCGCATCGTGCACGAGGTCACCCGCGGGCTCTCCCCCTCGACATACACCGCGCCCCCGCCCAGCTCCGCCGTGTTCCCCACGAACGTGCACCCCGTGAACGTGGAGTTCGCGAAGTAACTGCTCACCCCGCCCCCCACCGGGAACGCCCCCTGCGACGCCGTGTTCGATGTGAACGTGCAGTTGGTCACCGTCACGTCGCTGAACAGCGTGTACACCCCCGCCCCCTCGTTGGCGTGGTTGCTGTTGAACACGCAGTCGGAGATCACCGCCACGGTGAAGTCGTTGTTGTACACCCCCGCCCCGAACGACGCCGCGTTGTTCGTGAACGTGCACCCCAGCACCCGCGGCGCCCCGCCCGAGCACCACACCCCCGCGCCGCCGCTCCCGCCCGCCCCCGCCGAACCCCCCTCGACGCCCAACCCCGCGACATTCTGCGTGAACGTGCACCCGGTGATCGTCGCGTCCGCTACGTCGCAGTACACCCCGCCCCCGCCCACCGTCCCCGTGTTCCCGGTGAAGGTGCACCCCGTCACCGCCGTCGCGCTCCCCGTGTGGTGATAAAACCCCGCCCCCCGCTCCGCCACGTTTCCGGTGAACACGCAGTCGATCCACTGCGCGTGCCCGCTCTGCGTGTACGAGCCCCCGCCCTTCCCCGGCGTCACGTTGTTCCTGAACGTGCACCCCATCGCCATCGTCATCGCGTGGTTGTGCGAGTACAGCCCCGCCCCGTGATCCCCCGCGTAGTTCGAATCGAACACGCAGTCGATCACCGTCGAATCGCCGTGATCGTTGATCGTCCCATGGTCCGACGCGTAGTTGTCCACCAGCGTGCAGTTCACGATCCGCGGCTGCGCATCATAAACATTGATCCCGCTCCCCTGGTTCTTGCTCGTCGGCAGCGCACCAAACCCCGGCCCGTCCGCGTGCCCCCCGCGCACCACAAACCCGTCGATCACCGCCGTGTCCGCAACGTTCAGCGCCACCACCACGTGGTATGCGTTATCTGCGCGATTCGAGAACTCCGGCCCGTCATCACCGTTCAGGTCCCCGCTCAGCGTCGTGACGTTCACCCGCCAGTCACGCTGCCCCAGCGAACCCTCCGTCCCCGCGAACCCGCCGTACAACGCCACCCCCGTCTTCATCAGGAACGACGACTCGCGGCTGCCCCCACTCACCCCCGGCCGGTACACCCCCGCCGCGACCCAGATCTGGTCCCCCGCCTGCGCCGCATCCAGCGCCGCCTGCACACCCGTGAACGCATCCGCCCACGACGCCCCATTCCCCGCCCCGGATGCCCCGGCGCGAACATAGATCACGCCCGCACCCGCGCGCGCAGCCGCTCCGGCAAGGGCCGCCGCCGCGATGCACACCGTGATCGACCTTGCCCGCATCCTGGCCTCCATCCACTGTCCACCGTGCACGTCATCATTCGCCGTCCCCACGCGGCGGATCCGCCCCTCTCCCCCCTCCCCCGCCACGCCCACGGCAACCGATAACCTCCTCACCGGGTGCCCCTCAAATGTACTGCCCCTGCGCAGGATCGCCACCCCCCATTTCCAAGCCAATGCCCACCCTCTTCATCGACTAAAACAGGCCCTCGGGCGTGCCCGGGTGGCCTCCTCCTCCCACCTGCTGCCCATCCCACGACCGCTTAGGATACCCCCGAGGTACCCAATGACCGATCAGGCCGTCCCAAGCGATCACGCCCTCGCGCCCCGCCCGTCCGGAGCGATCGTCTCCCCCCCGCGGGCCCCCGCCGCTCCCGGCCTCGATTTCGGCCTCGCCTGGGATTACGCCCCCGCGCCCGAGCGCGTGAAGGTCGACCTCAAGCCCCGCTACACCCACTTCATCCGCGGCTCGTTCACCAAAGCCAACCGCGCCGAGCCCTTCGCCTCCATCAATCCCGCCACCGAAGAGCCGATCGCGCTCGTTAGCCAGGGCACCGCGGCAGACGTCGACGCTGCCGTCACCGCCGCCCGCGACGCCCTCCCCAAGTGGGCCGGCCTCAAGCCCGCCGAACGCGCCAAGCACATCTTCCGCATCGCCCGCCGCATCCAGGAACGGGCCCGCGAACTCGCCGTCCTCGAAACCATGGACGGCGGCAAGCCCATCAAGGAATCCCGCGACGTTGATGTCCCCCTCGCCGCGGCCCACTTCTTCTACCACGCCGGCTGGGCCGACAAACTCCCCTACGCCTTCCCCGGCCGCACACCGCGCCCCGTCGGCGTCTGCGGGCAGATCATCCCCTGGAACTTCCCCCTCCTAATGGCCGCGTGGAAACTCGCGCCCGCCCTGGCCTGCGGCAACACCATCGTCCTCAAGCCCGCCGAGACCACCCCGCTCACCGCCCTCAAACTCGCGGAGATCATCGAGGAGTGCGGCCTGCCCCCCGGCGTGGTCAACATCGTCACCGGCGATGGCCGCACCGGCGCCGCCCTCGTCGAACACCCCGGCGTCGACAAGATCGCCTTCACCGGCTCCACCGACGTCGGCAAGCGCATCGCCAAGGCCGTCGCCGGCACCCCCAAGCGCCTCACGCTCGAACTCGGCGGCAAGTCCCCCAACATCATCTTCGAGGACGCCTCCCTCGACCAGGCCGTCGAGGGCATCATCGCCGGCATCTTCTTCAACCAGGGCCACGTCTGCTGCGCCGGCTCCCGCCTCCTCGTCCAGGAGTCCGTCCTCGGCGAGGTCATCGCCAAGCTCACCATCCGCCTCGCCTCCGTCCGCGTCGGCGACCCGATGGACAAGAACACCGACCTCGGCGCCATCAACTCCGGCGAGCAACTCAGCCGCATCCGCCGCTACGTCGATCTCGGCAAGGAGGAAGGCGCGCAACTCCACCAGGGCGGTCGCTCCCTCAATGGCGGCGACCTCACCCTCCCGGCCAAGGGCTACTGGCACCGCCCATGCTTCCTCACCAACGTCCAGCCCTCCCACGTCATCGCCCGCGAAGAAGTCTTCGGCCCCGTCCTCGCCGTCATGTCCTTCCGCACCCCCGAAGAGGCCCTCACCCGCGCCAACAACTCCGCCTACGGCCTCGCGGCGGGCGTCTGGACCGACAAGGGCTCCAAGATCTTCGAGATCGCCCGCCGCCTCAAGGCCGGCGTCGTCTGGCTCAACACCTACAACCGCTTCGATCCCGCGAGCCCCTTCGGCGGCTTCAAGGAGTCCGGCTTCGGCCGCGAGGGCGGCCTCCAGGGCCTCCGCGCGTACGTCACGCTCTAAGTCGGGTCAGCAAGTCTGTCTCCCGAAGCCTCCCGGGATGCGTGCAACTCTCCTCTTTCTATTGATCCTTACAAAATCCACCCAAACACCTTGACAATCCGATTATTTGCCGTACATTGATTGAATGCACGCTTCACACCCAGCGCCGGAGACCTCCCTCCTCTCCGCCCTCCTCAACACCACCTCCCCACCTTCCATCGCCGAACTAGCCGCCCGCTTCAAACTCGACATCCCCACCCTCCTCCGCTCCATCGCGGCGATCCCTGATCTCGACCAACTCCTCGCCGCGGCCACCCGCCTCCGCCTCGCCGCCGCCCACCTCAACGCCATCACCTCCCTCGACGCCCTGATCAACAATCAGACCGTCGCCCCCGAGGAGCGCCGCCGCGCCGCAACCACGATCCTCCGCTTTTTCCCTCTCCAGCCTCTCCAACTCCCATCCCCTTCCCCCGAGGCCACCAGCCCCCGGGCGTCCCTCACGCGCACAACCTCGCTCCCCACCTCCCGCCCCGCCGACCCCGTCACCCCCGCGGTGATCTCCCAACCAACCCCCACCCCGCCCCCCGCCCGCACCAGCGTCGCCACTCCGACACCGACCCGCCGCGGCGACCAAGCCCTCCTGAACCCGCGACTCCGGACTCCCGCCGCCAGTTTGCTCTCGCGCGCCGGCGCGGCTGCGGCACCAACCTGATTTCGTACGGTCCGCTACCGTCACGGGGTTTAGCGTCAAGCCACCGGAGTTGGGAATGACAGACCCCGCCGACACCTCAAGCCCCTACTCGCTGCCGCCGGATCTCCCCGTCCCCACGGACGATGGCGCCGCGGCCCACCTCCTCCACGCCGCGCTCCCCGACCTTCCGCTCCCCTCGACCGGCGGCTTAGGCATCAACCTGCGCGCCCTCGCCACCGAACCCGCCGTTCTCTTCTTCTATCCACGTACGGGCATCCCAGGCCAGCCGCCCAGCCTCGGCTTGAGCGGCGAGGACTGGGACTCCATCCCCGGCGCCCGCGGCTGCACGCCCCAGTCCTGCGGCTTCCGCGATCTCCATGCCCAGTTCGCTTCCCTCGGGGTCCGCGTGCTGGGTGTCAGCACCAACACCACCGATCACCAGCGCGAGTTCATCGAGCGCAACCACATCCCCTTCGACCTGCTCAGCGATGCCGACCTGCGCCTCACCCGCGCGCTGAACCTCCCCACCTTCGAGTTCCCCGTCGAGAGCGGCGGCCCCACCACGCTGATCCGGCGCATGGCGTGGTTCGCCCACGCCGGCCGCATCCGCAAGGTCTGGTACCCCGTCTTCCCACCCGACCGCAACGCCGAGGTCGTCCTTGAATGGACACGCCGCCGCCTCGCCCTGACCATCCGCCCGATATCACCCTCCGACGCCGCGTCCATCGATGCCGACCTCCGCAGGCACTGGCTCTCGACCACCATCCACTCGCGCGACCGCGCTTTCGCCGCCGACTATCTCCCGGGATTCGTCGCCCTCCGCGCCGGGCGTCACGCCGGCCACATCACGCTCTCCTTCGATGAAGCCGCCCGCGAGTGCGAGGTCGTCACCCTCAGCACCGACCAGGACGGCCAGGGCGCCGGCTCCGCCCTGCTCGACGCCGCGTTCGACCACGCCCGCTCGGCGGGCGCCCGCCGCGTCTTCCTCACAACCACCAACGACAACCTCCGCGCCCTCGCGTTCTACCAACTCCGAGGCATGTCCCTCGTCACCGTGCACCGCGGCATGATGGCCCGCTACCGCGACCGCTACCTGCCCGGCCTGCCGCGGATCGGCCAGAACGGCATCCCGCTGCGCGACGAGGTCGAACTGGAATACGCTTTCTCCTGCTCGCCCCCACCCGAAAGCCGCGGCGACCACCCAGGAACCAAGCCATGACCCGCCTCGAAGTCGCCAAGACCTACAAGCTCTTCATCAACGGCAAGTTCCCCCGCTCCGAGAGCGGCCGCACCACTCCAGTCGCCACCTCCGACGGCCACGCCGAGCCCACCGTCGTCCACGTCTGCCGCGCCTCCCGCAAGGATCTCCGTGACGCCGTCACCGCCGCGCGCAAGGCCCAGGAACCGTGGGCCGGCGCCACGGCGTACCTCCGCGGCCAGATCTTCTACCGCATGGCCGAGATGCTCGAGGGCCACCGCGCCCTCTTCGAATCGCTCATCGCAGGCGCCCGCCCCAAGCCGACCGCAGCCCACCGCACCGCCGCCCGCGTGGAGGTCGCCGCCACGATCGAGCGCCTGGTTGCCTTCGCCGGCTGGGCCGACAAGTACGCGCAGGTTCTCGGTTGCAACAACCCCGTCGCCGGGCCCTACTACAACTTCACCACCCCCGAGCCGACCGGCGTCGTCGGCGTCATCGCCCCCGACGAGCCCTCGCTGCTCGGGCTCATCACCCTCATCGCCCCCCCGCTGTGCGCCGGCAACGCCGTCGTCGCCCTCGCCGCGGAAGCCAACCCCCTGCCCGCCGCAGTCCTCGGCGAGGTGCTGGCCACCAGCGACCTGCCCGGCGGTGTCGTCAACCTCCTCACCGGCAGCCGCGACGAACTGATCCCGGTCTTCGCCTCGCACCGCGACGTCGATTCCCTGGTCGGCGCCGGTCTCTCGCCAGCGCACGCGGCCACCCTCCGCGAGGGCGCGGCGGAGAACGTCAAGCGCGTGGTGATCCTCGGCGCCCCGGCCCCCGCCGCCAGGAAGTCCTCCTCCAAGCCCCCGGCCATCGACTGGCACGACACCACAGCCTGGGAAAGCCCCTGGTCCATCGAGCCGTTTGTCGAGTTTAAAACTGTCTGGCACCCGAGCGGCGCCTGATGCGCTCAGCGAGACTCCGCCGCGCCGACCGGCTGCGACTCCGCGACGCCGCGGAGCGCCGGCGCCCCGGCCTCGTCCTGCTTCACGACCGCGGGACCCTGACCGGTCCGCTTCGCCCGCCGCTCCGCGTGCTCCTCGATGTGCTTCCGGCGAGCGATCTTGAACGCCGTCACCCCGATGTACGCGGCAAACACGAGCACCACCGCGTACGTCAGGCGCGACCGGAACAGGGCGAGCGACACACCGAGTACCGCGAAGGACGCGGCGATCAGGTACAGCACGAACACCGCACTCTTGACCCCAAGGGCCCGCTTGAGCATGTGGTGCAGGTGCTGGTCGTCCGCCGCGGAGATGGCCTTCCCGGAGACCTTCCGCCGGACGATCGCCAGCGTGGTATCGATGATCGGGAGGGCGTACACCACAAGGCCGGCGAGCACAAGGTTCGTCCGACCCGTGTCGCCCAGCGTCAGGATGATGACAATCGTGCAATAGCCAAGCAGCAGCGACCCAGCATCGCCCAGGAAGATCGTCGCCGGGTTAAAGTTGTGCGGCAGGAAGCCAAGACACGCTCCGAGCAGCGCCAGACAAAGAACGATCCGCGGGCCGTCGAGTCCGCCGTTGACCTGGCGGGCGCCGTCGTCCGCCAGGGCCAGCGAGAGCGCGATGACGAGCAGGCCAACGGCCGATATCGCGGTAGTACCGGTCAGCAGCCCGTCCAGCCCGTCGATAAGGTTCGACGCGTTGCACGCGCCCAGCACGGCCAGCGCAATGATCGCCGTGCCGACCCAGTACACCACGTCGATGGGGATGTGGTCGATCCCCAGCACCGGCACCGGCATCGGGATCGAGAACACCACGCTGGGGATCCCATCACCCACAGACTGAGTCGGGATGCCGAACGCGTTCGCAACCGGGACGACTACCTGCGACGCCAGCTTCACGCCGACGTTCTCGACCGCGAGCGCCGCCGCGGCGACAAGCTGGCCCGCGATCTTGATCCGCGGCGAGATCTTCAGCACGTCGTCGAGCAGGCCGACGATCATGATGACCGTCATGCCCAGCAGGATGCTGACCGGCACGCCGCCGGGGATCAGCCCCTCGGAGGCGATTCCCTTGGTCGGGTGCGGCGCGATCAGCCCGTGCCACTTGGCGGTGTACGAGAAGAGGATCGCACCGAGCAGGCCGAGGTAGACCGCGACACCGCCCATGTAGGCGATCGGGATCCGGTGCACCTTCCGCGCCTCGCCCGGACGGTCGATCACGCCGTTGGCGATCGCGAGGCGGCGCATCAGGGGCGTCACGAGCAGGGTCACCAGGAATGCAACAATAAACACCCCCACGTAGCCGTGGAAGATCTCAAGGCGCGTGGCGCCCGGGACGACCGACGGTTCCAGCACCCGGATGACCTCGTCGATCTGATCGGTGCTTTTGGTGCTTTCCTCCTGGATCGAGCGCAGCATCTCCACGGCCCGCCGGGTCGCGAGCGAGTCCTGCGCCAAGGTGGTCATCCAGGTCATCACGGCATTGGCCCACGAGCTCTTGTTCCCGTGACCGTAGTCACGGACGCACCGCCCGCGGGCAACCACCCGAGGGTGTGTGCGATATCGACAATTGTCTGCTCCAGCGTTCGAGTCGGAGCAAAGCCGATCGCCTCGCGCAGCCGGGTGAGGTCGGGCCGCCGCTGGCGGAGGTCCTCAAAGCCCGGCGAGTAGGCGATCTCGTACGGAACGTGAACGGTATGAGACGAGGAACCGAGCGTGTGGATGACCAAGTCGGCCAAGCGGTTCATCGAGATCGGCGCATCGGATCCAAGATTGAGCACCCGACCGTGACAGCCGCGGTTGCCGACCAGCCGCGGCAGCGCGCCGGCGACATCGCGCACGTCGCAGAAGCACCGCGTCTGGTGCCCGTCGCCATGAATCGTCAGCGGCTCGCCGCGGATGGCGCTGGCCACGAAGTTCGGCAGCACCATGCCGTACGACCCGACCTGTCTGGGCCCGACGGTATTGAAAAAGCGAACGACGACCGCGCCGAGTCCGTGCCGGGCATGGTGGGCCAGGGCGAGGTACTCGTCGATGGCCTTGGAGCAGGCGTAGGACCAGCGTGTCTTGGTGGTCGCGCCGTAGACGACGTCGTCGTCCTCGTGGAACGGGGACCGCTCGGACTTGCCGTAGACCTCCGAAGAGGAGGCGATGAGCGTCGGGGCCGGGGCACCAGCCGGGCCGTGCGACAGCGCGAACTGGAGCAGCGCCGAGGTCTGGAAGACATTGGTCTCGATCGATTTGATGGGCTCATCCACGATGAGCCGGACGCCGACGGCGGCGGCGAGGTGGTAGATCTCGTCGAACGTTTCGCCGTTGCTGAATCCCTGGAGCGCCGCCGCGAGATCGGCCTCGATGAATCGGAGGCCGGCCGGCAGGGACCGTGGCAGGTTCTCGCGGCGACCCGTTGAGAGGTCGTCGATCACTGTGACGTGGTCGCCCCGTGCGAGCAGGGCCTCGGTCAGGTGGGAGCCAATGAAACCCGCACCCCCGGTGACGAGGGTGCGGCGTGGCGTTGGTGTGGGCGCGGGGGTACTCACGTCGCGGTGCGGTCCGGCACCTCCGGGCGCCGGGACCGATCAAGCCTTGGCGTTCTGGTACTCGTGCGTGGCCTTGATGTTCCTCTTGAAATAGCCGCCGGCTGAGGAGCGGACGGCGTTGACGATGACACCCAGGAACTCGCCACGGCAGTCCAGGAGCTGGGCCTGGAGCCGGGCGACCAGGCCACGCTTCTCGGCGAGGGCGCGGACGACGAGACACACGGCGTCGCAGCGGTTGGCGAGCACCAGACCGTCGCCGGAGACGATCGCCGGAGGCGCATCGACCAGCACGAGGTCGTATGAGTCGGCCGCCTCGCGGAGCAGGCGGGTCATCGTGTCGGTGGCCAGCCGCTCGGGGAGAGCCCGGTTGGCGCTGGTGCCGGCGGCAAGGACGGAGAGATTCGGAACGTTTGTGGACTGGGTGGCGGTGGCAAGCTGGGCCTGGTTGGCAAGGACATCGCCGAGCCCCGGGCCTTCGGGGAGTCCGAAGACCTTGTGGACGCCCGGGCGGCGGAAGTTGGCGTCGATGACCAGGACGCGGATATCGGTCGCCGCGTTGGCGATAGCCAGGTTGCACGCGGTGGTGGTGGCACCGGAACCGGGCATGCCAGCCATCACCAGCATGGACTTGTGACCTGCCTGCTCGAGCTTCTTGGAGAGCGGGGCGCGGAGCTGGCGGATGCTCTCGGTAACCACGCTCTGCGGGGAGTCGCGGAAGGCGAGGGCGACGTTGGCCGGGCGAGCCGGGTCCTCCGCCGCGTCGGGGATCATGCCGAGCAGCTTGAGGCGAGGGATGAGCGAGAGATCGGCGGGGCCGCGGACGCGCTGGTCGAAGACCTCGCGGAGGAACAGGGCGCCGCCGACGAGCAGCGGGAGCAGGATGGCCCCGCCGGGGACGCTGATATAGAGCTTGGGGAAGGTGACCTTTGTCGGCGTCTGGCCGCTGCGGATGACGCGGACGCGGTTGCCCTCCTTGAGGTTGCCGATAACGTCGAGCTGCTTGATGGCGTTCTCGGCGTCGTTGACGTTGGCGGTGTACCGCTCGATCTGGTCCTTGATGACCTCAAGACGGAGCTTGGCCTGAAGGAGTTGCTCTCGCTTCTTGTTGGACTCGGCAATCTTCTGATCGAGATCCCTGACGGAACTGATCGTGGCCTCGTAACTCGAGCGGGTGGAGTCCATCAGGCCATTGAAGAGACGGAGCAGGGTGTCCTCGAAGGCGCGGTCGCGCTGGTTGGCCTTGCTCGCGATCAGCGTCCGGATCGCCTTGACGTCCGGGTGGTTGTCGCCGAGCCCCTGCTTCTGAAAGGACTGCTCGCGGGAGCGGAGATCGGCGAGTTCGCTGTCCATGTTCTTGACGAGCGCATCGTTCATCGCCTCGTCACGGACGCGGTCGGGAAACTGGACCTCGCCCATATTGCCGACCCGCTGCCGGTACTCCTCGAGGAGCGAGAGCAGGGTCGCGGCCTTGGCGGCGTCCTCGGTGCGCTTGCTGGAAAGTTGCTGCAGCTCGATGTGCTGCCCGCCGATCTGCTGGCCGTCTGCATCGAGCCCGGTTTCGGTGATGATCCGTTCTCGCTGCGAGGCGAGCGACTGGATCGTTTCACGGAGATCCTGGAGGCGCCGGCCGAGCGCATCGCGCCGGTCGCTGGTCTGCGACCTCGTGCTCCGCTGGAAATCCTCGAGGTACGCGCGGTTGACGGCGTTGACGAGGGTCGCGGTCTCGGCCGCGTTCTTCCACGTGCAGGTGAGCTGCACGAGCATGGTCATCGGCCTCACGCGGGCGGAGAGGCGGTTTTCCAACTGGATCGCGGCGTCCCTCCACTGGTAGGCGCCCTGGCTGTTCACGAACCCCTTGGCCCACTTGGTGTCCATGACCTCAGGGTCCTTGGCCGCGGCCTGAAGGACCAGTTCGGAGGTCATCAGCGCCGCCTGCGTGCCCATGAAGCGATCGATCTCATCCTGGCTGTACACGACGGCCGCATCCACCTTGGACATGTCCTGGATCGGCAGCGCACACTCGTAGATCACCTGGGACTGGTAGACGGGCCAGGTCGCCATCATGGTGAAGTGAAAGGCAAGCCCGATCATCCCACCGACGATCACACAGACCGTCAGCAACGTCGCGTGCTGCTTGAGCAGCTTGATGGGGTCGACCGAGGCGACCCCTGGGGAACCTCCGGGGCCTGCGGGTACGGGGCGCGATGGGGAGGCGACCGAAGGTCTGGGTGGTGTGGCTGTAGTCATTGAGTCACTTCCCTATCATGATGCAAACAATCGCCCTGTGCCCCTCATAGTCTGTTTCGGCCCATAAACCCGGCGGCTTTGGCTGCCCGCGGGGATCCGATACGACTGAAGCCCACGTACGCCGTCAGGGCGTCGAGAGTTTCTGCCTGAGTTGGTCCACCTTGGACCCGTATTCGGCCTGAAGACCCGGGTTTCCGGCGAGGAGTTCTTCGAGTCGGCGCACGGACTTGCTGGCCTCGGTGCGATTGCCCTGGGCCAACTGCACCTCCCCGAGATGGAGGAATACGGGCGTCTTCTCCACCATGTTCGGGCTGGCTGCCAAAGCCCGCTGCAATGTCTCTTCGGCCTCGGCAAGACGGCCGAGTCGAAGATAGATCGTTCCAAGGGTATCCAGGTAACTCATGCTGTTGACCCGGGCCTTGGAGCCTCGCTGGGCGTAGGGCAGGGCCTCCTCGGGCCGACCGAGATCCTCGCAGAGGATGTAAGCGAGGTTGTTGTTCGTCTCCGGGTCGTCCGGCGCCAACTCGAGAACCTTGCGGAACTGGGCCGCGGCCTCCTCGGGGCGGGGCGGCGTCGCGGTGATGGCCAGGCGGGCCAGCGACGACCGGGCGGTCAGCGCGAGGTCCAATCGGTCCTTGCGTTCGGCCAGTCGCTCGAATCCCGCGACGATCTCGGGGGTCGGGCCGCCGGGCAAGGCCGCCCGCAGCTTCAAGTCCTGGAACTCGAACCAGTCCTTGAATGTGTACTTGGTCTTGAGCGCGGCGAGCATCCGGGCCTGATCCGTCGGGGTAGGGAGGAGCGCCTGCATCGCGACGACGAAGTTGGCGCAGGCGTTGGCATCCGACTGGTCCACGAGCGCGAAGGCGGCCATGGCGTCGGCCTCGGCGCGGGGCATCTGGCCCGCCTCCTTGAAGACCCTCGCCCGCGTCATGAGCAGCGGGAAGCTCTTGTCGATCTCCAGTTCCGGCGCGGCGAGGACGTCGCGGGCCTTTTGGAGGTTGGGGCGGCTGGACTTGAGGAGGACCTCGACGTACGCGAGGGCGACCGGGGCCGACTTGTTAAGATCCCAGGCGTGCTCCAAGTGCTTGATCGCGGGGTCGGGCGTGCCGGCCTTGATAAACACATCGGAAGAGAAGACGAGCCACTGGACTGAATCGGGTTTGCGGGCGATCGCCTGCGAGACGAGGTCGGCGGCCTGTTTGAAGTTGCCGCGGCCCATCAGGGTGTTGAGCAGATCGAGCCGCACGCCGTCGTTGTCCGGTTCGGCGGCAACAGCCTGCTGCCACTGGTCGAGCGCCTGGTCCCACTGGCCGCGGTAGGCGTAGAAGCGTGCGAGCCGGACTCTCGCGGCGACGCCCTTGGGGTCGACACGGATGGCGGCCTGCAGGTCCTGCTCGACGTCCTGGGCGCGCTCGGCGTCCATGGACAGGAAGTCGGCGCGGGTGATGTAAGGAACCGGTGACGTCGGGTCCGCTGCGACGGCGCGGTCGAGCAGCGTGCGGGCGCGGGCCATGTCGTTGCGGCCGGCGGCGGCCCGGGCCTGGGCCAGCAGCAGCGCGGGGTCCTTCGATGCGGACTCGATGCTGTTGATCGCCGACTCAGCCTCGGCGTACTTCTCGGTCTTGAGCAGGCATTCGATGATTGCCCGCGTCAGTTCATCATTGGGATCGGACTTCGCGCGATCGCGGATGCTCTTGAGCACGACCACGGCGTCGTCGCAGCGGTTGGAGAGCATCATCAGGCGGGCGCGCTGGCGGTCGCAGTTCATCGTGACCGGGTCCTGGTACTTGGCTCCCTCCTGGAGGACGGAGAGGGCCTCCTCGACGAGGTTGTTCTGCGCCAGCAGCGCGGCGAGGCGGACGTACGGGACATCGGTGAGCGACCCCGCGGGCTGGGTCGCGATGAAGTCCTCGAGCACCTTGCGGGCCTGCAGGACGTTCCCCTTGGCGGCCTGCCAGGCCGCGTCGAGGGTGGCGACGTCGACTCCGGCCCCGTCCTTGCTCAGCAGGTCGATCTGGGCGCGGGCCTCGTCGAGTGCCTTCTGGCCGATCAGCAGACCGGCGAGCTGCACCCGGTTCTCGCGGTCGGCGGGGCGGTTCTTGGCCCATTCACGGCGTTTCTCGATAGCGATCTTGCGGTCGCCGGAGGGCGCCTCGGTCTCCAGACCGATCAGGAGCATCGCGAAGTCCTCATCAGACGCGGCCCCACGGGGAGCACGGCGGGCGATCATGAGGGCGTCGTCAAGCCGATTGGCGAGGACCCGCGACATGATGAGGCCCTTGAAGGACGCCATCTCGTTGGGCTGGATCTCCACCGCCTGGGTGTAGGCCTGGGCGGCCTGTTCGTACTGCTTGAGCTTGAAGCGGCAGTCACCGAGGAATCGCCACACGATCGGGTTGAAACGGTCGATTTCGGCGGCCCGCTGGAACGCGGCGGCGCCCTCCTGGTACTCGCCGCGGGCCCACGCGAGACGGCCCTTGTAGGACAGACCGTCGACGTTGTCGATGTTCTTGGCAGTGCCCTTGGCGCCGAGCGCCGCGGCCTTGTCCAGGTCGCCGGCGACGAGGGCTTCGCTGAACGACTGCTCGATCACGCCGGGGTTCTCGGGGTCGATCCGCCTGGCCTCTGCGAGTGCGGCGGCGGCCTCGCTCTTCTTTCCGAACCGCTGGTAGATCGACGCCAGATAGAGCTGCTTCTGCACCTCGCTGACGTCGCTCGCGAGCACGGACGCCTTCGCCGCCTCGAGCGGGTCGGTGAAACTCAGTTGCTGTTCCATCGACTTGAAAACGCGGTTGTCGGGCGAGGCCTGCACCGCCAGCTTGGCCTCCTCGAGGGCGGCGGCGCGATCGCCGGACATCGCGAGCAACTGGATCAGCACGCTGACCAGGCGGTCGTCGCGCCCGAGATCAACGATTCCTTTGCGGATGATCGCGATGGCTCGCTGGGGATCGGAATCGGCGGTCGAGGCTTTCTCGGCTTGGTCGAGCACGATGAGCACCTTGTCCGTGGTGGTGCCCTGACCGCGGTTGTATCGCTGCATTTCCTTGATGACCGCGAGTTGTCTCTCGATCTCCTTGTTGGAGGGATCGACCAGCATGACCTGTTGGAGGTGCATGATCGCGACGGGGTACTCGCCCGCCTGGGCCGCCATGTTGGCGACGTAGAGCCGCGCCTGCACGTTCGCGGGCTGGAGTTCGACGACCCGCTCGTAGACCCTCCGGGCCTCGCCGCCGACGTTCATCTTCTGAAGGATGTCGCCGAGCAGACCGAGGGCCTGGACGTCGTTGGGGTCGTCGCGATCGAGGTAGGCGGTCACGGCGACTCGCGCCGCGCCGAGTTCGTTGGCGAGGTACTTGAGTTTCACGTCGGCCAGGCGGACTTCCTTGCTCGACTCGCCGGCCTTCGCCGCCAGGTCGTCGCGGAACTTCTTGGCCCGGGCGATCAGTTGCTCGCGTTCCTCGGGGGGCGTATTGCCTTTGATCTGCAGCATCACCGTCTCGATCTGCCTCGCCGCGGCGGAGGACCGCATCGATTGGAGAACGACGGCCATGAGGCCAACCGGTCTGTTCGGCAGGTCGACGACTTTCTGGAACGCAGCGATCGCCTCCTCGGGGCGGTCGGCTCGGGCCTCGGTCTCGGCGAGCTGCTTGAGCAGGATCGGGTCGTTGGGGTGGCCCTTGAGGGCCTGCGTGAGAACCTCGACAGCCGCATCGCGACCGAGTTCGGGCACGGCCTGGATGTACTGCGCGGCGATGCCGACGACGGCGGGGTCGAGCGAGGCAGGGGGGGCCTCACGGATCGATGTGATGACGCGGTCGATGGTGTCGCGGTGGAGCGAGATCACGTCCCGGGTCGACTTGCCCTCCCGCTGGAGGGCACGCACGCTGGAGTTGACGCGGAGCCGGAGCAACGCGACCAGGGCCTTGGTCGAGTCGGGGTGTGCGGACGTAAAGGTCTCGAGCGTGCCGGTGGCATCGGCGAGCGCGGCGGCCGCGGCGGCCTCGTCGCCGCCAAGCCTGGCGTTCTCGTAGCGGACCATGTCGAGATCGGCCAGGGCGATGGTGGCGTCGGCATCGGCGGGATCAGCGGCGATCGCGGCGGTGAGGTCTTCGCGGGCGCGTTCGAGTTTGACTCGGTCGGGGCTCTTGGAGGCACGGATGACGTTCAGCCTCGCCATGCCCGCGTAACGACGGAGCACAGCGCCATCCTCGGGCTTATCGGCAAAGAAGCGGAGGGCGTCCTCGGACTTGCGTAGGAGCGCCTCCCAGGCGGCCAGGTCGCCGCCGAACTTGGTCGCCGGGGAGAAGGCCTCGTCAAGGAACCGCCGGTGCGCAGCGACGTTCGTGCGCTGGACCTCGGCGAGCGTCTGCAGGGCGGGCACGTACTCGGCGTAGTACTTGTCGCGGATGGTCTGCTGTGATGTGGGGGTGAAGTGCTCGAGGCAGTCGATCCACTTTTCAAGCAGTTCGGGGTTGGACTGATCTTTGTTGACCGCGCGGGCGTAGGTCTCGCAGGCGAGTTCGTAGTTTCCGCCGGCGACATGCTGCGCGGCGATGGCGGCGAGTTGGGCGCTGCTCTTCCTCAGCGACAGGACGCCGATGGCGGCCACGCCGATCAGCAGCACGACGACCACGCTCGAGACGATGATGACGAAGCTCTTGTTGACGCGTGAAGCCATAATCGGGTGTTCCTCTTGCGGGACGGCGACGGAGCCGGAGAATGGGGGCGAAGGCTAGCGGTCCGGGGGAGAGAGGGCCCGGCGCGGGTTGTCGTCGGGGTAGGTCCCGGAGGTCACGCTGACCCAATCGGGCGTACACCGCATGATCTCGGGCAGGAGTTCGGAGAGCAGGCTCCCGGCGGCCGCGGCGAGTTCCTCTTCGGAGGCGACGCCGGAACTGCTGATCTGCACCTTCAAGTAATAGGCGTAGTCATCGGTGAGGTTAAACGCCAGTTCGCGGACGCCCTCGGCGGAGGAGACGGTGCCGCCGTTGGCGATGAAGAAGTACCCGGCGTACAGCTTCCGGCCTGACTCGGGGTCCATGAACGGGGTGATGCGGAAGCGGATGTCCTTGGCGTCGAAGGGGAGGTTGATCCGCTGGCTGGGAAGGTCGGTGAGGGCGGGATCGTCCGCGGTGCGGGCCTGGTAAACCCGTCCGTTGAGGGCATCGGGAACGTCGCGGTTGAGGATCCAGCGCGACGAATCGAGCGGGAGGGGCAGCGTGCGGGACTGGCCGTCCATCGTCATGCCGCCGCCGACCAGGCACCGCTCCGGGACGTGGGGAACGGTGTCGACGGTGCCGGTGTAGTAGGCGAGGTGCACATCGAGGATCGGCATGCCCTCGGCCGCGGTGCCGGGCTTGGGCATGTACTGGCGGTTGAGGTAGTTCTGGGTGCCGAGCGTCTCGATGACGGCTTCCTTCTCGATGCCGTCGGAGCCGATGCGCTTCCAGGAGGCGGTCTCGGCGGGCACGGCGCGGACCTGGCGATCGCCGGGGGCGTAGATCGGCTGCTTCTTGAGGTAGATCTTCAGCGAGGCCATTGCCGTGTTGAACCCGAGCGCGGAGCCGCCCATGAGGATGACGGCGGTCAGCAGCGCCGGCGATGCGAGGAGCCGCCACGTGGGCGGGGTGTTGGGGGCGGACCTGGCGACGGGGACGGGCGATGGCGGCGCCGGTGTGACGGATCGCTGCAGGATCCAGAGGATCAGCATGTAGAGGAAGAACCCGGGGATGAGCAGGAGGGTGCCGATGAACATGTGGGCCTCGCCCTCGGCCAACTGCGGGTTCCACAGCGAAGCGACGGCGAGGACGACGACCCTCATCATGTTCATGAACAGCGCGACGGGGACGGCCATGATGACCATGACGACCCGTTGCCACCACTCGCGGCAGGCGACCAGCGCCACGGCCGCTCCCAGCGCGACGAACGCGACCAGCATGCGCAGGCCCGAGCACTGCTCGGCGATGTTCAGGGGGATCGCGGCGCCGGCGGAGGAGTAGATCGTCAGCACCGTGCCCTTAATGTCGACGGTGAGCCCGAGGACGCGGAGCATCGCGTACGCGCCTTCGGAGGCGACGAACTGGAGGTCGGTGGTGATGCGGGTCATGATCTTGCCGGAGATCGACACCGCGAAGACGAGGTAGGCAATCGGGAGGATGAGCAGCCGCATCATCGCGGGCCCCAGCAGGAGCAGCACGAGCCCGAAGAGAGAGAGGATCACGGCCCAGCCGGCGATCATGTCGTTGCGGACGCCGACGAGGGAGAAGAGGTAGGTTGCGATGCCCAGCAGCATCACCGGGAGACCGGGCCAGAACACGCAGGCGGGTGTGCGGGCCAGTTCGGCGCGGCGCTGGTAGATGATGTAGCCGCTGATGACCGGAACCAGCAGCGCGTGGCCCCAGTCGGAGGGGTAGGCGAGGGAGATGCGGATCTGCGTCGTGAGCCAGGAGTTGAACAGCGCGACGAACGCGAGGGCGACGAGGGCCGTAGCCACGATGACGGAGGGCGTGAACCGCGAACGCAGGAGGGTCACACCGCCGGCGCGTCCCATGTCAGGGGCTTGTCCGACTCCCTGGCTGGTGGGCATGGCGAGGACTTGTGACACGCCTGACGCTCTCCTCAGAGTCGCTGCTGGTACCGGCGGGATGCAGACGTAGTACGACCACGGGAATCGGGGGTTCGCCCCCAGCCCCGGGACGATCGGACACCACGCGCCATCGCGGCTAGAACCGGAAGCTCTCGGGCGGCGGCCCGAAGACGTCGTTGCCGAAGTTGCGATCGAGCAGGAACCCGAACCCGTACGTCATCCGGAATCCGTTGCGGATCACCGCCAGCGGGTAGGCGAAGAAGTTCGTTCCGATATTGATCGAATCGTCGTTCTTCAAGAAAATGTTCGGCTGGGTGCCTTCCTGGATGGCCCGCAGGTTGAGGCGGATGGTCGCCTGCCGGTCCGGGCCGATCATGCGGATCAGGTCGACTCGCTCCGGGATTGCGAGCGAGCCGAGGCCGCCGGCGGCGACCACGGCGTTGGTGATGGTGATGCGGCCGTTGCGCGGGATGTTGTACACGCCCGGCCGGGAGATCTGGCCGCCGATGTAGAACAGCAGGTCGGAGTTGAGCGGCACGTGGATGATGTCGCCGGGGCGGATCACGATGTTGTACTTCGACACGCCGGAGATCATCGGACCCATGGGGATCTTGATGACGCGCTGGGTGACCAGCGGCGGCAGTACGCCGGCGCTGCCGTCGGACCCGGCCGGGGCTGTCGGAGTCTGCGGGGCGACTTTGACCCACTGCCCGTTCAGGAACTGCCACTGGTAGCCCGAGCCGGTCGGCGGCACCGAGGGCGCCGCGCCGGGGCGAGGCGCGGGAGAATCGGGCAGGTCAATCGGGGGCGGCTCGCGGCCGGCGGCGCCGTTGGGCGGCTGCTGGTTCACGCGGGCCGATACGAAGGCGGGGCGGTCACCCGCGTAGACGGCGGGTGACGGCTTGTCGCCGCCCTGGGGCTTCGAGAGTTCGTCGATCAGGTCGATCAGTTTCTCCGGCGGCGGGGGCGTCGGGGTCTGGCCGGGAGCCAATGGCACCTCGGCGTTTCCATCGAGCCCAAACTCAAGCGGCACCTGCCGGATCACGTAGACATACGGCGCCACCTCCTGGAACCCGCCGGCGGCGGTCAGGGCCTGCAGCAGGCGGTAGTCGGGGGTCGGGATGAAGTACGTGCCGGGGTTGAGAACCGAGCCGAAGGCGCTGAAGGTCTGCTGGCGCTGGGCCTGCGGGACGACGGAGACCGTCGGATCCTGCAAAAGGCCGGCATTCTTGATGGCCAGGGAGATGGCGTCCCGCGCCTGCACCGGCGTCAGCC
Organism: Phycisphaeraceae bacterium; assembly: GCA_019636655.1. Classification (NCBI taxonomy): domain Bacteria; kingdom Pseudomonadati; phylum Planctomycetota; class Phycisphaerae; order Phycisphaerales; family Phycisphaeraceae; species Phycisphaeraceae bacterium. Next base: position 101,358 of record JAHBXB010000006.1, on the reverse strand, counting down.
CGGCGACGCGCACCGGCGCCAGCCTGGGCAGGTCGATGTTGCCGCGCTTGTCTACCACGCGGTCGAACTCGGCCTCTTCGCCGAGACGGAGGAAATCGCGGATCTTGACCGTCAGGGCGTCACCGGTCGTGATGCGGTACTCAGCCGCGACCGGGACAAGGTCATCGACCGTCACATCGGAGGTCTCGGCGTATCCGGTGTCGCTCGGCTCGACCGCGGCGATCCGGTCGAGGACGGGGACGGTCGTCGGGGTGACCTCCCAGCGGCCAAGGACGCTGGGGTCCATCCATGAATCGACATCGCACCCGGCGAGCGCCGGGAGGCTGGCGACGGCCAGCACAATCGAAAGAACCCGGCGCCACCGCCCGCTGGTACCCGCCGTGTGTGCTCGACTCTGCAAGACTTGGGTCACAGCCCGCTCCTTCGTCTCTGGATCTGGAACTACCCGCCGCCAGCCGGGCAACACCTCGCCGACCGACGCCCGCACCCCCGATTTCGAACGCCCTGACCCCACCTTGGGACAACCACGGTAATCGCTTGGATCGACAGTCCGCCACCCCGGGGTTAGTCGGACCCGCGGAGGGGACGGTTGAATCGACAAGAATATCGGGCAAACTGGGCAAGTCCGGTGACTCGACCAAGGTTCTTGGATTCACGGAGCGCAGAAGCCGCGCGGCTACACTTGGCCTGCCATGACTCAGGACGCGGGCCCCAACTGCTCTCACACCAGCCCACCGGCCCCACAGGCGGTGTCGGCAGCGGCTGCTCTGCGACACCCGAGACCGCCGGGCGGTGACCCCCTGAGACGGGTGGATCGGCCGCTGGTGAGCCTGTCGTCGATGGTCCTGAACAACGCTTCGGGAGCGGTTGACCACATGACGGTCAAGCGGAAGCCGGCGTGGCTGCGGGCCCGAGTGCCCGGCGGCCCGGGGTACACCCGCCTGAAGGGGATCATTGATGAGCACCGCCTCCACACCGTGTGTCAGGAGGCGGGTTGTCCGAACATGGGGGAGTGCTGGGCCCGTGGCGTCGCCACGATCATGATCCTCGGCGACACGTGCACGCGCGCCTGCGGCTTCTGCAACGTGAAGACCGGGCGCCCGGGGACGCTGGATACTGATGAGCCGCGGCGGGTGGCGGAATCTCTGGCCCTGATGGGCCTGCGGCATGTTGTCATCACGTCGGTCAATCGGGACGAACTCTCCGACGGTGGGGCTGGGATCTGGGCGGAGACCATCCGGCGAACACGGGAGGCGTGCCCGTCCATGTCGGTCGAGGTGCTGATCCCGGACTTCGAGGGGAACTGGGAGGCCCTGCAGGCGGTGATCGATGCCCGGCCGCACATCATCAATCACAACCTGGAGACCGTTCGCCGCATGTACCCGGCGGTCCGCCCCAGTGCGAAGTTTGATCGATCCCTGGAGTTGCTGCGGCGGGTGCGGGACCAGGGGACCGTCGCGAAGACGGGGATCATGGTCGGGATCGGAGAGAACGACGATGAGGTCCTGGCGTTGATGGATGATGTCCGCCAGGCAACGTCGGTCGGGAATGGCGCCGGGGTCGAGATCCTCACGATCGGCCAGTACCTGCAGCCGACGCGGAACCACCTGCCGATTGAGCGGTGGGTCACGCCGGAGACCTTTGCCTGGTACAGGCAGGAGGGTCTGGCTCGCGGGTTCAAGGTGGTCGAGAGCGGGGCGCTGGTCCGCAGCAGTTACCACGCGGACGAGCAGGCCGAGCAACTGGCGGGCGCCCCGGGGGAAACCGCCCGCAGCATGAACCGCCTCATCGAAGCCGCAAAGACACGGCTCGCCTAGTAATTACCCTAGTCTACCGATCGGCGGTGTTGAGCGAGCGGCCCACCCGGCGCTGACGGTTGATGAGCTTGCGGCCACTCTTGGTCTTCATGCGGGCACGGAAGCCGATGGCCCTCTTGCGCTTGAGCTTGCTGATACGGTGCGGATAGTGCATGGATGGATCTCGCTGACGGGGGGAGGCAGGTCCCAGCGGCCGCCGGGCGGCCTTTGGGGCGGGGATAGTAGGCCGATGGGTCGGGGTGGTGGATGGGCACGAATCAGATATAGTTGAGTGCGGCGGACACGCTCGTGTCGTGCCGATAGATACCGGGGTGGGTGGGGGCGCGTCTGCTCGCCGGCCGCGGTCTTTCGGGCTTGGCGCCCGAGGGGATCGGCCTGCGAGCATGCGCGTCCGACGGTCCGCGGCCGATTCCGTGCCGCGCCCGACCCGACCGGAACGACCGGCGGGTGTTGTCGGTGGTCTCCCCAATCCCCGCGCATGGACCCCCAGGTACGCCAACAGATTGAGACGAGCATCGGGCATGTGTTTACCGATGGCGCGATCCTTGAGCAGTCGCTCACTCACGCCTCGGTGACCGAGCGGCGGACGGACTCGAATGAGCGGCTCGAGTTCCTTGGCGACGCGGTGCTCGGGCTGGTGACCTGCGAACTGATCTTCGCTGAGTACCCGGACCTGCTGGAGGGGGAGATGACCAAGATCAAGTCGACGGTGGTCTCGCGGCAGACGTGCGCCGCGGTCTCACGCGACCTGGGGCTGGACCAGTTGCTGGTGCTCGGGCGAGGAATGCAGTGGCACACGGTGCTGCCTCAGAGCCTCGCGGCGGCGGCTCTGGAGGCGATCGTCGCGGCGGTGTACCTGGACGCGGGGCTGGAGGCGGCGAGGAAGTTCCTGCGGCCGATCCTGGGCCCGCTGATCCGCCGGGCGTTTGCCTCGGGGCACCAGGAGAACTTCAAGAGCGTGCTGCAGCAGCATGCGCAGCAGTCGCTGCAGGAGACTCCGATCTACCTGGTGCTCGACGAGAAAGGGCCGGACCACGCCAAGTGCTTCGAGGTGTGCGTCGAGATCGGGACCAGGCGGTTCGACTCGGCGTGGGGGCAGAGCAAGAAGCAGGCGGAGCAGCTGGCGGCGCTCGCGGCGCTGCGGGCCCTGGGCCTTGTGCAAAATGATGAAGGCGGGCACGTCCGGGTGGCGAGAACGGGCACCGACGCCGGCTGACCGACGAATGCGCACGTCGCCGCCAACGCCCCCTGTTTCGGGCCCGGCGTCTCCTTATACTGCGGCCATGCCTCCTCACCCCGCGCGGGTCATCGCGCTGATCAATCAGAAGGGCGGCGTCGGGAAGACCACCACGACGGTCAACCTCGGCGCGGCGATCGCGGAGGAGCCCTCCGAAACGGGTCCGCGCCGCGTGCTGATCATCGACATGGACCCGCAGTCGCACGCCTCGCTGCACCTGGGGGTGGAGCCGGGGAACGGGAAGGCGAGCGTCTACGACCTGCTGTCCGACTCGACGATTGACCCGGCTGACGCGCTGCACGAGGCGAGGCCGAACCTGTTTGTGCTGCCGGCGGAGACGGACTTGGCCGCGGCGGAGTCCGAGCTGGCCGCGAAGCCGGACCGGCTGCAGCGGCTTCGCCAGGCGATCGACAAGATCCAGGCGGGCCCGCGCCCGTTCGACTTCATCCTGATTGATTGTCCGCCGGCGCTCGGCCTGCTGACGCTCAACGCGCTCGCGGCGGCGCGCGAGGTCTTCATCCCCATGCAGGCGCACTTCCTGGCGCTGCAGGGTGTGGGAAAACTGCTCGAGACCGTGGCGCGGGTGTCCCAGTCGGTCAACCCCAGACTGGTGGTGACGGGCGTCATCCTGTGCATGCACGATCCGCAGTCGACGCACTCCAGGGAGGTCGTCGCGGACCTCGAGGGGTTCTTCGAGGCTGCGCGGGGTCAACCTGTGGCGTGGCGAGCGGCCCGTGTGTACCGACCACCTGTTCGTAGGAACATCAAGCTTGCGGAGTGTCCGTCGTTCGGGCAGACGATCTTCGACTACTCAGCGTGGTGCCCCGGCGCGAACGACTACCGGCAGTTGGGGCACGCCATCGTCTCGGAGTGGGAGCGCATCACTGCGCGGATCGCACCGGGTCAGGGCGCCGCGGCTGCGGCGCCGGCGGTGACCGAGGCCAAGCCGACGGTGACGACGGTCCCGCCGCGACCGCCGGCGGTCGCGGGCGAGCGGAGCGCATGAGCCAGGCTGAGGAGCGCGGGGGGATACTTCCGAGGCTGCGCGTGACGGTGTTCGCCGCGTACGCAGTGCTGCTGTTCACGATGACGCACTGGCCACGGCTGGAACTGCCCCCGGTGGTGCAGCGACCGGACCTGATCGTTCACTTCGGCGCGTTCGGGCTGTGGGCGTTGCTGCTCAACTTCTCGGGGCTGGTCGGGCCGTTTCTGTCGCGGCGGACGGCGATGATCGCGTTCCCGATCTCGCTCGCCTACGCGGCTATCGATGAGGGTTTGCAGGCGATTCCGTTCGTGCACCGGCAGTGTGCACTCGACGACTGGCTCGCCAATGCGGGCGGGGTGACGATCGTCACGATCGGTCTGCTCGTGGTTGCTCGGCGCGCGCCGCCAGCGGCCGCGGAGGCCCGGGCTACGCGCCCCCGACCGTGAGCCCGACGGGCTGCGGACGGACGGTGTGGGTCGGCTCGATCACGAGACCAAGGGGGGCACGCTTGCCGCCGGGTGGCGGCATTCCTTCGCGGTCGATGTGGCGCTGGATGGCCATGATCCCCTCGAGCAACTGCTCGGGACGGGGCGGGCAGCCGGGGACGTAGACGTCAACCGGGATGTACTGGTCGACGCCCTGGACGACGGCGTAGGTGTCGAACACCCCGCCGGTGCTGGCGCAGGCGCCCATGGAGAGAACCCACTTGGGCTCGGGCATCTGGAGGTAGATGCGCTGCAGGACGGGCATCGCCTTGATGGACACACGCCCGGCGACGATCAGCAGGTCGGCCTGTCGCGGCGAGAAGCTCATCCGCTCCATGCCGAACCGCGCGAGGTCGTAGCGGCTTGCCGCGGTGGCCATCAGCTCGATCCCGCAGCAGGCGGTGGCGAAGGGCATCGGCCAGAGGGAACTCCGGCGCGCCCAGTTAATCACTCGCTGCAGCTGGGTGGTGACAAATCCGTCCGCTGTGAGTGCCGCTTCGATCCCCATCGCACGCTCCTGCCGTCCGTGACGCCGTTCAGGCGGGCCTCAGGCTTCAGTTCGACTTGCGGTCCAGCAGCGTGCTCTTGGGCTGCTTCTGGGGGCCGAAGATCCAGTCGTCGACCGCCGAGTTGGACTGGTACTTCTGCTCGACGGAGTACTGATCAGACCCCGGGCCCTTCGCCCCGACGACCCGCTCGTAGCACCCCCCCATCAGCAGGCCTGCCGCCGGGATGGCGAGCAGCATCATCGCCGTCCGCCTCGTCTGAATCACCCAATGCCGACCCATTGCCCGCTCCTTGTTCGGAATCATCTAGCCTAGCCCCGGGCTGGTCGGGCGACCAACCGGCGTGCGGCCCCCGGGCTCCAGACTTCTTCGATCCGGCCGGAATCCCGATGAGTTCCGCCAGGGTGGTCGGACCGGCGGCGGCGAACTGGGCGTCCCGCAAGCGCCCGGCGATCCGGGAGGCCTCCTCGACGGGCTTGGCCGCGGTCGGGTGATCGACGGCGTCGAAGGAGGCTTCGAGGACTTCTCGGACGGTGATCCCCTCTGCGGGGCGAGCGGGGGTGACGACCTCGGGACCGCCCTCCTCCCGCCGCACGAAGTGGACCAATCCGCGGGTGCGGAGGCTCTCGACGATCGCCTCGCTGACCTCGAGGCTGACACCAGCCCACTGCGCCAGCTGGGGGGCGGCCACGGGCTTGCCCTCGGCGAAGGCCCGCGAGACCCCGGCCATGATCGCGACACCGACGGAGGGGTCGACCACGCGGGCGGTCTCGGTGGGCTCATCGCGCGCGAGGCCGTACTGCATGACGTAGCTCACCTGCAGCCCGACGAGGACGACGGCCCACGTGAGATAAACCCACAACAGAAAGAGAGGGACGAGCGCGAGGGCGCCGTAGAGGCGGGCGTAGGTCGTGGAGTATTCCAGGTAGCGGGTGAAGCCCCACTTGGTGGCTTCCCAGAGGATGGCCCCGATGATCGCGCCGCCGACTGCGGGCCAGAACGCGACGCGGGCGGTGGGGACGGCTGTGTACGCCAAAAGCAGCATGAGCATGCTGATGGCGGAGGTGGTGATGAAGCCGAGGGCCTTGACCGGGGGCGCAACGCCGATCCATGACCAGCCGCGGGCTGTAATGTCCAGCGCCCATTGCTGGAACTGTTCGCCGATGTAGAAACTGGCGAAGAGGCCGATGGAGCCGAGCGTGAGCAGGGTCCAGTAGAGGGTGATCCGCTTGGTCCAGCCGCGGGCGGCGGGCGCCTTGTAGACCTCGTTGAAGGTGCGTTCGACCTCCGAGAGCATGGAGATCGCGGCGTAGAACAGCGTGAGCGCCGCGACAAAGCCGACGGCGGTAAACGGGACGTCGCGGGCGCGATCAACGGCCTGGGCGACCCATTCGTCGAGTTGGAGCGAACCGGTGATACCGTGGTCCGCCGACGGACCGGCGAGTTTCTCGGAGTTGAGCACGATTTCGGTCAGGCCCATGTACTGCAGGAGCGAGGCGAGCAGGCTCTTGAGTTGCACATCGGAGACGAACGACCGGACCACGACCAGCGCGACCACCAGCATCGGGACGACGGCGAAGATGGTGCGATAGGCGAGCGCGGCGGCGAGCTGGGCGATGCGGGAACGCTTCGCCTCGGTCCACACCCGTGACAGGGTGCGGCGCGCCGGGCCTGTCGCCGAGAGATCGATCACCTGCTTCTCCCGTTGGAGGGGACCTTTGCTGGAGCGGGCTTGGTCGACTTGTGCCGGTTGCCCGCCGCGGCCGGCTTCCTGTCGTCGCCCAGCCCGACGGCCTTCTTGAGGGTGCGGACCTCGGTCCGGTCCAGTTCCCGCCATTGGCCGACCGCCAGCCCTTTCAGGGAGAGGGGGCCGAGACCCACGCAGAGCACCTTCTTGACGCCGTACCCGGCCCGCTTCAGGACAACGCCGACCTGCCTGTTGCGTCCCTCGGCCAGCGTGACCTCGAGGATGGTCTTGCGTTCACCTTGGCCGGGGACCTTGACGACCCGCATGCCGACGCGTCCCTTCTTCAGGTCGGGGCCATCTGGGGTGCGGCCGGCGGCCTTGCGCTCGCTCCTGGCCGCGAGGCGGCCGATCCGCGTGGCCTCTTTCTCGATCTTTGGGAGTTTCTCGGCTTCGACGGTTCCCCCGACCTCGACGAGATAGCGGCGCGCGATGCCGTACCGGGCGTGGGTCAGGCGGTGGGCCATGTCGCCATCGTTGGTGAGCAGGAGCAGGCCGGCGGCCTCGTAGTCGAGCCTTCCGACCGGAAACAGGCGGGCGCCGGTCGGATGGTCGACGAGGTCCAGCACGGTCCGGCGGCCGTACTCGTCGCTGGTCGTGCACACCGTGCGGGCGGGCTTGTAGAGCATGACGTACACACCTCGCCCAACGCTGCCGAGCCGGCCGGCGCCCGGGGCGATGGTCTTGACCGGACGCCCGTCCACGTGGATGCGGTCGACGCCGGGGTGGGCGAAGACGGGCAGGGTGCGGACAATCTCACCGTTCACCTCGACGCGTCCGGCCTCGATCATCTCCTCGCAGGCTCGGCGCGAACCGACGCCGGCATCCGCCAGGATCCGCTGGAGTCGCTCGCCGGGGCCGGTCGTCGGTGCGGGGGTGCGCTGCATCGTCGCAATCGTACGGCGGTGGAGCGAGCAACCCCGCCAAAGACCCAAAAACTGGCCGGGGGACGCCGTGGCGGCCGATCCATGAGTTGAGCACGGGGTGCGCCCATGCCCCCACCGCACGAGCCCCTCGCGCCCCACGCGCCCCTGGAGAGATGCATCATGGCGGACAACGTGACGGTCATCGGACCCGGCTCGGTGATCAAGGGCGACATGGCCTTTGACAACGCGGCGAGGATCCAGGGGACGTTCGAGGGCACCATCTCAGCAAAGACGGACCTGCACATCGGCGATACCGGCTCGTGCAAGGCCGACCTGACCGCCAACACGGTCCAGATCGACGGCTCGGTCGAGGGCGATGTCGTGGCGCACGAGTCGCTGCAACTGGGCGCCAAGGCGAGGCTTGTCGGCAACATCACGGCCGGAACGCTGGTTGTGGTCCAGGGGGCGACGTTCATCGGCCACTGCCGGGTGGGCGCGGGGGCGGAGTCGATCGCCCCGGCGAACCCGCGCCCGGAGACTCCCGCGCAGCCCCGGCCCCGTCCGGGCACGAACAACAGCGCCCGCGCGACGCCGGTCCCCACTGTCACCGCGGACCTGGAGGCCACGCTTGCGGGCCTCGAGACCAAGCTCGCCAGCATGGGAAAGCCCCGCCCGGCGGCGGCGCCGCAGGCCTAGGGCGCCGGGCCCAGGCTCGCGGCCGATCGTGTCCCTCGCACCCCGCATGTCGATGGCCCGCCACCCCACCCCACGACTGGTCCTCTGCTACAACTGCTCGCGCTCGTTCTCCGCGAGTTCGCAGGCGATCACGCTGACGTGCCCGCTGTGCTACCAGCACCTGAGGCTCTCCGACGTGATCGTCGAGGCGGCGCAGTCGGTGACGCGGCTGCAGACGTGCGGGCGGCTGGTCATCACGGCGCGGGGACGGGTCACCGCCAAGGTTGTTCAGGCATCCGGGGGCATCGAGGTCCACGGCCGGCTGCAGGCCGAGTCGGCGGCGACACCGGGACACTTCTACCTCGCGCCCGGGGCCGTGCATTCCGGGAACGTCAGGGCGTCCTCCCTGATCGTCCACCCGGGCTCGACGGTGCTCGCGGGGCACTTCGAGATCACCCCGCCTGTGGAGTCCGTCGATGACGCGGCCGAGGACCGTGTGCCCGCCGCGCCGATCCAGGTCCCCGATGAGCCCCCGCGCGCCGCAGCATCGCGTCCGCGGTCACGCCTTGCATCGCTGTTCGCGCCCGCGTTTTCGTAACCACCTGCCTGTGCGCGGTGGTCCCTCGCGGACCCCGCCGAGGTCTCCCGGATCCGAACCATGCCCCGTTCGACCCAAGCGTCCCGGACTGTTGCCCCGCTCGCCGCGCCCGTCGAGGTGAAGCCCCTGCCCGGTCAGGTTCCGGCGGGGATGTTTGTGTCGCCGCGTGTCGTGGACCAGAACGCGCTCGGCGAGTTCGCCGCGGCGCTGCAGTCGTTGATCGAGCGGGCGGCGGCACAGATCGAGCCGCTCAGGGCCGCGACGGTCGGGGCCGAGCGGGCGCTGGAGGCGATCCGGAGCGCGGCCGAAGTGCAGCAGGCCCGGCTGGACCAGGCAGCGGCGACGCTGTCGTCGCTGGATGCGCGGGTGCAGCAGATCGAGAGGATGCTGGAAAGGGCGACCGATTCGGCCTCTTCGGTCCGGCAGTTCCAGGAGCGCACCGACGAGATCATCGCGGAACGCACGGCCCACTTTGCACGGACGATCGAGGGAGTCGGGGACGAGCAGACCAAGTCGCTGCGGGGCCTGGTGAGCCGGGCCGATGTGCTCGTGTCGCCATCGGCCGAGGCGTTGCCGGCGGTGATCGCACGGGCCGAGTCGCTGCTGTCGCGATCGACGCAGGCCGCGGCGCAGCTGGATTCGATCCGCCAGCAGACCGAGTCGGCGAGGACGGTGCTTGGGCAATCGCTGGTGGTCGCCTCAGACGAGACGGATCGGTTCCGGCGCGAGCACGATTCGCTCCAGGAATCGCTGCGCGACGCGGTGGACCTGTGCAGGTCGGCGCAGTCGATCCTGGAGGCAAGGACAAGCGAACTCCGTGGGGCCTCTGAGTCGGTGTCGGAGACGGTGGCCGCGCACCGCGAGCTGATCACGCGGCTCGCGGAGATGATCGAGCGGCTCGAGCCGTGGCGGGGGGTGTTGCTGGAGCCGCAGCCGGGCTCCGACGGCGCAGAGGCGCCGCCGCTGCCGCCGGCGATTGCCGGAATTGTGGACTCGCTGCGCCACGAACTCAGTCGGCAGCTCGGTGCATTCTCCGGGGCGCTCTCCGAGCTGTCCGCGGGCGCGGCGAGGGCGTCCGGGCGCCTGTAGGCGATGGCGGCGCGATAGACTGGGGCACCCCCACACGCTCGGGGGACGCCACCATGCCGACGCTTCCTGCGCAACTCGCGAACTTCATCGACGGCCGGTTCGTGCCGCCCGCGGGCGGAGCCTACCTGGACAACATCGAGCCTGCGACGGGCGCGGCGTATGGAGTCGTGCCCGATTCGGACGGACGCGATGTGCAGGCCGCGGTCGATGCCGCTGCGGGCGCGTTCCCGGAGTGGTCGGCCACGCCCGCGGGGGAGCGTGCGCGCATCCTCCTCAGGCTCGCCGACCTGATCGATGCCAACCTCGATCGGCTCGCCGAGGCCGAGTCGACGGACTCCGGCAAACCGGTCTCGCTCGCCCGCGCGGTGGATGTGCCCCGTTCCGCGGCGAACTTCCGGTTCTTCGCGACCGCGATCCTGCACACATCATCGGAGTTCCACGAAACGGACATCGCCTCCTCGGGTCCGTCGCCATCGAGCGGCCAGTCGGGCAGGGCGATCAACTACACGCTTCGCCGGCCGCGCGGCGTCGCCGGGCTGATCTCGCCGTGGAACCTGCCGCTGTACCTGCTGACGTGGAAGATCGCGCCGGCGATCGCGACGGGGAACACCTGCGTTGCGAAACCCTCCGAGGTGACGCCGATGACGGCGCACCTGCTGGCGGAGTTGTTCGGCGAAGCGGGGCTGCCGCCGGGCGTGGTGAACATCGTGCACGGCACGGGCCTGGGGTGCGGCAGCGAGATCGTCCGCCACCCAGAGGTTCCCACGATCTCGTTCACCGGATCGACACCGGTTGGGCGGTGGATCGGCGAGACCGGCGGCTCGATGCTCAAGCGGGTGTCTCTCGAACTGGGTGGCAAGAACCCGTTCATCGTGTTCGACGATGCGCGGCTCGACGGACCGGCGGGCGCGATCGAGACAGCCTGCCGCGCGGCGTTCACGAACCAGGGCCAGATCTGCCTGTGCGGCTCGAGGCTGCTGGTGCACCGGCGCGTGTTCCCCCGTGTGCTGGAGCAACTGGCCGAGATGGCTCGGGCCATGCGTCCGGGCGACCCTCGCGACGAGCGGACACAACTCGGATCGCTGGTCGGCGCGGCCCACCTGGAGAAGGTGGACTCTCTCGTGAAGGCGGCCCGCGAACTGGACGGGACGGTGCACTGCGGCGGGGCCCGGCCCGATCCGGCGTCGCTCCCGGCGCGGGTCCGTGCCGGGGCGTTCTACCTGCCGACGGTGATCAGCGGGCTCAATCCTTCCTGCCGCGTAGAGCAGGAGGAGATCTTCGGCCCGGTCGTCACGCTGCAGCCGTTTGACGACGAGGATGAGGCGATCGCACTCGCCAATGGAACTCCGTACGGGCTCGCGGCGACGCTGTTCACCTCCGACGCATCGCGCCTGCACCGCGTCGCCTCCGTCCTGGACGCGGGGATCATCTGGGCCAACTGCTGGATGGTGCGCGATCTGCGGACGCCCTTTGGGGGGATGAAGCAGAGCGGAGTCGGCCGCGAGGGGGGGTGGGATGCGGTGAAGTTCTTTACCGAGGCCAAGAACGTGTGCGTGAGGCTGTAGCGGCCGCTGACGGCTCCACCCCGGCGAGGAGTGCACCATGACGAACAACGCCACCAACAGCGCGAAGGCGGCGGAACCCGTCGGGGCGTATCCGCACGCACGGCGGGTGGGGAACCTGCTGTTTCTCTCGGGCGTCGGCCCGCGTCGGCGCGGCAGCAAGGACATCCCCGGCGTCACGCTCGACGCTTCCGGCGTGGTTGCGTCCTACGACATCGAGGCCCAGGTCCGCTCGTGCTTCGACAACGTGAGGGAGATCCTCGCCGAGGCGGGGTCGTCGTGGGACCGGATCGTCGACGTGCTCGTGTTCCTCACGGACATGAAGCGGGATTTCGCCGTATACAACCGCTTGTGGGCTGAGTACTTCCCGCCGGGCCCGAACCAGCCGACGCGCACGACGATTCAGATCGGGGCCCTCCCGCAGGGCGGCAACGCGCCGATCGCCTTTGAAGTGAAGATTGTCGCAACGGTTCCGTGACGGCGGCGCGCGGGGCGGGCCTACAGGCTGCGGAGCACGGCCCGGACCGGGCTGGCGTCGAACCCGACGAGTTTCAGCGGCAGGGCGATCAGTTCATAGGACCCGAGCGGAACCCCGCGAAGGTCGATCCCCTCGAGGATCGCCATGTCATGAGCCAGGATCGCCTTGTGCGCGGGGAGGTTCTTGGAATCGAAGAGGTCGACGCTGGGAGTGTCGATGCCGACTGTCACCACGCCCCGGGCCGCAAGGGCGTCGATCAGCTCAACCGAGAGCCCGGCAAAGTCTCTGCTGAAGTCCTCGGCATCGGGGTAGGTACCGGTGCGGATGAGTATGCGAGGGTGGCGAATCGCCGCGAGGCCGCGGCCGGCCTGCGTTCTGATGTCGTCCGGTTCCACGCGGAGGCCCCGCGCGACACCGGCCTCGACCACATCGCACGACCCGAGGTAGTAGTCGAGGGACCGCTCGCTGATCGCGGGGGCGCCGGCGCCGTAGTGGTTGGGACCATCGGCGTGAGCCCCCAGGTGGACGGTGGCGCGGATCGTGCTGAGGGTGATGCTCGCCCCCTTCTCGATCTCGCACAGCACCTCGCGCGACATCGGCGTGTCGCCGGGCCAGACGCCGAGCCGCTCCGTGACCGGTGGAGTGATGTCGTAGATCTTCGGCGGCATGGCAATCTCTCCTGTGGAGAATGACGGCATCCTCACCCGCCGGCGCGCAGGCGTCCGATGAGCATGCCCAGCGCAAGCCCACCGACGACAACGCCAGCCCAGATGGCCACGGCCTGGATCACCTGGGATTGCCGCTGCGCCCGCCGGCGCGCCTCGGCGTAAGGGATGGTCGAGAAGCTCACCATGTTGTAGAGCGGCACGAAGTGACCGGGAAGAATCGCATGGAGGGCGTGCTCGAGCTTCTTCTTTGCCCGGAATGCCCGTGACGCAACCTTGTCCCGCATCTCGATGAAGTTGGTGATCGCCATGTCGGCGATCGCCTCGGCGTTGTCGGTCCGATCCTCGCCGTACTGCGGCAGGGCCCTGGTCAGGTCGCCGCCGAACCGCTTGAGGCACTCGGCGAGCGCGGTGCAGTCCTCGAACGCGCAGTTCATTCCCTGCCCGAAGAACGGGACGATCGCGTGGGCGGCATCGCCGATCAGGACGGTCCCGCCGACACCGCCCGTGATCTGCCGCGGCTTGGAGCCCGGCGTCCACCAAGGTGCGCACCGCACTGTGACCAGCGAACTGACCGGGTTGGTCAGATAGTCCTGCACGAAGGAGGGGCTGAGGGCGGGGAAGTCGGGGTAGTTCCCCTTGAAGAACCGCTCGACCTGCTCGGGCGTCTTGAGGTTACCGAACCCGTGAGGCCCTTCGAAGGGCCAGAAGAGCGTGCAGGTGAAGCTCTTGTCCGGGTTCGGCAGCGCGATCATCATCGAGCCGCCCCGCGGCCAGATGTGCAGCGCGTTGGGCTCCATCGCGAACTCGGGCCCGGAGCGCCCCCGGCGGGCGGGGATGTGGAGTTCCTTGTACCCGTGACCGAGGTATGACTGGCTGTACTCGAAGCGGTCCTGGATCTGCATCCGGGCGCGGACCGCGGAGAAGGCGCCGTCGGCCCCGATGACCAGGTCGGCCTCGACCCTGCCGGTGAGCCCGGCGCCGCCTTCCTCGGCCGGCCGCTGGTCCTTGAAGGTCACGCTCGGTGCGTCGAGGCCGACGTCGAGGCACCGCTGGTCAAAGTAGAACTTCACGCCGGGGCGTTTCGCCGCGGCCTCGATCAGGAGGAGGTTGAGTCCGCCGCGGGAGATCGAGTTGATCGCGTCGGAGCGATTCTTGCTGTAGGCCTGGAAAGCGAGGGGGCCCGAGACGGGGTGCACCATCCGGCCGCGCATCGGGATGGCCTCGGCAAGGACTTTTTTGTCGAGCCCAGCGCCGGCGAGGCCCTTGATGCCCCGCGCCGAGAGGGCGAGGTTGATCGATCGTCCGCCGACGTACCCCTTCTTGCGCGGGTCCGGGCGGCGCTCGTAGACGTGGATCTCGTAGCCCAGGTCCGCGAGGTAGCACGCCATGAGCGAACCGGCGAGCCCGGCCCCGACGATCACGACCTTCTTGCCGTCTCCGATGGCCATCGGGGCTCCTGGGAGTCGCTCACGTCAGGGCGGATTCGAGCGCCTTGCCGAAGCGCCACACGTCGTGGAACGAACAGTACAGCGGCGCCGGCGCGGCGCGGATCACGTTCGGCTCGCGGAAATCGCACACCACCCCGGCTTGGGTCAGGCGGTCGAAGAGCGAGCGGCTCGGGTTCTTCTTCGCCCGAGCCCCGCCGTCCCCGGCGCGCACCGCGAGGGAGAGGTGGGCCCCCCGCTGCCGCGGATCCCGCGGCGTCACGATTTCAACAGCCTGTCCCGCGACGGTGTCCACGATCCACTCAAGGTACCCGGTCAGGGCGAGCGACTTCTTCCGCAGCGCCGCCATCCCGACCTGGTCGAAGATCTCGAGGGAGGCTTTGAGCGGGGCCATCGCCAGGATCGGCGGGTTGCTGAGCTGCCAGCCGTCCGCCCCGGGCCTGGCAACAAACCCGGGCTCCATGCGGAAGCGAGTCTTCGGATCGTTCCCCCACCAGCCGGCGAACCGCGGCAGGGAGGAGTCCTTGGCGTGTCGCTGGTGGACGAAGCAGCCGGCGACTGCGCCGGGACCGGAGTTGAGGTACTTGTACGAGCACCACGCGGCGAAATCGACGCCCCAGTCGTGCAGCCGCATCGGCACGTTGCCCGCGGCATGGGCGAGGTCCCAGCCGACCATGCAGCCCTGTTCCTTGCCCGCTGCGGTGATCTTCTCCATCTCGAACCACTGCCCGGTCAGGTAGTTCACCGCGCCCAGCATGACCAGGGCCACGGTCTCGCCCTCGTCGCGGAGGTAGTCGACGATGTCCTCGGTGCGCAGGGTCTGTTCGCCCTGCCGGGGCTTGAGCCGGACGACCGCCTGGTCCGGGTCGAACCCGTGGAACGCGGCCTGGCTGGCGACCGCGTAGCTGTCCGACGGGAAGAGGGAGTCCTCAACGACGATCTTGTAGCGGAAACTCGTGGGCCGGTAGAACGACACCATCATCAGGTGCAGGTTGGCCGTGAGGGAGTTCATCATCACCGCCTCGCCGGGCTTGGCCCCGACCAAGCGGGCACCCATCTCGCGGAAGACCTCGTGGTACGAGAACCACGGCTGGCGGCCCTTCAGGTGCGCCTCGACCCCCAGGCTGGCCCAGTCGTCCAGCTCCTGCTCAACGGCCGCCCGCGCCGATCGCGGCATCAGGCCCAGCGAGTTGCCGACCAGGTAGACGCAGTCTCGCCGGCTTGCCCCCTTGCCAGTCGCCAGGCGGGATGGAAACTCGAACTCCCGGCGCCAGGGCGCGAGCGGATCGGCCCGGTCCATCGACCGGGCGAACGCCTCGTCGTTGCGGTAGTCCGTTCGTCGTGCCGTGCCTGCGCTCGCCGCGTGTGCCATGCAGGCCATTATGGCACGGCGCTCGCGGTCGTGCGGGGTCACACCCTGGCGATGCGAGTGCCCACTCGCCTGACCCGCCGCTGGATCTCCAGCATCGTGACCTCCCCCCGGAGCGCACCGACGTCCATCCCCGTAGCCCGCGACAGTTCATCGACCGTCATCGCGTCGGCGAGCGCCTCGACGATCACCCGCTGAGAGTCGCTGAGTCCGACTCCATTCCACGGTCCGCCGCTCGATTCGGCGTGGGTCGCGGCAGGCAAGTCTTCGCCGACGCCCTCCCCATCGCACGGGGCCAGTTGGAACCTCGCCGCGTGCGTCCCCAGGAACTGGTGCCGCGCCGGCCCCTCGAGAGCCTCGACGACATCGGCCGGGTGGGTTACCAAGGCGGCTCCTCCGGACTTCAGAAGCGAAAGCGTCCCCTCGCTCGCGGCAGAATCTACCCGGCCGGGCACGGCGAAGACCTCGCGGCCGTGGGACTCCGCGGCGTCGCGGGCCGTGATCAACGCCCCTGACTTGCGCCCCGCCTCGATCACGATGACGCCGAGCGAGAGGCCCGAGATGATCCGGTTGCGCGCGGGGAAGTTCTCCGCAGTGGGCGGAGTCGACAGGGGAAGCTCCGACACCAGCGCCCCGCCGGAGGAGATCATCGAATCGAACAACTGGACGTTGTCGGGCGGGTAGCGATGAGTGAGGCCGCAGCCGAGGACCGCGACCGTCACCCCGCCGGACGAGCCCGCCCCCGCCCGCATAGCCCCGCGGTGCGCGGCGGTGTCGATGCCTCGGGCCCCTCCGGACACGACCGTGAGGCCGGCCTGCGCCAAGTGCATCGCGAACCGCTCCGACTGCTCGATGCCGTAGGGAGTGCATGAGCGGGAGCCGACGATCGCCACCGGGTAGCCATCGGATGACAAGGCTTCGGCCCGCCCCAGCACGTAGAGCACCGGCGGGGCGCCGGGAATCGTGCGAAGCAGAGATGGGTACGCCGGTTCATCCCAGCCGATGATGCGAGCACCAAGCCGCTCCGCTTCGGCGCACTCCCGCTCCGCGAGTCGCGACGCCTCGCGCAGACCCGATGCGGCCTTTCGAGCGCGATCCGCTCCGAGTCCCTTGATCCCCCGCAGGGTGGTCTCCGAGGCCGCGACGGCGGCCGCCGGGGAGCCGAGCGCCTCGACGGCTCGCCCAATGAGTACAGGGCCGAGGCCGGGCACCAGGGTGAGGGTGAGAAGATCAAACGTGCTTGGATCGATGTTCGGCATTCGAACGGATTGTACTGAAACTACCCTGTGTTGCAACTCCATCCCGCGAACCCCCTGCCATGAGAGGACCGACGATGACCATGGACCGTGCCACCCTCGATTCGATGGTGTTTGAGGCCGCCCTAGAGCAGGCGCGCAAATCCTTGCGGGAAGGCGGGTTGCCCATAGGATCGGCCCTGATGGATCCCCGGGGGACAATCGTGGCGCTGGGCCACAATCAGCGCGTCCAGACCGGCGACCCGACTGCCCACGCGGAAACTGTCTGCATCCGCAACGCCGGCCGCCGGCGCGACTGGCACGAACTCACCCTGGCGACCACCCTCAGCCCGTGCGCCATGTGCTCGGGCACCGCGGTGCTCTACCGGATCCCGAGGCTTGTCATCGGGGAGCACACGACGTTCCTCGGCCGGGAGGACTGGTTGAGGCACGAGCGGGTCGAGATTGTCCTGATGAACGATCAGCGATGCATTGATCTGATGCAGGCAGCGATCCGGGACAACCCCGGGCTGTGGAACGAAGACATCGGGGTCCCGGACGAGATCGCGCCCGAGTCCAACCCGTCGCCGCTCCGCGGGCACAGGTCCTAGCGCCAATCCTGCTCCCGGGCGAGGGCACCGGCCGATCAACACAGGCTTCCCCATGGACTTTGCAAGGACGCTGCTTATGTCGCTGGAGCGCAGGCCCAACACAGTGATCGCGGTCGGTTCGGTCATCCTCGGTGCGTCGTCGCTGATGCTTGGGATCACGCTGACCTCGTGCGACGCCAGTCGATCGTCCTACCGGTCCACTCGGATTGCCGATCCCGTCACCCGTCCGACGCCCGCCGCGCCGGACGCTGTCGGGAATGTCTTCGCCGTCGCGGGGATCAAGGGTGAACCCGAGATGCGCATCCGCATCCTCGAGTCCGCGCCACGGGCGACGTTCTCCGGGGTTGATTCCATTTGGCTTGGCCCGGTCATCGGCAGCGGGTCCGCCGGCGCTGCGGAACGCACGCGGGGCGCCTACTTCACGCCCCCGGTCGAGGTTGTGCTCGCCGCGGACTCCTGGGTCGTCCGCGACAATGCCGGCCAGGAGAGGCGACTGCCCGCCCGCGGGGCGCAGGCCCGCGAGTTGGAGGTCGAGGGAGTGATGCGGGACAACAAGCCCGCATCCACGGCCGTGAACGGCCAGCGGTTCGCAGGGCGTTTCCGGCTCGCGCCCGCGGCCGCCCGCCGGCCGACGGCCGATGTGTCGCAACCGGCGCCCGTGACGCTTCCCTCGAGTTTCGACGTGATCGAGTACATCCCGATGGAGGAGTACCTCCCCGGGGTCCTGGCCAAGGAGCTGCCGAAGGACTGGAACCTCGCGGCGTGCATGGTCCAGGCGGTGTGCGCCCGCAGCTACGCCATCCACGAGCGGAACCGATCCGCCGCGACGGGGCGGGCGTTCGACGTCGAGGCCTCCACCCGGGACCAGGCGTACGCGGGCGCGACCACGCTGCCGAACGCGATCGACGCGGTGGCGCAGACCCGCGGCATCATCCTGACTACGGACGGGGCGGTGCTCCGGGCGTACTACTCCAGCACGTGCGGCGGGCGGACCGCCGCGGCCAGGGACACGTGGCCTACGTCGAAGGGCTTCGAGTTCAACCTCGTTCCGCCGCTGCAGGCGTACGAGCGGGCCCACTATTGCCAGGCCTCGCCGCTGTACACGTGGACGGTCGAACGACCGAAGGACGAACTGGTCCGCCGCTTCGCCGTCTTCGGCGAACGCAACAACTACCTGATCCGGCAGATCCGGGACCTGGCGAAGATCGAGGTGGTCCGAACGAACGCCACGGGGCGTCCGGCGGAGTACAAGATCATCGAGCCCGGCGGCAAGTCGTACATCCTCAAGGGCGAGGAACTGCGGCTGGCCTGCAACACGGAGGAGCCGCCGATCGCCGGCGTGTCGGCCGGCCTCCCCCCGATCACCCGCGCGACTCGCGTCAACTCCAGCGACTTCGAGGTCGTCGTCGAGGGATCGACGGTCGTCTTCTCCGGACGCGGGTTCGGGCACGGCGTCGGCATGTGCCAGTACTGCACCAACGCGATGTCGAAGCGCGGCACCGACTGGCAGGACATGTTGCACGCGTTCTACCCGGGCGCCCGCGTCGTCAAGGCGTACTGATCAGCCCGTGGCGCCCGCGTCAGTTGGAATCCGCCTTGGCCTCGGCCGCGGGTCCCGGCCACCCCTGGCCGAGCCACGAGGAATACTGGGCACGCTGCTGATCGCTCGGGTGCTCCACCCGCCTGAGTTTCCATGACCCCGCGGGCTTTGACGCGAGCGTGACCGGGATCTCCTTCAACGCGTCGCGCCGCAGCACCGTCAGCCGGACCACCTCGCCGGGTCTGAGCGGCTTGAGCCGTCCGGCGAGGTCGTTGGCGCCGAGCCGCACGCCGTTGAGGGCGACGATCTCATCGTCCGCGTTCACCCCCGCCGCGTACGCGGGCCCGTCGCTCGGGATCGACTGGACCACCGTCCGCCCCGACTTCTCCGCGAGGTTCAGGCCGAGGTAGGCGGCGGGCGGAAGCGGCTCACCGTCCTTTTTCTCCGGCTCGAACACGAGCTCAAGCCCGACCACGCCGGTGTGCGCGGCGAAGTCCATCGGCTGTCTCCCGGCGATGTGGTCCCGCAGCACGGGCGCCATGTCGGACCCGGTGAGTTCGTTGAGCGCCGCCAGCACATCGGCCGTGGTGTACCCGGCGGACCCGAGCGGATGCCGGCGGTACAGGTCCCGCATCACGTCGTCGAGCGAAACCCTGCCGTCCGTGCGCTCCCGCACCAGCAGGTCCAGGTACAGCGACGCCAGCGCCCCCTTGCCGTAGAACGATACCGTCGAGTTCACCGCGTCCGGGTCGGGGCGGTTGAACTTGATCCAGGCGTCGAACGACGACTCCTCCAGCGACTGCTCCGCGGCCCCGGGGCGGTCGGCCTCCGCCGCGATGGCCCGTTGCAGCAAGGCCAGGTAGTCGTCCGGCTTGATGATCCCGGCCCGGACGAGGCAGAGGTCGTCGTAGTAGGAGGTGGTCCCCTCCGCGACCCAGAGCAGTTTCGTGTAGTTCTCGTGGGCGTAGTCGTAGGGTGTCAGGTCCGCGGGGCGCAGCCGCTTGACGTTCCAGGTGTGGAACATCTCGTGCGAGATCAGGCCCAGGAACTTGTCGTAGGCCTTCGGATCGTCGAGCGCGTTCCGGGGTCCCTGCGCCACGAACGAGTTGAGGTGCTCCGTGCCGCCGGAGGCCCCGGCCGTCAGGTGGATGATGTACACGTAGCGCGCGTAGGGCAGGTCCCCGAAGATGTCTCGCTGCGCACGCACGATCGCGGCGAAGTCCCGCGCCAATCGCTCCGGATCCCGCACGGAGGCCCCATCGCCCCCGCCTCGTCCGGTCCAGACCACGATCTCGTGCGGCACCGAATCGACCTCAAAGTCGATCCGCTGGAACCGCCCGATCTCCAGCGGCGAGTCCACCAGCGTGTCGTAATCGGGCGCGGCGTACTCGTGCGGCATCCCGGGGACCGCGTCGAGACCCGTCGCGACCTGCCAGCCGCCCGGCGCCTCGATCCGCACGGCGACGGGCTCGCCACGCCGATCCGGCACGTACATCAGCACGGTTGAGGGGGAGATGAACGCGTGGGTGTCGTCCACGTGCCGGGTGCGGTCCCCGAGCGCATTGGCGTAGACCCGGTAGGACGCGATGACGGCATGGCTCCCCTCGGTCGTGATCCGCCACGTCGCCTTGTCCGTTTTCTCGACCGGCAGCGATCGTCCATCAGCCCCGGTGGCGCTCATGCCGCGGATACCACCGGCGGGATCCAGCACCAGGTATTTACCCGGCCGCCACACCGGGAGCGCGAGGTCCAGCGCCGGCGCATCGACCCCCTCGATCGTCATGCGCACATCGATCATCTGCGTCTGGGGATCGGGGAGCGAGACGGTGTACCTGATGCGTGGCGACCCGCCGCCCGCCCCGCTCGGGGTCCGTGGACCGCCGGCCTGCATCGCGCACGCTGCAACGGCGAGAAGCGCCGCGGCGACTACCGCTCCCACATGAATCACGCTCGGCATCGACGGGTGTCCTCCTCAAAGCCCTGCGAGTGTGCTGATCAGGTCCGCGACCGACTCGGGGACCGGCATCACGCTCAGCCGCGGCAGGCGGACGAGGTCGAACCCGGGCACCGCAAACCGCTTGTCCGCCTTGACCTGATCCAGCGTGACGGGCGAACGTGCGGCCTTCACCGGCTTGAGGTCCACGACCGCGAACTTGGGCGCACCCGCGGCGTTCGTGCCCGGGTTCGCCGGGTCCTCGTAGGGGCCGCTCACTGCTTTTGCCAGACCGACCACGGCCCGTTCGTCCCCGGTGTGGTACACGAAGACGCGGTCGCCCTTGCGGACACTCCTGAGGTGCCCGAGCGCGGCGTTGTTCGTCACGCCGCTCCACATCGTCGTGCCTTCGTGCACGAGGTCCGAGAACGAGTATTCGCCCGGTTCGGTCTTGAACAGGAATGAGGCCATGGTGCCAAAGCCTAGCGGAGCCCGCCCCATCGCGCCGACTCGCCCGTTCGTGACGGCTCCGTCGGGGGCCGTCGTGCGAAGTTCCGGTTCGGGGCTTTCAGCGCCCCGTGCCACGCGCCGATAGACCCGGGTGCCGATCCCTCACCGGCGGCACGTGCGCCGCGGCCGAGCGGCGACATTCTCGGACATTCGAATCGACGGAGCGTGCATGTCGACCGACCCGGCCAAGACGAATGCGGACCGCGCCAAGCCCGGCACTCATCCCAGCCCCACATTCTCCGCCGATTCGGATGCGATCCTGCGGACGATCGGCGAGATGGAGCAGCAACTCGGCGGGCTCCGCTGGGCACGCGAGGAGACCCAGCGTCTCGAGCGGGACCTGGACCGTCGACGCGAGGCGATCGAGAGCGCCGAGTCCAAGCTCGCTGCCCGGTCGGAAGAGCTCGAACTCGGTCGCGCCGGCTTGGCGGAGAAGACCAAGGAACTGCAGGAGCGCGACCGTCGCGTCGCCGCCGAGCGCAAACAGATCGAGGCCCGCGCCGCGGAGCTCGAGGCCAGGGCGCAGGAGATCGATCAGCAGCAGCGCGGCGTCGCCGACCAGTTGAGGCTGATCGAGAACGATCGCAAGGAACTGGACGCGCGGGCCAACCGCGTGGACCTGAAGAACGGCGAGATCGACAAGCGGGCCGCCGCCCTGGCGGCGGAGCGCCAGGAGGTCGACGGCCGCGCCGCATCGCTCAAGTTGCAGCAGGAACAGTTGGCCGCGGAGGCGAAGGAGATCGAATCGCAGAAGCGGGATCTCGATTCCCGGCGTGCCGCCGTCGAGGCCAAGGAGAAGCAGGTTGCCGACCTGGAGGCCTCAATCCAGTCCCGCGACGCGCAACTCTCGCAGATGACCGCGGCGATCGAGGCGCAGCGCGCCGAGCTCGACGCCCGCTCCGCATCGATGGCGTCGACTCATGCCGAACTCCAGGCCCGCGCGGCGGAGCTGGACCAGGTGCAGGCCCGCATCGAGGCCAAGCGGCTGGAGGCCGAGGCCGCCCGGAACGAGTCGCAGGAGATGCTCAAGCAGGCCGAGGCCCGCAACGCTGAACTCGACAAGGCCCGCGCGGCCATGGATGCGAGACAAGCCGACGCGGACCGGGAGCGGGAGCATGTGGCCGCGCAGCGCCGGCAGGCCGAATCGCTCCGGCGCCAGGCCGAGGAGCTCCGCGCCGAGTCATCGCAGCAGGCCGAGCGACGCTCCCTGGAACTCAAGCAGCAGGCCGAAGAACTGGAGGCCCGCGAGGAGCGGATGCGCCAGGTCGAGCGTCTCGCGGCCGAGAGCGTCCTGGAGGCTTCCCGCAAGCGTGACGAGGCGATCGCCGGGGCGCAGCGCGCCGCGGAGCGTCTCACGGCCGTCGAGCGCGAACTCGACGGGCTCCGCTCCGGCGCCACCTCAGCATCCGAGGTTGCCTCCACCGCCCTTGATCGTGCTCGCGAGGACTCCGAGGCCAGCGCCGGGAGGGCCAACGCGGCGATCGCTCGGGCCGAGCAGCTGGAGGCCCAGGCCGCCGACCTCCGCGAGCAGGTCAAGCAACTCACTGAGGATCTCTCGACGCGACTGGCCGAGGCCGCGCAGGTCCGCACCACGCTCGAGGCCCGCATCATCTCCCTCGAGGACGAGGCGGTGCAGGCGGCGACCACGCTCGCTGACACGCTGGCGAAACTGGAGCAGGCGTCCGCCGTGTCGCCCGAGGACATCCAGAAGCGGGACATGGCCATCGAGGCCCTCTCCAAGCAACTCGACGAGGCCCGCGAGTGGGGCAAGATGCTCGAGGCCGAACTCGCCTCCAAGCCCGAGTCGCCGACCGATGCGTCCGAACCCGCCGGTGGTGTCACGCGGAACGATGCCGCGCCTGCACCATCCGTTCCGGCCGCACTCTCGGCCGATGCGCAGTGGGTGGCCCTCCGGCGCGTCCGGCTGGCCAAGTACAAGTCCCTGCTGCAGGTTCAGGCCCGCAAGATCCTCACCGCGAAGGAGGCCCTCGCCAAACGTCGAGCCGAGTGCGACACGGTGCTCGCCCAGCGCGTCAAGCTCGCCGAGGCCGTCGAGGCAATCCGCGCCCGCGAGCGGCACCTCGCCGCCAAGCGCGCCGGCGTGGGGGCCGCGGCGATCGTGTTCTACAGCATCGGCATCGCGGCGCTCCTCGGGATGGTCTCCTGGGCGGTCACCAACCAGATCGTCCCCGCAACGTACATCGCCACCGCCATTCTCTCGGCCGACACCCAGGGCCGCGAGGCGGGTGAGGGTGAGCTCGCCGGCTGGCAGCAGTACCACGAGGGGTTGCTTGTTGACCCGAAGATGATCAACACCGCCGCGGAGCGGTACGGCAAGCGCGGCATGGCCACCCTGGCCGTCCCGCAGGAACTCGCCGCCCGCCTCAAGCAGGATCTCGCCCTGCAGACCAAGGGCGACGGCGTGCTTGTCCTCGAACTCAAGGGCAAGGGCACCGAGCGGACGGCACGCGAGCTCGACACCTTCGTCACGGCCGTGGCGGCGGTCGCGAACGCGTCCCGCTCCGGACGTCCCGACGGATTGGCGACCACGATCGCCCAGTCGGCCAAAGTCGGCCATGAGCCGGTTGAAGATCCTCGCCTGACGTATGCCCTCGGCTTCGCGGGCGGTGGCATGCTCGCCGCGGGTCTGCTGGGGGTCATGATCTGGAGCCGGCTATCCCGCTCCAAATCCCAGTATGAAGAGGATCAGCGCATCGGCGAGGCCATGGGCGGCCTGTCCTGGGAAGGTGTGCCCACAGCCCCCCACCGCCCGGCCCCGCAGCCGCCCGCAGCGCGCTAGCCGATCAACCCGGTGAATCCCGCAGGGATCAAACGAAAGCGGGCCGGGCGACGCTCGCCCGGCCCGCTCCATTCTTGATTCGTGATCAACTCAGGTTCCCGCGCTCCGGAGGAGCGGGGTCTGCCGGCCAGCGGCTTTTTCCGAAGGCGCCAGGATTGCCAGCGAGCACCCTTCCGGGATCGACTTGAGGTCCAACCCCTTGATCGGCTGGAACGACTTGTTCCCCGCGGACTTGAACGTCAGCACCGCGGTCCCGACGGGGTTCCCCTCGCTGTCGACGATCGCCAGCGAGTAGGTGCCCTCGGATGCCGGCAGGTCCTTGAACAGGAGCTGCCCGCTGCCCGTGGCGTTGTCCATCAGCAGCACCGCGCGCCCGCTGGCCTCGCCCGAGAATGACACGAAGCGGGTGCCTGGATCGAACAGACGCTGCTCGAACCGCGGTCCCCAATCCCTGATCCACGCAGCGGTCTCGAGATCCAGGCTCAGCTGCTTGGTGATGTTGTCGAACTGGCTGCGCATGTGGGCGGTCGTCAGCCCGAAAACGATCGACGCGGCCACACACCCGATCGCCGCGGCACGCCACACCGGCGAGACCCCGCGGCTCGGCAGGATCGCCGGCGAGATGCGACCGGCAATCGTCCGGCCGGAGACGGCCTGCATGGCATCACGGACCGCCGCGAGCACGCGGGCGCGCAGCCCCGCCGGCGGCTCGCCCGCGGGGAGGATGGCGTCGTTGCGCGCCAACCGGGCCTGCTCCCGACGGATCTGGGCCTGCACCGCCGGCGCCGCGGCGAAGAACGCCCGTTCGAACGATTCCCGCTCTTCGTCGTCGAGCAGGCCCATCGCGTCCAGGGTTGCCATTTCCAAGAGTTCGTACGTCGTCATGGCGAAAGTTCCTCGGTAGGCCCGCGCTCTCGAAGTCGTACGAGGGCGCGGCTGAGGGCCGATTTAACCGTTCCAATCGGCGTGTTGAGTTCTTCCCCGATCTGCCTGAGGGTCTGGCCCCCCAGATATGCCCTGATCACCACCGTCTTCTGCAGTTCCGGCAACTTCGAGACTCGCGCCAGCAAGGCGTTGAATCGCTCGTCCCGGTCCATGTTCCTTCCGACCACATCGGTCATCGCTTCCGGCTGGGCCTGGCGTTCGTCCAGCGCCGAGGGCTTGAGCCGGGCCTTGGCCCTCCGCAACCGATCCACCAGATGCCGCCGCGAGATCAGCATGACCCAGGTCACCAGGGCTGCTCGCTTGGGGTCGTACCGACCCGCCGTGCGCCACAAGCGGACAAAGATCTCCTGTACCGCGTCTTCCGCATCCGCCCGGGTCGGCATCGCCTGAACAGCCAAGCGATACACCAAAGAACCGAACCGGTCGTACAGATCGGCGACCGCCGATTGATCGTTGCTCGCGACACGCTGCATCAAGCGCAGATCGGCTTCATGGATCGCATCGGAAGGAGACGAGGTCATCGCGCTCATCCGATTCGGGCTGCGCCCGATGCAGTCAACCAGGAACGGCACTCGATTCGTGGAGATGCCTTGGCCGCAAAACACGGCCACGCCACTTGATACGACAAACTCGGTGTCACGGATGCGTCCCCTGATCGTGTTTCCCACCCACTGAAATCGCTAATGTAGCGTAACCCGGACCTGCCTTCATTGTGAAGGGCGAAAAAGGAAAACGTTAGGGTAGACGGCGTTTTTTTCGCCCGAGAGCGAACAAGGCTCTTGCTCCAAGCGTCGGCTCTTTGTACAGTCTCAACAGGTGGGGTATCGCTGGAGGGTTCAAGTGGCACGCATGGCGTCCGGCCACTCATCCCGCGCAACATTTGTAAAGGCAGGCCCTTCGAATCGGCGAGGGTTTACCCTTGCTGACATTCTGGTCAGCATTGGGGTTATCGGCGTTCTGATCAGCCTGCTGATGCCCAGCCTCGCGATGGTCCGCGAGACGGCCCGCAGGGTGGTGTGCTCATCGAACGTGCGCCAGCATGGCCTTGGTGTGGCGATGTACGTTGAGGATTACCACGATCAGTTCCCACCGAGCGTTTTCTCGGCGCAGTACCGGGATGCTGGTTCCCCGGAACAGATGGACACGCTGCGACTCGAAGCACCCGCGGATGCCTGGGATGGCCTTGGTCACCTCTACGCCGGCCAGTACCTGGATGCACCCGGCGTCTTCTACTGCCCATCTCATCGCGGCGAGCACTCGCTGGCACGCTACTCGCGCCGCTGGAACGGCCTTGAGGACGGGCAGATCATCGGCAACTACCACTACCGCTCGTCCACCTCGGATGGGCGGAGGTTTACCTTGTTCAGCCAGCCGACGCTCGCCGTCGTCTCAGACAGCATGCGCACCTACGCCGATTTCAGCCACCGGGTGGGGACCAACGTGATGCGCGTGGACATGAGCGTCGCCTGGTTTGCCGACTCGGCTTCCCGGTTCATCGCGATGCTGCCGACCAACGATGTCGATCCACGAGCCCAGGAGAAGATCGAGGGCGCGTGGAACATGCTCGATGGCCCGGCCACGTCGTCGGCCTCTCGCTAATCGCGTTGCGATGTTCCGCGAACTGACACGCCCCATATTCAGCGTGTCGCGGTGCCAACTTCCGACCTCCAATGTCGAGACGCTCTGCGGCCCAGGCGGTACAGTCCTATTCCAGCCGCCCAGGAGGACCCCGCGAATGCGCCACGACATGCTTGACCGAGCCCGCGCGGCCCTCGTCGCCGCGGTCTGCCTTGGGCTTTGGGCGCACCTTGCCAATGCCCAGCTCTCGCCCGACCGCACCTATTACGGGATCAACCGTGCCGCGCCGATGACGGTGGCGATGCCCGCCGGTGTCGATGGCGCCGCCGAGATCGCGCTGCTCGAACCCGAAACCGCCAAGGTCCTCGACCAGAAGCCGGTGCAGCCCGGCGGGGTCGACATCGCCGCGATCTTCCCGTCGCTGTGGACGACGCAGACTCCCAAGGTCGTCTACGCCCAGCTGCTCGTCGGCGGCAAGAAGGTCGGTCCCGCCGTAGTCATCCAGCCCATGGTTTCGGCCGCCTACCCGGTCGTCATCGACCCTGTCTCCGGGATGCCCCGGTTCCCCCTCGACTCGCGCCGCCGGGTCTACTCCGGTTTCCGCGCCTACGTCGACAAGCACGTGGTGCTCGACACCACGGCGGGATCGATCGAGATCGAACTCCGGCCCGACGCCGCCCCGACGACCGCGTGGAACTTCCGCGAACTGGTCGAGGGCGGGTTCTACACGGACGTGATCTTCCACCGCGTCGTGGCCGTCAACCAGCAGGGCAACCCCTTTGTTATCCAGGTCGGCGACCCCACGGGCAAGGGCGAAGGGGGCCCGGGCTACAACATCGACTTGGAGCCCAGCACGCTGCCCCATGACTTCGGCGTGGTCTCGATGGCGAGGAACGACGACCCGAACACCGCGGGCTCGCAGTTCTTCCTCTGCCTCAGCCGCGACGGCACGGCGGCACTCGACGGCCGGTACACGTCGTTTGGACGCTGTGTCAGCGGTGCGGAGACAATCCTTGCCATCGCGCGGACGCCGATCCTCCCGCCGGGGTCGGACGGACGCGACCGCCCCGCGAACCCGCCGGTCATCCGCACCGCGAAACTTGTTGATGCGCCCCCGTACGGCGAGGGCCCGCGGCCGCTGCAGGACCCTCGCACCGTCCCCATCCGAAAGTGATCCCCGAGGTTTCCCAGAGACCGGCCATGAAACTGCGGACCGTTGATCGTGTCATGCTCGAGGCTCGCGCCGCGTCGTTCCAGGCGCGATCGATCAAGCAGCCCGCGAAGCTCGCCGGGCTGCTGCTGGCCATGTCGATGATCGACCTGACCACCCTCGAGGGAAAGGACACGCCGGAGAAGGTCCGAGCTCTGTGCCGCAAGGCGATCCGTCCCGGCGACGGGCTGGCGCTGGAATCGGCCGAACTGCCATCGGTCGCCGCGGTCTGTGTCTACCCCACGTTCGTCGCGCTCGCGAAAGAAGAACTGGCCCGAGCCGGCGGGCGCCACATCAAGGTCGCCTCGGTGGCAACAGGGTTTCCCAGCGGCCAGTACCCGCTCGACGTACGCCTCGAGGACACACGCCGGGCCGTGGACGACGGCGCGGACGAGATCGACATGGTCATCAACCGCGGCGCGTTCCTCGCGGGCCGCTACGACGAGGTGGCCCGGGAGATCCGCGAGGTCCACGCCGCGTGCGAGCGCTGCGACGGCACCCACGCGCACCTCAAGGTCATCCTCGAGACCGGCGAGCTCGAGACCTACGACAGTGTTCGGCGAGCCAGCGACCTGGCCATCGAGGCCATGGCCGATTCGTCCGGCGATTGCCGCGGCGGGTTCATCAAGACGTCCACCGGCAAGGTCCAGCCCGCGGCGACGCTCCCCGTCACGCTCATCATGCTCGAGGCCATCCGCGACCACCATCTCGCTACCGGTCACATGGTCGGCATGAAGCCAGCGGGCGGCATCGCCTCCGCGAAGCTCTCCCTTCACTACCTGGTCATGGTCAAGGAGACCCTCGGCGATCGCTGGCTGACTCCGGAGTGGTTCCGCTTCGGCGCCTCCAGCCTCGCCAACGACATCCTCCGCCAGATCCGCTGGCTCACCACCGGTGTCTACTCGGCGCGGTACGACTTCTCGGAGGCGTAGCAACCGGCTCGCGAGCGCCGGGCCGCGCCCACAGCGATCGGATCGCCTATGAGCCGTCGCCTCTCGATCCTCGGGTTGTTCCTGCTGCTTGGCGCCTTGGCCACAGTCGCCGCATCGTGGTCGTCGTTCCTGCTCCTGGACCGCCAGATGACCGGCGAGGCCACGCTTCCAGCGTCGAAGTGGCCCTGCAGCGTGCCCGGGCACTGGGAGGCGCCGGGCTCGACGGTCGTTTCATGGAACCTGTGGCGGACGTGCGCTCAGACTCGCAGCGCCGGCGAGTTCGGCCCCCCCGGAGGAACGAGGGCCCCGGTTCCGAGGTTTGAGGTCAACACGTGGTCCTTCGGGTTCCCGGTCCGGGCACTGGAGATGACCTACCTCGCGGACCACGGGCCGCTGATCGCCACCGGCGGCGCTTCGATCGTCGCTCGCCGCGGGGTCATCGAACTGCCTGACGCTATCGCTTCCCGGATTCGCGCCAGCGCGTTGCCGTGGGTCCCCGTGTGGCCCGGGTTTCTCATCGATTCGGTCACCTTCGGGGCGGCGCTGTGGGTACTGACCGCCGTTCCGATCGCATGGCGGCGCGGGGCCCGCGTGCGCCGGGGCTTGTGCGCGCGGTGCGCATATGCAGTCGGCAACCTCGCGCAGTGCCCCGAGTGCGGGCACACCCGTCCATGAAGCGGGCAGCGATCATCCTGGCTGGATTCCTCGCGATCGGAGTGCTGGCGAACGTCGCCGCCGCGTGGCTCTGCATCCTCCTGAACAGCGACCTCTCGTACGAACGACCGGAATGGACGCAGTGGCCCGAGCGGGAAGGGTTTCTCGAGGTCTCCACGGTGGATGGACGCTCCGCCCGCGGCCTCTCGGTGCTGGTCATGGTTGGCTACGTCCCCCTGCTCCGGGAGGACCAGGCCCTCGGAGCCGGTGACATCGCGTGGTGCCGCCGGGAGATCCTGGTCGCGGGCTGGCCCTTTCCCGCGCTCGCCTGCGACGCGTTCCATGGCACACAGGGGCTGATCGACACCGGTGACTCCTCGTTCGCACGATCCGGGGTTGGCCTCGGCTCGCAGGCGTGGACCACCGTCGAACCAAACGGGATGACATGGCACATCGCCAACAAGCGGCTGCCTGTTCAGCCGGTGTGGCCGGGGTTTCTGTATGGCGTGCTGCTGTACGGTGGTCTCCCGGCGGCGCTCGTGCTCGGCATTGGTGCGTTCCGGCGTCGCTGGCGGCGTTCCAGATCCCAGTGCGAGCGATGCGGCTACCCCATCGGCCAGTCCCCCCACTGCTCGGAGTGCGGGAACGCTCTACCAGTCGCGGTGACGCCGCGACCGATCGGCGCGGTATCCTCGGGATGAGGCCCTCGCTCGACCCTGGCCTCACAGGATCACCCCATGAAGCGTTTGCTGCTTGCACTCCTCGTGCCCCTCGCCGCGTGCGCCGCACCGGCACCAACGCCTGCCCCAGCACCATCCGGCCAGTCCACCCCGGCCGCCGCGGAACCAGGCACGCCAGCGCCTGCCAACGATGCCGGCATGGTTGAGCGCACAGGTCGCCTTCGCGGCGGCATCATGGCAATAGGGGGAGAGCACACCGGCTGGATCCTCCAGCCGCCGAGTGACGACGCCAAGCCGATCGAGGTCGACGTCTCCCGCGTGGCGAGCGACGCCGCCGCGCTGGACTCCATGCCCGTCACCATCCGCGGCAGGCTGATCCAGAAGAAGTCGGTGGAGCGTGGCGAGCGGACGATCCTGGTCGCCGAATCGATTGCCCCTGCGTCGTAGCGACTGTCTAGCCGTCTCAACCGCCCGGTGTCGGCGCCAACGGCGTCGGCGGCTCCGATGCGGCGGGCGGCGGAGCAGTCGGCTTGAGCCACTTCTCCATCCGCGGCGTCAGCACCGCGGCCTTGTAGTCGGGCAGTTCAAACACCCAGCCCGAGAGCTTGGCGTTGAGTTGTTCGGCCTCCTTCTTCACCTCGTCCACCGGCCTGAGCGCCTTGCGGGCGCGGTCGTCCGGCGGCGGCTGGTCCGCCGGTGTCGGCTCGGGCACGGCATCCGTGGCGTCGGCCTCGGGTGTTCGCGCCGCGGGGTCGAAGCCCGCCCAGAACGTCGCCCAGGTCCGGCCGTCCTTGTTCGTCGTAGCGACCTTGACCACGAGCCCGTCGAACGTCCTGAACTCCGACGCCGGGCCGGGATTGGACTCCATGTCGACCGCGGTCGCCGGCTGCACATCGGCGAGGGTGAGATAGGTGATCGCGCCGCCGAGGTTCTCCCCGATCGACGGGCTGGTCAGGTCCCGCCCCTGCGGGACGTCATCGACCCCGAACACGGGCGTCTCGGGCTTGCTCCGCGAGACCGAGAGCCGCTCGCCATCGGGATGCTGCACGCTCGCAGTGTGAACCCGTTCGCGCGACACGTTCATGATCTGCCGGTCGACCCATGCCATCGGCTCGCTCGGAACATCAACGCTGCCCTGCGCGAGCCACGACTGCGCCTCCCCGGCCTTGCGCACAAAGACCTCCGGCACCTGGCCAAACTTGGCAGTACCGACGATCAGCGAGGCCAGTTCCTGCCCCTTGTCGTCGCGGAGAGTGATCAGCGCGCCGCCCGCCGCCGCGGCCGCTTCGGTCGCGGGCTCCGCGCCCGGGTCCTGCACGCCGATCTTTGAATAGGACTCGGGCTTGCTGGTCTTGGGCTCCACAGGCCGGAGGTCCGCCATTCCCACGAGCGTCGCCTTGAGCGCCTCGAACTGCACCGGATAGCCGTTGCGTTCCGAGAGTCCCCAGGAGCCGTCCTTTCGAGCGACGGTCCACTCCTTTCCGGCTCGCCTGATCGTGACCGACGCGACGTCGTTGATCCGATCCCCCAGCGCCGGGAACAGCCTGGCGCTCTCATCCCGGTGGACCGCTGTTTCCTCGCGTGCACTGCGGGTCACGACCACCGCCGCGACCACGACCGCCGCCGCCACCCCCGCCAGCACCAGCACGTTGGAGTTCTTCATCTCAAGGTTCTCCCGCGGGCTCAGGTCCGCGCCTCGGGCCTTCCCTCATCGCGACGGCGGTCCACCCGCCGCCGCTGCACCCGCCACAGGCTCAGCCCGATCGCGGCGCACCCGACCAGTGCCGGGACCAGCGCGATGTTCAGCACCTTCAGCCGCGTCCCGAGCCCCTCGATGTCCTTGCGCATCTGGTGCCGGACATTGCGGAGTTCCTTGCGGGTCTCCACCGCCTGGACACGGTACTTCTCGATCTCGGCCTGCTGCTGCGGCGTCAGCAGCAGCGCCTGGCTGCCGTCGGGCCGCTGGCGCTGCAGTTCGGTGATGCGCTGCTCGGTCTCCCGCAGCTTGGTCTGGAGTTCCGCCTCCTTCTGCTGGTACTCCTGCTCGGCCTGTTTCTGGATCTCCTTTACGCGGTCGAACGGCCTCGCAGAGCGGCCCCGCGCCCGCACCCCGATCAGGTCGCTCGAACCCGAGAGGTTGTCGAGGGCCCCGATCACCAGGTCGCCGTTGTCGGCGAGTTTCGTGTAGCCGATCAGCATGTTGCCGATCCGCTCCTCCTGGGACCAGAAGCCATCCGAGAGCATGTCGCAATCCGCCACGACGATGATGCTCGCCGGCTCGGAGCACTCGCTCAGGTGTGTTCCCCCGGCCGGCGGCGGATTGGGCGCCTCGCCCTCCTTCGGGGGCGGTTGGGCGGGACGTCCGCCGGGGAAGGCGGTCTTGAACTTCCCGGTGACTCTCGCGGCGACGGCCAGCGGCTTGCCCCCCGAAACGAACTGGCTCAGCAGCGTCTTGGGCCCATCACGCTCCATCAACGCCGTTTCGACCGCCTGCACATCCATCGGCGCCGCGTCCGAACTCGTCCGCACCAGCGGCGTGAACTGCGAGCCCGCGCCGTCCTTCGCCTTGAGCACCCCCGCGGCGGCCATGTTGAGCGACTTGAGCTGGCCCGTCACCGGATCGGACGCGTCCATATTCTCGGGTCCAAGGCCGATCCATGCCACGAAGTGCGCCCCGGCGCTGACCTGCAGCGCCGATCCAAGGTCCGCCGCGACCCGTTGCGGCTCCATCTCCAGGCCCCACGCCTCCATCAGTGCCGGCAGGTTGGACGACTTGGGGATCCCCATCGCCTGCATCGGGTTGATCCCGGGCGGCACATCGACGACGCAGAGCGGATCCACGAACAGGAGCACCCGGCCGCCCCTCATCACGAACTGATCGACGGCGTACTGCGTCGCCTCGCTCATCGCCTTGGGGTGGATGATCATGAGCACCTGCACATCCGCCGGGATCTCCGCGGCGTCGCTCGGCACCGACTTCACATCGAAGAACTCCCGCATCTGTCGGACGATCTGCCACGGCGGCATCCCCTGGCCGCGCGTCATCGGGTTGGCCTGCATCCCCTCCACCGGCAGCCACGTCATCAGCCCGACCGTCTTCTTTGCCGGGTCCGACAGCAGGTACACCAGCCGCGTGATCTCGTATTCCAGGAACTGCTCCCGGTCCGGCCGGAAGAACGGCACGGTCTCGGTGCGGTCCGTGGCGTTGCGCCCGACGAGTCCGAAATAGAAGCGGTCGCTCCCGGGCCGCCCCGTCTCGGCGCCCATCAGCCCCGCCTCAGCGGCCTTGTCCTCCGCCTCCGGGGAGGCGTCCGGACTGACCACCTCGAGCCTGATCTTCCCCTTCGAGGCGCTCACGAACTCGCGCAGGACCTCCTTGACCCGGGCGGCGTACGCCTTGTACGGCGCGGGCAGTTCGTTGGCCGTCTTCTCCGAGTAGTACAGCGTGAGGGTGATCGGCTCGTCCAGTTTGGAGGCAATCGCACGCGACCCGGGGGCGAGCGTGTAGAGCTTGCCCTGCGTCAGATCGATCCGCGTGGACCGCAGCCCCGCCCCCGCGAGCACGTTCACGCCGACGAAGAGCACCGCCAGCACGGCGAGCACGATGAGCGACACAAGTCCCTTGCTCATGGCCTCACGCCCCTTCCTCTACGACTTCTTCGACTCGACCACGACCGCCGTCCCGATCAGGAACACCGTCATCAGCGACACGAAGAACACCAGGTCCCGCGCATCGATCACTCCCTTGCTGATCGAGTCGAACCGCGTCAGGAACGAGAACGACGCGATCGCGTCCACCACCGCCTGCGGAGCCCACCCCGTCACGGCGCTCATCACCGGGTCGAACCCCGCGATCAGGAACAGGAAACAGACCACCACTGTGATCACGAACGCGATCACCTGGTTCCGCGTCATCGCCGAAACGAACGATCCGATCGCCAGGTACCCCCCCGCCATCAG
The DNA here is from genome assembly GCA_019636655.1 of Phycisphaeraceae bacterium. Lineage (NCBI taxonomy): Bacteria > Pseudomonadati > Planctomycetota > Phycisphaerae > Phycisphaerales > Phycisphaeraceae > Phycisphaeraceae bacterium. The sequence goes on along the minus strand of JAHBXB010000006.1, from coordinate 67,246 downwards.
GAGGCTGCCGACGTACCCGGCCACGATCACGCCGTTGTCCGGCTTGCCGAGGTAGTTCACCGTGATCCACACCGGGAACGTCAGCGCCAACGCCACCGCCGTGAACAACCACGCCGCCAGGAACTTCCCGGCTACCGCGGCCGGCAGCGGGATCGGCAGCGTCAGCAGCAGCTCCAGCGTCCCCTGCTTGCGCTCCTCCGCCCACAGCCGCATCGACACCGCCGGGATCAGGAACAGGTACAGCCACGGATGAAACCCAAAGAAACTCGAAAGGTCCGCCTGCCCCCGCTCGAAGAACGCCCCGAGCGCCCCGGAGAAGGTGAACATCCCCGTCACCAGCAGGAAGATCACGATGAACACGTACGCCACCGGCGTGACGAAGTACCCGCCCAGTTCCCGCTTGCACACCGCCCACGTGCGCGCCACGCCGGTCATTGCCCGCCTCCCTTCACAGCCCCGCCGCCGCTCCCCGACTCGGCACCGCCCCCGCCCGGCCCGCCGGTGATCGATCGGAACACCTCGTCGAGCCGCCCGGTCTCGACCCTGATTTCGTCCACCTCCCACCCCTTTACCCTCGCCGCCTGGCTGACCTCGCCCAGGATGGCCCTCCCATCACGAGGGAACACGATCACGCGAACCGTCCCGTTCCCGGCCGCCGCGGACCGCTCCCCCGTCATCTCCTGCACCCCTGCCACGCCAGCCACTCGCGACAACTCGCTGGTGATCGCCCCCGCCGCGCCGCCCCGGACACTCATCGCCACCGCGTTGTGGTACCGCGACCGCGCCTGCAACTGCGCCGGCGTCCCATCGGCCACCACGCGCCCGCGGGCGATGATTACCGCCCGTGTGCACACCGCCTCCACCTCCTCCAGGATGTGCGTCGACAGCAGGATCGCCTTCCGCGGCGACATCTCCGAAATCAACCCCCGCACCTCCGCCTTCTGGTTCGGGTCCAGCCCGTCCGTCGGCTCATCCATGATCAGCACATCCGGATCATGCAGGATTGCCGCGGCGAGCCCGACCCGACGCTTGTACCCCTTCGACAGTGTCTCGATCGGCTGCCGCATCACCCCCTCCAGGTGCACCGTGTCGGTCACCTCGGCAACCCGCTTGGCCCGCGCCGCCCCCTTGAGCCCGCGCACCTCCGCCACGAACCGAAGGAACGACTCGGGCGTCATCTCCGGGTACGCGGGCGCGCCCTCCGGCAGGTAGCCAATCTTCTCCTTCACTGCCAGCGGCGACTCGGTGACGTCAAACCCGCACACCACGGCCGTGCCGCTGGTGGGTGTCAGGAAACCGGTCACCATCTTCATCGTCGTGGATTTCCCGGCGCCGTTAGGCCCCAGGAACCCGAGCACCTCGCCCCTCTGCACCTGAAGTGAAACCCCGTCCACCGCGACAAAGGGCCCGAACCGCTTGGTCAACTTTCGAATGTCGATCATGGTGGCTCTGCTCAGATCAGACTCCGAACACTCACCCGCAAACCAGCGATCTGATTGGTATCCCCCTCCACCCCCGGTCGGCAAGCGCAGCCCGACCACGCATCGGGACGCGCCACCGAGGACGATCCGTCACGTGCACGACCGCGGGCCGAAAAGCCCGCGGCGACGCCAACTTGGAATGAAGGTGCCCGTTGCCGGGCTACGCCGCGGCGCTCGCCGCTTCGATCGCCCGGTCAGCCGACCGCTCCGCCGGCGCATCCCCCGACAGCCGAGCCGCGAACGGGACGCCCTCGTCCCACACCACCTCGACGCGAACGCCAAAGAGCTCCATCAGCGACTTGAGATGCCGCTCCGCGCTGAGCTTGGCCTCGCGCAGGTACCGCTCGTCGTTGGACTTGTACAACTCGGCGGCCTGCTCCTGGGCCCGCTTCATCAGGTCGCGCTGCCGGTCCGCCGTCATCGGGATCACGTCCAGCAACCCGAGCACCCGTGCGTTCTGGATGTCGTACGGCGTGATGTCAATCGTCCGCAATGACCCCTCGATCTTCGGCAGCCGCACCCTGAACCGCCCGCCCCCGGTCGGCACACCCGCCGCCACCTCCGGCTCCAGGCGCTCAACGTCCTCGGTCCGCACGCGCGACAGGTCGACGAAGTACTGCTTCTCGAAGTTGAAGATCATCGCCAGGCGGGCCTGGCTCAGCAGCAGCGGCGGCAGCCACGCCCAGCCGGTCGTCGCGGTCGCGATCTCCTTCGCGAACACCTCCAGCGCCACCAGCTTGCCCACTGCGCGCACCCGTTCCGCAATGGTCTGCGTGACGATGCGCTCCTGCCGGCGGCGCGAGCCGCTCCAGCCGCGGAACTTCCGCGTGACGAACCACACCCCCAGACCGCCGAGGGCCAAACCCGTCCCGATCAGAATGAGCGGAGTGATGTCGATCATGGTGTAGACCTTCTTTGGAACTACACCCCACCGGTTTCAATGGTTCGGCGATCACGCCCAAACCCCGCCCAATCCGCCGATTCTTCGAACAACGACCGATCACCACGGTCCCAACTACCCCGCGCGCTCCGCGAGCATCGCCCGCGCCACCTGCGCCGCCACCGCCGCGTTGCTCTTGACCAGGTCAACGTTCGCCCGCAGCGTAACCCCCTCCGAAACCTCGTGCAGCGTCTTGAGCACGAACGGCGTCACTGCGCGCCCCATCACCCCCGCCGCGAGCGCCCGCTTCATCGAGGTGCTCAGCCACTGGTCCCACTGCGCCGGCGCGATCTCCTGCCCCTCGGGGATCGGGTTCACGATCACCATCCCCCGCCCGGTCCTGTGGATCTCCCGCCTCGCGAAGCGCCCGAGCTCCGCGGCGTCGTCGAACCTTGCATCCACCGCGATCAGCGGGTCCGTCTTCCTCAGGTAGAACGCCGGGAACCAGTCCGTCCGGAACCCGATGACCGGCACACCCAGCGCCTCCAGCGCCTCGCGCGTCGCCGCGACATCCAGGATCGACTTCACCCCCGCCGTCACCACCGCGACCGGAAACCGCGTGAACGCCGCCAGGTCCGCCGAGATGTCCAGCGTCACCCCGTACCCCTTGTGCACCCCCCCAAGCCCCCCGGTCGCAAACGTCATCACGCCCCGCGCCGCGGCGATCTCCATCGTCGTCGAGACCGTCGTCGCCCCCGTCAGCCCCCGGTGCATCGCCACCCCGATGTTCGACGTATTGAGCTTGGGCACCCCAACCCCGTCCGCCCCCGCCGCCGCGACCTCATCGAGCATCCCCTGCAACTGTTCATCGCTCACCCCCACCGTCGGCTCGCCCCTGATCACCCCCACCAGCGCCGCCTCCGCCCCGTTCTCCCGCACGATCCCCCGCAGCGCCGCCGCCAGCGGCATCGCCGCCTCGCGCGGAACGCCGTGGAGCAGCAGGGTGGTCTCGAGCGCTATGCGCGGTGTGCCGGTGGTCATGCTCGATTGTCCATCATCCCAAGCGCCGGAGCAACTCCCGCCACGACGACTTCATCACGCTCCTTGCCCCGCGGCCGGAGGCGCGATCTAATGACCCGGACCGATCACCCCGCCCGGAGCCCGCTCATGCCCACCAGACTCCCCATTCTCAACCTCCAGAAATGGATCCACCAGAACCGGGCCAACCTCAAGCCCCCCGTCTCCAACAAGCAGCTCTTCACCGACTCGAACGACGTCATCCTCTTCGTCTCCGGCGGCCCCAACACCCGCAACGACTTCCACGTCAACCCCACCGAGGAACTCTTCTACCAACTCAAGGGCGACATCGCCGTCCGCATCCGCCCCCTCGACGGCAGCCCGCCGCGCGACGTCGTCGTCAAGGAGGGCGAACTCTTCCTCCTCCCCCGCTGGGTCCCCCACCGCCCGCAGCGCCCCGCCGGCACTATCGGCCTGATCGTCGAGTTTCCGCGGCCGAAGGTCGCCGGCAAGGGGGGCCTCGACGGCCTCCAGTGGTACTGCCCCTCCTGCGACACCCTCGTTCACGAGGTCCGCTGGCGGCTCAAGAAGATCGACGAGGACCTCGCCGTCATCATGCACAAGTTCTGGGATGGCCCGGCGAAGCACCGCACCTGCAAGAAGTGCGGCCACGTCATCGAACGAGCCGGCGCCGTCGCCCTCAAGGGCGGCAAGATCCGCGCGGTGGGCAAGACGGCCCGCAAGACCCCGCGGCGCGCTGCCATGACATCTCGCTGGTAGCCCCACGCGGCGAAGCCCGCCTACACGGAGGCAACCCCATGCCCACAACGAAGCGTGCACCCAGGAAGCCTTCGAACACTCCAGCAACTCGAATGACCCTCCAGGACGCGATGAGCGCCCTGGAGAAAGCCGGTTCGGCGCAGACTCGCAAGACTTACGCCCGGCACGGCGTCGCGGACCCCATGTTCGGCGTCAGTTTCGCCACCCTGAAGACCCTCCGCAAGCGGATCGGCGTGGACCAGGAACTGGCGGAGTCCCTGTGGGACACGGGGAACTTCGACGCCCGCAACCTCGCGGCCAAGATCGCCGACCCCGCGAGCATCTCCTCTCGTGAACTCGACCGCTGGGCCGCCACACCAATCGCCCGCAACTGGGCGGGCTACGTCGGATACCTGGCAGCCGAGAGTCCGCACGCCCGTGCCAAGGCCGACAAGTGGCTCGCCGCTTCGAACGAATCGACGCGATCCGCCGCCTGGTCTCTCGTCGGCGCGATGGCGATGATCGATGAATCGACCGCGGAGTCCTGGTTCGCGGAGCGCCTCGCGCAGATCGAGAAGAGCATCCACTCCGCGCCCAACGCGCACCGCTACCTCATGAATCAGGCGCTCATTTCCATCGGCTGCCGCAGCGCCACGCTTCGCAAGGCGGCACTGGCCGCCGCCAAACGGATCGGCACGGTCGATGTCGACCACGGCGACACAGACTGCAAAACCCCGGATGCCGCGGCGTACATCGAGAAATGCTGGGCACACTCGAAAGCCAAGGGCTTCGAGGGCCCCGCCGCCCACGAGCGTTCCCGCGAACCGATGCGGTTACGCTGCTAGCGGAAAGCGGTCTGAGGACCCCGCCACCCATTGGGTCCGGATGACGTACCGGAGAGATGATCATGCCAGGCGTCTTTGGCGACTTCGACTTTGCCGGGTTCTGGGAGGACTCCGAGTACGCACTCGAGGAATACGTGGGCCGACCGCTCGACAGCGAATCGGTCCGTGCGGTGGAACATGAACTCGGCTTCAAGCTCCCGGCATCGTACATCGAGTTTATGAGCTTCCAGAATGGCGGGATTCCCCATCGGAGGAACCACCGCACAACGCAGCGGACAATGTGGGCGTACGACCACATCGCAATCAGTGGCCTGTACTCCATAGGGAGCGACAAGGGTTGTTCGCTCTGCGGCCAGTTCGGGAACAAGTTCTGGACCGACGAGTGGGGCTACCCACTGATCGGGGTGTATTTCGCTGACTGTCCATCGGCGGGTCACGACATGGTGTGTCTGGACTACAGCAAGTGCGGTCCCCAGGGCGAGCCACGCGTTACTCACGTCGACCAGGAATGGGACTACAGGCTCGTCGTCATCGCGAAGGATTTTGAGTCGTTCATCCGCGGGCTGGAGAATAACACCGCGTTCGAGTAGGCCCGCCGAGCATGGCGTCATCCGGAGCAAGGCGCCGCCGTATCATCTCTAGATGGCCCAATCACCGCGAAGTCGCTCACAGCGGCACTACCAGAAAGATCTGGAATGGGCCCGTGCGCTGCAGAGCGCGATCGAACGGTACTTCTTCGATTCAACCCGGCCCGACAGAGCGCTGCCGCGGGCCCAGGTCATTTCTGTGAGCCCGAGCGGCAATCGGTTCGAATTGGAACTGCGCTTCCAATCCGGAACAACATACTGCTGCGCAGAACCCGGCTGCTTCTTGCCGACCTTCTGCCGCAGTTGGTGGAAGCAGCTGCGAGAAACCCTCCTCGAACTCTCCGATCGTGATCCACCACCGCTTTCGCTCGTGCTGCACGGCGTAGTCGAGCACGGCGCATGCCTGCAGGATCGCCAGGTATTCGGTCTGCCGGTGAAGTCGCGGGCGTACACGTACAAGCACGGCCCGCTCCGCGAGCGCAATGCGAAGTGACGTTCCGCCCTCAACAACCCCTCAATGCGGCCACCGCCACGCGAAGATCGCCCCCGTGATCAGGCCGCAGACCACGCCATCAACCACGCCCGCGGCGATCGCTCGCCTGTACGCTCCAAACCAGATGGCGCTCGGAATAAACGCGAACGAGTACGCGAGGACCCCGGCGGTGGCGACCACTTGGAAGACCCTGGCAAACTCGGCGGGCCTCGGCAGCGCAACCGACGCCAGGTAGGCGATCAGGGCACTCACCACGAGGTACACCACAAACGTCCCGGCCAACTTGCCCCCCATCGAAAGCGGCGGCGACCACACGCTGAGGTGGCCCACCGGGCCATGCTCCAGCGCCGTCTTCACCTTCTCCGACTCCATCGCCTCGCGGCTGCGGAAGTCGGGAAACAGGTAGTTCCCCGGCCTGATGCCGCTCGTGCGCAGGAACCCGAGAAGGGCATCCTCCTGACCGGCGGGAAGGCCGACCCAGTCGTTCTTGTGGTGCAGGAACGGCAACGAGAGGATGGTGGAGACGATCCACACCGCCGCGGCGGAGAGGAGGATGGGGAGCCACAGTGAAGTGAGCAAGTCCATGGGGCGGTTCCTTTCGTCTCGACCAGCGTACCAACACGCGCAGCACGTCAGCAAAGCGGGGCCGCCGCATGCAAACGGCCGCGCACAGCGCACGGGGTCCAGCCGCCAATGGCGCAACGAGCGGTACACTTCGCACCAGCGTGTTCGAGTTGTACCAATTGGCTGCACGACGGTGCATCTATCCAGCGGAGGCAAGTTGACCGCCGTTCTTCGAGCATCAGGTCCCGACTTCGACGTCGACGCGTTCGTTGGCGACTGCAAGTGGAACGTCGCCAGCGTGTTCCGCCGCGCGGATACCCCGCCTCCGACGACTCGGCCCCAAGGTCGCCAGCGGAAGGAGTCCGGATTGAACGTCGTAGTCAGTAATACCGACCTGGACGACTTCGCAGGCCAGTTGGCGGACGCGGTCGAGTTCCTGAGGGCGAGTGCGGAGGAGGTCCGCAGGCTGGTCGAGTTCCCCGGCGTGAGCGGGGTCGTTCTTGATTTCGGCATCGCGTGGCATGACGTCGCCGCGCAGTCGGATCGCTTTCCGGCTGAACTGATCCGACTCGCGGGTGCCTGTGGGATCGCCTTGGAACTGTCGCACTATCCGGTAAGCGACACCGAATGATCAACCGCGGCAACGAACCGGCCTGAACAGGTCGTCGCCCCCCATTGGCTCCGTTGCGGGTCGAAGGATGGAGGTGCCGGAGGAAGGGCATCCCCTTCCTCTGGCCTCAACGGACCATCCCATACCCGCGATCAGCCCTCCGACTTGCGCTGCTGTCTTCGCTCCCTCGCAATCTTGAGTTTCGGCGGGATTGGGCGAGCCCACTGGAGTTCGAGAAGCTCCACATCGCAGATCAACAGAGCACCAGGCGGAATGCCAGCCGCTGGGGCACCGGTCTTGCCATACCCGAGGTGCGGCGGAATCGTCACACGCCGAGCACCGCCTACCCGCATTCCTTCGATGCCGTATCGGAGCCCGGCGATTGTTCCACGGCGCTTTAGATCGATCCAATCGCTGGCCAAATACCGCACGCACTCGCCGCGGTGAAGGCTGATCTTGCAGGCGATGCGGGCCTTGTGTTCGCGCGTGGCTACCTCGCCGCCGCCTGCCGCACATCCTCAACCTCAACTCTCCCTCGCGCGTAGCTCACCATGTGATGATCATCGATGGGCACCGGAACATCCACACCCGGCACGGCATTTCCTTCCTCCCCACCCCCCACCGCCCCCACCCCATTCCCTTACTATCCCCCCGTGCCCCCCGCCCCCACCCTCATCGACCTCCACACCCACATCCTCCCCCGCTCCTGGCCGGATTGGACCACACGCTCCGGCTACGCAGGATGGGTCGATCTCGCCCACGAGACCCCGTCGTGCGCCGCCATGCACCGCTCCTGCCCCGACGGCTCCCGGCGCTTCTTCCGGCGCGTTGACGCCAACTGCTACGACCCCGCCGTCCGCATCGCCGAGATGGACCGCCTCGCCGGCCCACTCTCCATGCAGGTCCTCTCCACCGTGCCGGTCATGTTTTCGTACTGGGCCAACCCCGAGCACGCCCTGGACCTCTCCCGCCTCCTGAACGACCACCTCGCCGGCATCTGCCGCGACCACCCCACCCGCTTCGCCGCCCTGGGCACCATCCCCCTCCAATCCCCCGACGCCGCCTGCCGCGAACTGGAGCGCTGCATCACCGACCTCGGCCTCCGCGGCGTCCAGATCGGAACCCACGTCGAGGCCTCCGACCGCACCGGCCTGGCCAACGACTGGAACCTCTCCGAACCCGCCCTCTTCCCCGTCTTCAAACTCGCCGCGGACCTCGGCGCCGCCGTCTTCGTCCACCCTTGGGACATGATGGGCTCCGCCCAGATGGACAAGTACTGGCTCCCGTGGCTGGTCGGCATGCCCGCCGAGGGCGCCCGCGCCATCGCCTCGGTCCTCTTTTCCGGCCTGCTCGATCGCCTCCCCACCCTCAGGATCTGCTTCGCCCACGGCGGAGGCTCGTTCCCCGGCACCGTCGGCCGGATCGGTCACGGCTTTGACTCCCGCCCCGACCTGTGCGCGATCGACACGACCACCCACCCCCGCGACTACCTCGCCAAGGTGCAAACCAACGGGACCATCACGCCCGCCCGCTTCTACGTGGATTCGCTGACCCACGACCCCGATGCGCTCCGCTCGCTGATCCGCCAGTTCTCCGCCGAGCGGATCGCCCTCGGCTCGGACTACCCATTCCCGCTCGGCGAGTCCGTCCCCGGCGCGATGATCCGCGCCATGACCGATCTCGACCCCAGCGTGCGCGACCAACTCCTGCACCGCACCGCGGCTGAGTTCCTCTCGCTGTAATCGCTCACATCCCCACCCCAAGTTGTCGTCTTGGCGCTGTTCTGCGCGGACGGAAGGGGAACAAATCGTTCGCCCTGCGCCTTGGTTTTAGGTAGGAGTCTTGCGGAATTTCGCACAACTCCGTGCGAAGTAGGGAATAGAAACCAAAAAAACTTTGTCCTACCCCTTGCCGTGTGGACGATGATCGCCTAGTCTAATCCGAACGATCGAGCAATGATTCTGGTGAAGTCATGACACGTTCGCCGATCACTTTCGCAGGCCTAGGTAGGCCCAACCTGTCGTGGAGCGACAGGTCTCCCGTCCCAATGGGTGGAGCCCATGCCCGGTCAGTCGGCCCCTTCGGCCGTACCCCGGGGTGTCTCATCCCCTTCGAGCCGGACACGGTGGTCCGGCCAGACCTGGGAGACCCACATGACGATCAGCAGCATGCCCCTGGTCCATCTCGGCCCCGGCGGCGACTTCGTCGAGAGCATCTACGGCTCGCCGCAAGGCAGCCTGATTCGCCGGCAGGGCGCGGCGATGCCAAGTTCCGGAATGTCCTCCGACGGGGGATCCCCATGGTCCGGGGGGGCATGGGGGCACGCGGGGTCGGCAGCGGCCCCGGAACAGCACGCCCTGGACATCCTCGATTCGATCGGCCCGGCCCGCTCCTGGGATCGGTCCCCTGCACGCGACTCGACCGTCCTGTCTCGGGTCGCCCGTCGTCTCGCATCGCTCTTTGGAGCCTCCCGCCTGCTCGCCGAGCAGGACGCGGCGATCCGTTCCGTCCTTCTTTCTCCGGCCCCAGCGTCGCCCAGCGGCGATCCCGGCCGGTCTTGTGTGGGCCCGACGTCGGTACTGACGCCGGGTGCAGCCCCGTGTGGTCCAATCTCATTCGAGGGAGCGCGTTATGAACCTGACACCCAAGCAACTCCGCATTCTGCAACTTATCCGGGACTCACGCCTTCGCCGTGGCTTTTCCCCGACCATGCAGGAACTCGCCGACGAGATCGGCGTGAGCAAGGTCACCGTCTTCGAGCACGTCGAAGCGCTTATCAAGAAGGGCGCTTTGGTGCGCGAGCCGAACAAAGCTCGCTCTTTGTCGATCGCTGAGGGGATCGCCGTCCCCGATGAGTCCCGCCCGCTGCACTTCCCGCTCGTGGGCCGCATCGCCGCGGGCTACCCGATCGAGAAGATCGAGGACCGCGACGAACTCGACGTCATGGACATCATCGGCCCCCGCCCCGGCCGTCCCGGCTCCATCTTCGCCCTCCGAGTCCAGGGCGAGTCGATGCGCGATGAGGGGATCCTCGAGGGCGACTATATCCTCGTCGAACGGGCCGATACCGCGGCCAACGGCGACCGCGTCGTCGCGCTCCTCCCCAACGGCGAGACCACACTCAAGACCTTCTACCGCGAAGACGGCCGGATCCGCCTCCAGCCGGCCAACCCCGAGTACCAGCCCATCTACGTCAAGGACTGCAAGGTCCAGGGCATCGTCCGCAGCGTGCTCCGCAAGTACTGAGCCGCCCCGCCACCCGTACCAGGGGAAGGCAAACGCCCGGGCCCGTCAGCCGCCGGCCCGCGGCACGCACTCTCCAACCACAACGCACGCGCCCCGACTCAGCGGGCGCGTGCGTTTCTGATTGCAGACCCGTGGTACTTTGTTGCACGATTTGTCCACCTCGCAACATCCGCGGAGCCGCTCTCAATGCCGAAGCACGAGTCCAAGTCACCCGAGGAGATGTTCTGGAACTGGTTTCAACGGAACAGCGCCGCGATGCTTCAGGCGAACGACCCGGATTCGCCCCCAATCTCCGAGATGCAGGAGCAGCTGTGGAAGGTAGGGGATGGCCTCTCCTGGGAACTGTCCCAATCAGGAGTCACGCCCCGTCAGATCATCATCAGCGCCGATGGTGATATCGACAATGTCGATGCTGTCGAGCGCCTCTGTGATGCTGCCCCTGCCATTCCGCAGTGGCAGGTCATTCGATTCCGGCCTCGCATCCCCGACTCGGTTCTCGAGTCTGAGGGCGCCGGCCTTGCGTTCGAGGATCTCGAGTTCGATCTCGCCGAGATCGAGGCCGCCATCTCCCCCGGGGAAGATGGAAAGATCGACATTGAGCTCTTCCTAAAAGGATGCAAAGAGGTGAACGATGAACGGTTCATCAACCCCGGGTTCATCCTGTTGGACATGGCGCTGGGGGAGTACGACACCATGTGCAAAGTTCAGTTCCTGCAGGTCTCACCCCTGCGGAACCGCTCCGCGGCCGGCACACCGCGATTCCCATTTGTCGAACTCCGCGCAAGGTTCGACCATCTCTTTGAAAAGCTCAACGCCGGTTGATCCGGATGGTTGAGGCGCCCGACCCCTACGCCCCCCACTCCCCGGCGTACGCGGTCGAAAAGGTCGAGCCATCCCTCGCGGCCAGCTGGTACAGCCGCTTCGCGATCTGTCTCAGGTGCAACGCATCATGCGCCGCCCACGACACCAGCAGGTCCCCCGCGGCGATCGGCCCGAACTTCGGATGCCGGTGCACCGCCGACCAGTCGGGAGCGACCTGCGAGCGCAGCCACGCGACGTTCGCCGCGCGGGCCCGCTCGAACCGCTCCAGCGCCGGCCCGAGTTCCTGCTCGTTGTACCGCTGTTCAACCGCCCGCCCCTCCGGGTCGATCGGCGCCCAGGCCGAACCCGGATCCCGCAGCACCGACTCCAGCCGCGCCCGGAAATCCAGCACCTCCTCGTCCGCCAGGTGGCAGACGATCTCGAGCACGGACCAGGCTCCCTTCGGATAGTTGGGGTGTTGCGGCTTCCAGCGGGCATCATCCGCGCTGACACACCCCACCGCGCCCTTCAGGGCCGGCGGAAACGCGGCGAGTCGATTGGCGATGGATTCCAGCATGCGCGACCCGACAAAGCCGCCCCGAACGCGGCCTCAACTGCTCCCAACCCGCATCCGGTCCAGGCCCTCGGGGAACGGATACGTCGGGAAGACTCCGACGTGGGCGAATCGCCACATCGCCGGGGCCGTGTAGACGTCGCCGCGGAACCCCGCGTTGAACATGGTCCGGAGGACTGTTTCGAAACTCGGCTCGCCCTCGGCTCCCTTGCCGGGCCCGCCCTCAATGAGGCGGTTCGCTCGCGCCGCGAGGAACGACACGCTGCACACCGGCATGCGCTCGCGCCGGTCCCGCAGCATCTTGGTGATCGTGCCGAACCCTCTCGCGAGATCCTCAACGGTGAAGTGGTCCCGCCCACGGGGCCGCAGCAGGGCGAGGATCAGCAGGCTGTCGAGGTCGTACTTGAGGACGTACGGCTCGCGGTCGCCCGCGGCGTGGACCGACACCGACTCCTGGAACATCTTCGCGAAGGACGTGACGGCGCGGGCGGTCCACTGGCTCGTGTGGATCAGATCGACCAACTGGGCGATGATGCCGTGCGAGTTGTCCTGGTCGTTGACGCCGCAGATCACGGCGCGGTAGCGGCCGTCGAGGACGTCGCGGAGCATGTCCTGGCCCCACAGGATGCGGATCCGCTCTCCCGCCGCGGCGCCGCTACCGCCGCCGGCCCACGCGGCAGAGCCGGGGGCGTTGCTGGGCAACAGGCTGACCCGGTCGGGGAACTGGTCGGAGCGGAGCAGTTCTTCGGCGTTGTCGTCGTAGATCCGCACCTGGGGACGCTCGGTCTTTGCCGGTGGCGAAGCGGGATTGGGCATCTGTGATGCTAGCGGCGTCGGGCCGCGCCGGGCAGGCGATCATTCAAATACCGCGGACGGCTCCTCTGCAACGCCGTACGCGTCGAACGTGACAAGCTCGAACCTCCCCGGCGCCGCCTCTCGGACGGAATAATTGAAGGGCGAGTCTTCCTCTCTCACCTGACGGGCAGGGCGGCCGGGCGGGCGGCTTCGGGCGTCTGACTCGACCGCGGCCGCTAGCCGGGCGCGGATCCAATCCGCTGTCGGCGTGAAGTCCGAATCCGCCTCTCGAGCTCGCGCGATCTCAGTTGAGACTGCCTCGCTCGCGTTCCGAAGGTTTGGGGAAGTCGGTCGGCTCGCCCGTTCCGTCGGCGCGGTGGGGAGCGTCACGTACCATCCCACCGCGACCGCGGCTGACGCCAGCACCACCATCAGGCTCCCGATACGGCCCTTGGCCGTCCCGGCACGACTGGCGACGCACAGCATTGCCAGCACCAAGGATGCGACCACGAGGACGGCGCCACCATAGCCGGCCGCAACGGACGCCGCGGCCCCGTAGGAGTACACCTCGCGGCCGATGTCCTTCGGCGGCTCGAAGCGGATGGTCGCATCGCGACGCATCTGGTCCGGCGTGAGCGTCGCCGTGAGTTTGGTCAGTGTGGTCGACTCCGGCACGAGCCGGCGGAGCTCTTCGTGCGCGATCCTGGGCTCACGGATACTCGGGCGCCATCCCGTCGAATCAACGGGCGCGCTGACGACATCGGGGGCGCACCGGACTGCGCGAAAGCCGTCCGCCGCGGCAAGGCCGTCGCCGAAGACATAGAGGTCGACCGCGAGAGAAGTCCCGCCGGTCCCGGTGAGGACGAGCGGATACACGGCCTCTGGAGTCCTGAATCTGAACACAAGAGGATGCGGGGCGAGCCGTGCTCCCGGCCCGGAATCAGACGCCCCCAGACGCGATGCGACGAAGACCCAGCCCCGCGCGGCGTAGTCGGCAAGAACAGACTCAACACCTGGCGGGAGGTCGAAGTGGTTGGTCCTCAACCACGCCGCGAGGTTCGCGCCGGAATCGGCCGCTGGCACCGACGGGTCACCGGCGATGATCGCAACGTCGAACGAACCCACAAATGAACGCTCTAGAACTTCGACACCATCCGCCGCGGGTAGCATTGATCGCGCCCTCCCAAGCGCGGGCAACGCGAGCATCACGCAGAGGATCAGCGACAAGAGGGTCATGCCGGTGATTATGACCGGCGAACGGAAGCGAACGCAGCAACCAAGCAGAAAGGGCAGCGACAACGCGATCGCCGCGACCCAAATGCCATCGGTGTTGCTGATGACCCGGGGCGAGAAGACATGGCGAAGCGTCGGGAATACGCCGCGGGTGGTCGCCGAGACCTCCGGGATCCCCCCGGCGCCGGGGACAGGGACCACCCAAGCAAACTCACTGTCGGCGGCGGGCTGGTCGGTTGTTGCCGGACCATCAACGACAAAGCGGGTCTCGATCGCGAGGGTCTCGACGCCGTCCTTGAAGTAAACAAGCGCCTCCTGGTCGGGGATCGTCGTGGTCACGACTCGGGCGAAGACCTTGCCGTCAGCGTGAACGGGGTCGTGGCAGAACAGGAGGGCCGTGACCAATGCAGCAAACAACAGCGAGAAACGAGTAGGCATGCCCAATCTCCGAGCATTGCCGGAGGCGGAGAACGACGACCACGCCATGTGATGCGCGTGCGGATTGCTGATGGATCCGTCGCCGGACTGGAGCATGGGCAGAGGGGGCGGCGCGGCAAAGAGCAAAACAAAAGACCCCGCCCAGGTTTACCTGAACGGGGTCATACGCCGGCGACGACCTACTTTCCCGCGATGCAGTATCATCGGCGACCCAGGCTTAACTGCTGTGTTCGGGATGGGAACAGGTGTGACCCTGGGTCAGTAGTCACCGACAACTCTCGGAAGCCCCCTTTCGGGAGCCCCGAGCATGATGCTCGGATGATGGACAGGTGCCTTGAAGAAACCGATCGAGAGCGGCGAACACAATGAATCGTGCTCGAGACTCGTCCGGGCCGTCCCGTCGCTCGTCGCCCGAGTGGGGCGAGAGGACGCGGCGTCCGGTTGATGTGATCAAGCCTTCGACCGTTAGTACCGCTCCGCTGAAGGCCTTACAGCCCTTACACGCGCGGCCTATCAACCTGGTGGTCTACCAGGGGTCTCACGTCTTTCGACAAGCAAGTCTCATCTTGAGGGGGGCTTCCCGCTTAGATGCTTTCAGCGGTTATCCCTGCCGTACGTAGCTACCCAGCTGTGGGCCTAGCGGCCCAACTGGATCACCAGGGGTACGTCCAACCCAATCCTCTCGTACTAAGGTTGACTCCTCTCAAACTTGCAACGCCCACAGCAGATAGGGACCGACCTGGCTCACGCCGGTCTGAACCCAGCTCGCGTACCACTTTAATCGGCGAACAGCCGAACCCTTGGGGCCGCCTTCAGTCCCAGGATGTGATGAGCCGACATCGAGGTGCCAAACCGCGCCGCCGCTATGGACGCTCGGGCGCGATCAGCCTGTTATCCCCGGGGTACCTTTTATCCGATGAGCTACGACCCTTCCACACGGGATCGCAGGATCATTAGAGCCTACTTTCGTAACTGCTCGACTCGTCAGTCTCGCAGTAAATCCGGCTTGTGCTCTTACACTCGAGGCACGGTTTCCATCCGTGCTGAGCCGAACTTTGCACTCCTCCGTTACCTTTTTGGAGGAGACCGCCCCAGTCAAACTACCCAACACCCACTGTCCTTCGCCCGGATTCACGGGAATCGAAGTTAGGTCACAAACGTGCACAGGGTGGTATTTCACTTGGTGGCTCCATCCCCGCCGAAACAGGGACTTCAAAGCCTCCCACCTATGCTACGCAGTGTATGCTCGTGACCAATGGATGCCTATAGTGAAGGTCCACGGGGTCTTTCCGTCTTGCTGCGGGTAGGCGGCATCTTCACCGCCACTACTATTTCACCGAGTCGGTCGTGGAGACAGTGCTCCAGTGATTACGCTATTCATGCGCGTCGGAACTTACCCGACAAGGAACTTCGCTACCTTAGGACCGTCATAGTTACGGCCGCCATTCACCGGTGCTTGAGTCGCGAGCTTCGCCTTGCGGCTGACCCGCTCCCGTGACATTCCGGCATCGGGCAAGCGTCACTCTGTATACATCCTCTTGCGAGTTAGCACAGAGCTGTGTTTTTGATAAACAGTTCCCAGAGCCTTTTCTCTGCGGCCTCCCCTTGCGGGGTAGGCCCCCCTTATCGCGAACTTACGGGGTTAATTTGCCTAGTTCCTTCACGACCGTTCTCTCGAGCGCCTGAGGCTATTCGCCTCGCCTACCTGTGTCAGTTTTAGTACGGGCCTCGCTTTGCCCTCGCGGCTTTTCTAGGAACCCGCTTTGCACACTTCGGCCACAAGGGCCTGGACGTCTGACAGTCCCGTGCACTCTGCGAATCCGCACCGCGATTTGATCTCTGCGAGGGCTGGGGAATATTAGCCCCATGTCCATCGACTACGCCTTTCGGCCTCGTCTTAGGCCCCGGCTAACCCTGGGCGGATTTACCTTCCCCAGGAAACCTTAGGCTTACGGCGAACAGGATTTTCACCTGTTTTATCGTTACTTAAGCCGGCATATTCACTTCTTATCGCTCCACGACCGGTTCCCCGACCGCTTCGCCGCTGACAAGAACGCTCTCCTACCGCTCTTTCGAGCCCACAGCTTCGGCTCAATGCTTATTCCCGATAATTATCGGCGCCAGACTCCTCGACCAGTGAGCTATTACGCACTCTTTAAATGGTGGCTGCTTCTAAGCC
Organism: Phycisphaeraceae bacterium; assembly: GCA_019636655.1. Classification (NCBI taxonomy): domain Bacteria; kingdom Pseudomonadati; phylum Planctomycetota; class Phycisphaerae; order Phycisphaerales; family Phycisphaeraceae; species Phycisphaeraceae bacterium. Next base: position 50,744 of record JAHBXB010000006.1, on the reverse strand, counting down.
AACATCCTGGCTGTCACTGCAGTCTGACTTCCTTTCGAACTAAGCACTGATTAGGGGCCTTAGCTGGTGATCTGGATTTTTCTCCTTTTGACGACGGATATTGTCACTCGCCGTCTATCTCCCAGGACTTGGATGCCGGTATTCGGAGTTTGGTTGAAACGTCTAGCCGGGTAGGCCGATCATTTCATCCAGTCGCTCTACCCCCGACATCTGCTCCCTGAGGCTAACCCTAAAGTTATTTCGGAGAGAACGAGCTATCTCCCAGTTTGATTACACTTTTAGTCCTCCCGTCAGTTCATCCCAGACCTTTTCAACGGTCACGAGTTCGACCCTCCAGGCGGCATTACCCGCCCTTCAGTCTGACCGACGGTAGATCACAAGGTTTCGCGTCTAGCCCGCACGACTCAACGCCGTTTCAGACTCGCTTTCGCTCCGCCTCCGGCCCGATGGGCCTTAGGCTCGCCGTGCAGACTAACTCGCCGGCTCATTATGCAAAAAGCACGCCGTCACCCCTCTTGCGAGGAGGCTCCGACCGCTTGTAAGCACACGGTTTCAGCTGCTCTTTCATTCCGCTCATCGCGGTGGTTTTCATCATTCAGTCGCCTTACTGATTCGCTATCGGTCGTCCAGTAGTACTTAGCCTTGGAGGGTGGACCCCCCATCTTCAACCCGGGTTCCACGAGCCCGAGTTTACTCGAGGGCTGATCAGCTTCCGACTACAGGGCTTTCACCTTCTTTGGCCCGGTATTCCATCCGGTTCGTTCTTCCGCCGATTGATCCGCGTTCGCTCGCCGCTACTGACGGAGTCGCGTTTGCTTTCCTTTCCTGTAGCTACTGAGATGTTTCACTTCGCTACGTTCGCTTCGTACGCCTATGCATTCAGCGTACGATACCCTTGCGGGTGGGTTGCCCCATTCAGAGATCCCAGGATCACAGTTCGGTTACCAACTCCCCTGGGCTTATCGCAGGTTCCCACGTCTTTCATCGCCTCTGGACGCCAAGACATTCACCGTGTGCCCTTCGTGGCTTGATCACATCAACCCGACGCCGCGTTCGACGTTGAGCCGTGCGCCCCGCTGCCTTCCGGCCTCGGGATTCCACGAATCTATGAGCACGATATATTTGTTCGCTTGACGCTCTCGATTCGGTGTTCTTCTTTGCAGCACTCCGGCCACGACGCCCAACGAGCGGCGGGGATACCGACCGCCCTTGGAGCCGTATTCGGCCGGAGGCAAACACCTGTCCGTATCCGATTGTCAAAGAGGCCTGTCTTGGCCGGGATCTTCCCGGTTTCGACCCCGGTCCGGCGGGAGCCGGATCGGCTGCGTCATTTCGCGACGCGAGGGGAAGCATAGGCAGGTGCCGGCGGGTGTCAAGGGTTGGTCATATCTGCCCAATAATCCCGACTTTTCCCGACACAATCCACGCAGGGTCTCCACTTTTCAACCGCCGCCCGTACTCTTGCCGCCTCCCCGACCCCCGCCGCCCGCAGGATTCGGCTGTTCCCCCGGCCGGGTCTGGGGAACCACTGGCTTCTTCTCTTCCTTCGGCCGCACAACCTCCTCCCCCTTCGCCGCCGAGTGGGAGATGGCCTGGTACTCCGGGCTTGACCGGTCGGTATCAGGCACCCGCACGCTGATATTGCCATTACGGTCACGGATGTAGGCCTGAAACTGCACGCCGGTCGTGTTCCGGCCCTCGGCCGGGATCGCCGCGACGTCCAGCAAGAACGCATCCCGGGAGACCGGCACTTCCTTGAACCGGATCGGCTCCGACTTGTCCCCCCCTGCCGCCCCACCCGCCGGGGGACTCGCTGCGGGTCCGCGGGCGGTGCCACCGCCTGCCAGCCGTCCGCCACTAGGCCGCTCAGCCTGCGGGGCGATGTTCGGGTCACCCGGCTCGGAGATCGTCGCGAGGAGACGATCAAGATCCGGCACCCGCACCGTTCCCGCGATGGCATCGCCGGGCTCGAGGCTAATGGTTCCCTTGCGCCAGTAGCCGCCAAAGAACTTGTACAGCTCCGCCGCGGCGCGGGCGCCGCCGAGTTGCCGCGCATTCCCGCCATCCTGGGCACTGGTGATGAAGTAGTACGAGTCGTCGGGGATCTTGACGGGGGCGGTCCAAGGCGAAGGGGTGCTCAGGGCAATCGGATTCTTCGCCTTCTCCTCTTCCTCGGGCTTCAGGCCCGCCCCGTGCCCGTAGATCGGGTTGCTCAGCGCGAGGATGACGCGATAGCGGTACGTCTTGCCGCGCTCGGCGGTGACGTCGTGGCTCCAGACCCGCACCGACTCGGCCTGCAACAGCGGGCCATCGACAACCTCGGGCTTCTCTGCCACGGCGGCGGCGGTGGCTCCCTCGACCGGCTCACCGAGTTCGGCCAGGCGCTCGACGATCTTCTGGCGGTCGGCCTCGTAGCGGGCAAGCGATTTTTCGATGGCCTTCTTGCTCTGCTCGCTGGCCTTGGTGGCCTGCTCCTTCAGGCGAGCGATGGCGCCATCGACATCGGCGAGCTTCCGCTTCTCGGTCGTGATCTCCTGCTGATTGCCGGCTTTGGCGTCCTTGCCCGCCTCGGTCGGGGGGGTCCAGTCCTCGCCGAACATGATCGAGTAGTACTGCGGCCGTCGCACCTGCGTGGACGACTCCGTCGCGAGCTTCACCATGTCTCGCAGCAAGTTCGGGTTGACTGGCTCCTTGGCGATCTCGGCCAGGATGTCGAGCCGGCCGGGCATGGCGGGGACCACCACGGGGTCGCTCCACGTGCCGTCGACCCGGCGCTCGGACCGCTCGAGTCGGATGCCGAGGATCTGCGTGCTGTCGCCGGTCCACCAGAATGCGGGGATTGGCTTGGCGGGGCCGGGTCCGTCCGGATCGGCCTCGAGCGCCTTGCGCAGCGCGACGCCGCTGAAGGTCGCCTCGACGGAGACGCCGGCCTTGTCGTACGGCAGTTCGGCCGGAAGGTACTTCTTCAGCTCCGGAGCCTCGGTCGCCTCGCCCGGGCTGATGGTGGCCATGTAGACCATCGCCACCGGCGACGCGGGGGCGGGGATGGTCAGCGCGACGCTCTGGCCCTCGCCGATCCCGGTCGTCGGCGCATCTTCGATCCGGGCGCCGCGGACATCGCCGCCCCAAGCCAGCCGCGGCTGGACGGCGACCGGCGCCCTGTACTTCGTGGTGAACGCGGCGAACTGCTCGACGGCGGGAACCGCGGGGGGATTGACCTCGGTCTGCTGCATCTTCCCCTGGACCTCGCGCGCCTTGCGCTCGATCTCCGGGTAGGCCAGGTCATACGAGAGGTCCTTGGGCCCGACCTTCACCGTGTTCTTCGGGCCGACGAACTGCCAGGCAACGATGCCCAGCACCGCGGCGCCGATCACGGCGACGAAGATCTTCTCGACGTGCTGCTCGAATGAGTTGATGCCTTTGAGTGCCATGATCCGCCTCGTTTCCCGCCGCGTCCGCGGCAGGCGTATTCGTTCGTTCTCGTCTCACCCACCCCAGGTCGGGACGGGCCCGCCACGTCGACTCAGTCCGGCAGGTCGATAGCCCGCCGGCCGCCCCGTTTGCCGCCGCCCTCATCGGGCGGGGGCGGCGCGGCCCGAGGCGGGGGAGCGACCGGCGCCGAGATCGTGGCGTCGGCCGCGGAAACGCCGGTGCGCTCGACGCGGATCTCCTCGGGCATGTTCACGGTTGTCCAGTCGCGGAACCAGACGGTCTCGATCTTGAGCGAGGCCTCGACGACATGCTCATCGCCGTAGTAGAAGCCCTGCTCGAGGTCCGCGTGGGTATCGACGCTTCTAAGTTCGCAGCCGACAACGGCGGCGAAGTTGGTCTGTGCCAGCGCATCGATGAACTGCGGCAGGCGCCGCGTCGAGGTCACAACGTTGAGCGTGATGAACCGCACGTCGTAGAGCATGTTGCCCGAACCCACGCCGGAGGTCCGGCCGGTGATCGACTGGCCGAAATCGGGGACGAGAAGGCTGGTGATGCCGTCGGACTTCGGCGCGGCGCTGGCCCCGGGGAATGATGGATCGCCGCCGCCCTGGGCGGAGACCACAGGGCCGACCGTGGCCTTGATGATGCGCTTGATGACGGAACCGGGCACGCCCGATGTGGCCCCGCGCCCCGAGTCGTTGACAGAGGCGATCGCCGCGACGAGGTCCTCGAGGGCCCAGATCTGCTCCTGCCACTCCCAAGCCTGCCGGAGCGACGGGGCGGAAGTCGGGGCGGTGGCGGGCAAGTCGGTGAAGACGGCCGCGTCGGCGTAGACGCGGATCTCGGAGGCCCGCCGGCGATATTCGCCAAGCCGGAGCTGAACGAGTTCGTCGACGATCTTCTTGTTCGCCTGCTCGCTGAGTTCCTGGCCGCCGGCCGTGGCGAGCTGGGCATTGTGCAGGCGATCGTATTGATCCTTAAGTCTCGCCGCGAGCCGCTCGCCGTCGGGGGGCATGCCCGCATCGATGGCCTTGAGCAGCGCGGGGGCGATCGTCCGCACCAGCGTCTTGGCGAACTCGACGGGCTTGGACTGCTTGTCGAGTTCCGACGGCGCCGGGAAGACGCCCTCGATCAGGACGCTGTGGTTCTTCTTGTTGAACTCGACAGCGGTCGACCAGACCTCGGCGGCCTCGGCCGACGTTCTCGTTCGCGCCTCGGCGAAGTACTGGATCAGCTTCTCGTTGGGCGCATCGGAGTGCTTGATGAGGCTCTCGCCGGGCACTACAGGGGACTTGACCGCGTACTCGAGCTTGTCCTTGCTGACGGCGTTGAAGTCGTCGCTCACCTTTTTCTGCATGGTCTCGCGCAGCGTGGCGTCCATGCCGGAGGAGACGAAGATGCTCGCGGGGAGCACCGCCAGGGCGACGACCGCGAGCACCGCGATCACCCAGTTGGTCTTGAGCCAGGCGACGAACGAGTTCATGGGTTGGCCTCCGTCTTTGCCTCGGTCTTCGCGGCGTTGGGGTCACGCGGGATGGCCTCGACGTAGACCTGATACGTGGTGACAGTGGAGCCCGGCTCGGCGATCGGCGGGGCCTTGGGGAGCGGCGCAACGCCGGCCAGGTTGGCGGAGCCGACTGTGCCCGAACCGCCGGGGCGCGACGGCGCGACGCCATCTCCTATCGGCTGGCCGCCACCGGCGCCCTTGCCGCCGATCCGGCCCGCCGGGGGCCGCTCGCCCATCGGCTGAGGCTGGGGTGTGCCGCCCTCGTCCGCGGGCTTCTCGGCCTCGGCGATCTGCCGCTGGCCCTTGTTGGTCATGAGGATGGAACCGACGTCGTAGGTGTAGGGCACCCCCGCCCGCGCGGCGCCGTCTGCGTGATCGGCGAGCCACTGCACCACGGTCGTGCGCACAAACCGGTCCGGGTTGGGCTGGGTCGTCTCGACCTCGAGCGTCACGCCGATGCGCGGCGAAGGGGCCGCGGCCGGCTGATCGAACGCAGGCGGCGCAGCCGTGCGACCGCCGCGGCGGCCGCTGCGCTCGTCCATCGGCGAATCCATGCCCCCGCCGCCGCCCGGGCCGGCGCCGTAGTTGGTGTCCCACCTGCGGAAGATGAACCCGACTGCCTGCGAGGATCCTTCCTTCGCGCCGCCCTCGATCGCCTTCTTCTGAGCGTCGACCATGATCTGCCCGAAGTCATCAAGCAGGTAGGCGTAGACCTCTCGCCGCGAGAGGAGGTTGGCCGCGTTGGCGGCGCGGAAATCGTCCTTGGCGTCCTTGGTGGCCTCCTGCCACTTGGCGTTCAGCACGCGGATCTCGTTCTTGACCTGCTCGACCTGCTGCGAGCGGCCCGCGTTGTCGACCTGCGGCTTGTCCATGAAGTAGCGGGCGAACGACGCGACGCCGCCCACCACCGCGAGGCCCGCGGCGAGGCCGAACCACTTGACCTTTCGCTTCCACATCGCGTCCCGAATGACCTTCACAGGCATGAGGTTGGCCGTGCACGTCTGCAGACCCAGGCCCTGCAGGGCGAGGCCGTAGCAGGTCGACATGCGGCTCGCGGCGGCCTGGAGCTCGATATCGCGGGCATCGTCGAGTTTCAACCTGGAGAAGTTCTCCAGGCGGACGACTTCCATCTGGAGCTGCTGGCTGAGGTACTTCCGCAGGCCGGGTAGGCTGAAGGTGCTTCCCAGGCCGATCAGGCGAGTGAGGTTGGCATCCTTCTGGAGCGATTGGTAGTAGCCGATCGATCGCTGCACGTCCTGGGCGAGGTCGCCGAAGACCGGCCGCATGGCCTGGAACACGTGCCGGGCGTGTTTGCTCGCCTCGGCCTCTCGCTTGAGTTTCTCGGCCTTGAGGTAGCTGAGTTTGAAGGCGCTCACGAGCGCCTCGGTGAACTGGTGGCCGCCGATCGGGAACGTGCGGATCCACATGCGGCCCGGCTCGGCGACGATCAGGTCGGTGCTGGTCGTGCCCACGTCGAGGATGACGGTGCCCGGGGTCTTCTCGCTGAAGGCCTGGTCGAAGGCGACCGCGTTGTACACGGCGACAGGGCTGAGCGTCACGATGTCGGGGGTGATCCCCGCCTCGGCCCAGAGGCTCAGCCGCTCCATCACGCGCTCGCGTGTCATCGCGAAGATGCCCACCTCGACGTCGGGGGAGTCCTTGCTGACGAACGTCTGGTAGTCCCACTCGACTTCTTCGAGCGGGAAGGGGATCTGCTGCATCGCCTCGAACTTGACGATGTCCTTGATCTTCTTCGGATCGACCGGCGGGAGCTTGGCGAACCGGGCGAACGCGGAGTGGCCGGGCACGCTTACGGCGATCGTGGCCCCGGTCAGGTCGTGCTGGCTCGTCAGCGTGCTGATCGCGAGCCGGTTGGCCTCGGTCACATCCAGGTCCGGCGCCGAGAGCACCCGTTTGTGCGGGATCTCCACCCACTCCTGGACCTCCACCCCGTCGCCCACGCGCAACAGCTTGAGCGCCTTGAGCGCGCCCGCGCCGAGTTCAATACCCCAGCAGACGTTTGATGCCGCCATCGGTCGGGCCCTCAACCCCTCCACCGCCCGTTCCCATCCCCGCCCCGCAATCCCTCCGAAGCCACGCACGCGCCACCGGCGTCACCCGCTTGCCACCGAAGGCTTGGCCGGCCGCGTGAACCCCGCCCCCGGTTCCCCGCACCACACGCTAGGCCCGTGCACACAGGCTTGATACGTGCCCGCCGGGGGCCGGGTTTCGCCGCCGCGAGCGGCCGTGACACACCGGTGACGGCCCGCCGGCGGTCGGCAGGGGCCGCATTCGACCATCCCGAGGCCGCCGCGTCAACCCCGCCGCCGGTCAACCGCCTCAAGCCAGAGCGAGCCCGTGACCCACACGAGCGCGATTCCGACCACCCAACCCCAGTACTCCACGGGGATCGCGACCGGCGTGGTGACGAATGGCGCCAGCCCCCAGACGACCAACTGGTATCCAAGCAACAGGCCCACGACACCGAGGCTCAGGCGGGTCGGCTCGGAGCACGCCGCACCCCGGGGGCCCAGTCTCTTCTTCCACAACACCCAACTCCCCCCGAGCGCGACGGCGGCGCCGAGGGGCACCATGGCAAGCGTGGCCACCTCCGCGAAGGTCATCGCAAACCTCCTCGGCCGCGGCAGCTAGTACATTGCAATCGCGGCGCTGGTCACCATCTGCATCCCCTGCTGGTCCATGGCCCCGCCGTAGTTCAGCAGGTCCACGCGTTCCGGCGCGACCGTCAGGAGAGTGGCGACGAGGTTCCCCGTGGAGCACCATCGGGTGGGATTCTGCTGCCACGCCATGGCGGAGATGAGGTCACCGGGCTTCTTCTTGACAACCAGGTCGAGCATCTCGCGGTCGTGCGCCACGACCTTGTTGCGGAAGTCGACGGCCTCCTTGGCCTCGCCGGCCAGTGCGACCTGGTCCCCGAAACCAGGGCCAACGTGGCTCAGGTCGGCCGACGAGACGATGAGGGTTTTCCCTGGGAGTTCCGCGATCGCCGCCCGCAGGGCCTCTGCGAATGGCTGCACGGCGATTCCATTCCCGTCGTAGGACTCACCATTGTTAACAGCCGGATCGTGGACCAGCACCCCCAGCACCGTGGGATATTCCCCAGCCCCTCCCTCTCCACCGGGCCCGCCACCGCCAAAGACATGCTGGATCCACGGCACATGCAACTCGATCGAATGCTCGCGTTCATGGTCGTAACGGTTGGCCAGGAGGCCGTCGCCGAGTCGAGAGACCAGGGCCTTCAGCAGCGGTTCATCGAGTTCGCAGGTCCCGAGGGGCGTCGAGAAGCCCTTGTCGCAGGCCGTCACCCCCGTGCTCAGGCCAAAGTGGTTGGTGCCGAGGATCACGACCCGGTCGGGGCGGTCGACCACCCGGAGCCGTCCGTAGACCGCCCCGTAGTTGAACCAGCCTCGCGGGTAATCAAGGTGGGGCGCCACAATCGCCTTCGGCAGCGACTCAAAGCTGGGATTCGCGGCGTCCTTGAGGGCCGTCGCGATGAACTGATCAAGGGCCTGCCGGAGCAGCCGGGGCCCTTGCTCTGTCTTGTCGGCCTCGGTTGCGTCCTTCCCGACGCTCTGCATCACCAGCGCATCCGCGAACGCGGCGGTTGTTGCTGGGGGAAGCACGGAGAGGCCGTCGTACTCCTCCCGCATCGTCTTGAGCATCCCCTCAAAGACGGGGCCGTCGAGCAGCCCGGCATCGTCCAACTGGGCGACCAGTTGCTCCACAATGGGTCGGGTCAGGCCCTGGCCAACCTCAGCAACAATCTGATCAAGGGTGTGCGCCCCATCCATTTTGGGAAGGATGAGTTGGGCGCCGGGGGTCGTAAAGACAACTTTGTCCGAGATCTGTCTGGCGTCTGAAACGCCCATCATCGGGATCTTCCGGCCGGTCCCCTGCTCCTCGGCCTGAACACCGAAAGCCCGGACCGCCCGCAGTTTGGGCTGGTTCTGATGGGGTGCGGAAGGGTTGAACACCGGCTGGGCACCTTGGCCGCCGTTGGGTGCAGTTTCGCTCATGGTTCGCGATGGTAGGGTGGGCGCGGGGCACCGACGCCGCGGCGACGCACAATCCGGGCGGATTCGGGCGGCGACGGGGCGCCATCAACCGCCGAGACTGTTCCGAGTGAAACCGCCCGCCTATCCTTCGGCCCTTTGCGATTCTGAGGTTCTGCCATGACCCAACTCAAGACCGGCCAGTCCATCCGCTGCACGATCACCAAGGCTCCGCGCGTCGTCGACCGCGAGCAGACGCTGCTGCGGCTCATGCGGAAGGACCCGGCGATCTCTCGCGGCCTGCGCAAGGCGCAGCGGACGCGCCGGCAGGACATGGTGATCTACAACCGCGGCAATCGCGACTGGGTCAAGCGGGCTACCTGCGGCAAGATTGCCCGGGTGACCAAGGGCGCCCAGTGGACGATGACCTACACGCCCGATCTCGCCTCCGATTTCGCGGCGGTCAAGGACTACATGGAAGTCCAGCCGGCCTGACGGATACGCGGCGCGTTCGTTTCGGGGGTACATCATGAGTGAGAATCGAAGCCAGTTCCTCGGGCGGGCCGTGGGACGGTTGTGTACGTGCCTGCTGCTTGCCGGGGGGATGCTGTCGGGCTGCGAGAAGCAGCCGGCTCCAGCGCCGGCTGCCAAGGACGCCTCGGATGCCCGGACCTATGTGGTCCGCGGACGAGTGGAGTCGCTCCCGGTCGCGGGCGTCGCGGACAGCGAGTTCGAGGTGCACCACGAGGCGATCCCCGAGTTTGTCGGGCGGACGGGGAAACTCGGGATGTCGTCGATGGTCATGCCGTTCCCGCTTGGGTCGGGGGTGTCGGTCGCTGACGTCGCGGTGGGTGACGTCGTGGAGGTGACGTTTGTGGTCACCTACACGCCGCGGACTCGATTTGAGGCGACTCGGGTGCGCCGGCTTCCGCCTGACACGGTGCTGAACTTTGGCCGCGCCGATGGTGGCGAGGCGCCGGCCAAGCACTAGATCAGGGTCCAAAAACAAACCCAGCGCCAAGCACGAAGCCAGGCGCCGGGTCTCGTGGGGGTCTGGATGGAAACCTGGGCAAGGGGTCGCCCGCGGTCATGGAGTTATTCTCCGGCGGCTGTCCGAAGGTTCCGAGTCTTCCCAGATTTTCTCTGGGACGCCTGGGAGGGGGGTTGCCTCCCCTAGTTGGGATTCTGGCCGAGCCGATCCCGGGCCTGCTGCAGATCGGACCAGACTTTTTCGCGGTTTTCCCGGGTGTAGGACCGGAGCAGGAACGCCGGGTGGTACGTGGGCATGACCGGGATGGCTGCCGCGGGATCAAGCCCGGGCAAGCCGGATCGGCTGAGCCGGAATGCCCCCCACCGGCCACGAAGCCGGCTCATCGTCTCATCGGAGTTCAGCACGGTCCGTGTCGCCGGGAGTCCGAGGGTCACGATGACCTCCGGGCGGATGATCTCGACCTGCTGGAAGAGGAACGGCGCGCACTTGGCGCACTCCTCGGTGGTGGGCGTGGCGTTGTTCGGGGGGCGGGTCTTGAGCACGTTGGCGATGTAGACATCCTCGCGGCGAAGGCCCATGGCCTCGATCATCTTGTCGAGCAACTGGCCAGCCCGGCCGACGAAGGGCCGGCCGGTTTTGTCCTCTTCCGCGCCGGGGGCCTCGCCGATGAACATGAGACGGGCGGCGGCGTCGCCTTCCCCGAAGACGATCTTTGTAAATGCGGTCACAAACTGCTTATGCGGCGCTTCGCGCTCGTAACGCTCGCGCAGCTCGTCAAGGCGGCGCTGGTTGTCGGCGCGGTCGCGGCGGGACGCCGCGGTTGTGGCTGTCGCAACGGGCGGCGGCGACGTGGCGGGTACCGGAGCCTGGGGAGCGGCGGCGGGCTGGACCGTGGCCGGCTCGGGCGCCACGGCGGGTGTCGCGGCGACTGCCGCGGGGGACCGGCGGTAGGCGGGCACAAAGTCGACGCCCATCAGGCGCGCGGTTTCGGCGTGCTGGCGCACCAAGAGACCGAGGCGATCGCCCGGTTTCGGTTCGATGACGCTCTGGGCTGGAGGAGGCATGGGCCTAGGGCCTGGGGGGCGGTGGCGAGCCGGTGGGCGGGGCCGGCGGGGTCTCGTGGCCGGTGGGATCGGCCTTCTTGGCCTCCTCAAGTTTCTTCATCGCTTCTTCTTCAAGTGCCTTGAGTCTCGCCTCCTGCTCGGCCTTTGCCCGGGCCTGTTCGGCGTCGTGGCCGGCGCCCCGAGCAGTCGAGGGGTTGGCCTCCGGGAGCGTGGTCGGGGTCGACAGCACGGTCGGGAGGTAGGCACCGGCGAGGCCGCCGACGATAATCCCCACGACAAGTCCGCCGACAAACATGCCGAATCCGCTGGTTTTTCCGTTTTCACCGGCCATTGGTGACACTCCTGAGGACCTAGATCGAATCCCGCCGCATCCGGTGGACCCAGCGAGCGTAGTCGAGTACTGCCTTGATCGTTTCGGCTCTCGTGGCCGGATACCCCTTCCCGAAGGCGGTCTGGAGCCGCCAAGTCCAGTAGTCACCCCGGAAGTCGAATCGGGTCATCACGGCAAGCCGCAACAGTTGATAGAGGCCGCCGATGGTGTCGAGGGTCCAGCGCATGGGACCATGATACTGGGGGGATACGGCGGGGGCACGACGGGAGAAGCTACGCGTCGGAGGCACCCGCAAAGACGGAGCGGTACCATGCGACTGTCTCGCCCAGACCCTCGGCGAACCCGACCGCGGGCTCGTAGCCGAGCAGGTCTCGGGCGCGGGAGACATCGGCCAGCGAATGGCGGACGTCGCCGGTCCTCGCCGCCTCAAAGCGGGGTTCGAGGTGGGGCACGCCGCAGAGCTCGGCCATCTTCCTCGCCAGTTCGAGCACGGTGGTGCGAGTGGCGGTGCCGATGTTGACGACCTCGCCGTGGAACTCCCGCTCACTGGCTCCGGCCAGGAGTGTGGCGAGGACGGCGTTGGCGACATAAGTGAAGTCGCGGGACTGGGCGCCGTCGCCCTGGATGCTGACCGGCTCGCCGGCGAGCAGCCGCCTGGCGAACGCCGGGATGACGGCGGCGTACCCGGAATCGCTGGGCTGGCGCGGCCCGAAGATATTAAAGTACCGAAGGCTGACGCCGGAGAGACCAAACGACCTCGACCACGCCTGCACGGCGGTCTCCGCGGCGACCTTGCTGGCCGCGTACGGGGAGAGAGGCGAAGGGGACTCGTGCTCGGTACGGGCGTGGGGCCGCTCGTTGGCGGGGGCGTCCGAGGCGACGCCGCCGTACGCGGAGCTGGAGGCGGCGTTCACAAATCGCCGGACACCGAGGCGGCGAGCGGCCTCGAGGACACGCACGGTGCCCGTAGCATTGACGCTCCAGGCCCGCTGGGGGTTCTCGATTGACTTCTGCACGGACCCGACCGCGGCGAGGTGGAACACCACGGCGGCGGCTGTTCGCCCGGCGCCGCCGGCGAGGGCTTCCTCCACGGCTTCATCGTCGAGCACCGAGCCGTGGACGAAGCGGACGCGGTCGGGGTCGAGGTCGATGAGTTCGGCGACGTGCTCCGCGGTCGAGTTGGAGAGGTCGTCGAGGACGGTCACCGTGGCGCCGACCGAAAGGAGGGCATCCAGGAGGTGGCCGCCGATGAATCCGGCGCCGCCGGTGACACAGACGGCGGCGCCCTCGAGGCGGCGGCGGAGTCGTCCGACGATCTCGGCGGGGAGACGCATGGGGACTCATCTTACCCGCGGACACATCACCCCGCCCCACGACATGCCCTGGCCGACGGGATTCAGCAGGGCGTGACGACCGATTGGAGCCACACGCTGATATACGCCGCGATGTCGGATGGCGAGATCTGGCCGTCGGCGTCGAAGTCGGCATCGGGGTTGTAGTTCGCGAGGCTCGCGGCCCAGATCGCCACGAAACCGGCCACATCCGAGGGGTCGACCACGCCGTCGCAGTTGATGTCGGCCTCGCAGAGGGACAGGCTCGCGGCGGAACTGGGAACAGAGCCGCACGAGCCGGTGACGACGCACCGGTACTCGCCGCGATCGCCGGGCCGGGGGTGGAGGATCCGGAGAGTCGGCGAGGAGGCGCCGGTGATCACAGAGCCGATGCCGGTGGCGCCGTCGAGGAGCGGGGCGCCGTCGCGCTGCCAGCGGTAGGAGATGGGTCCAGCCCCGGAGGCGGCGACGGCGAAGACCGCGTCCTGCGTCCGGCAGCCGGCGACCGAGGCAGGCTCCAAGGTCAGCGTCAGGCACGGGGCCTCGACGAGGAGGCTCTGAACGTTGTAGGCATAGTTATTGAGGATGCGCAGGCGGATGGCGCCGGGGCCCGCGGTAAGCGCGAGGTTGGCGGTCGCGGTCGGGGCGAAGATGGTGCTGGAGCCGGTGAAGGGCGCCCACAGCACGGCGACCTGGCCCGGCCCGGTGGAGACCTGGATCGACGAGGGCGTCTGGTCGGAGCCCATCATGAGGCGGATGGGGTAGATTCCGGACTGGCCGGCGCGGACGGGGAAGTAGTACTCCTGGTTGATCGCGAGCGAGCCAAGGAAAGGTTCTTCGATCGCCGCCGGGAGGTGGTACGCGTGGAAGCGGGCGTCGATCTCACCGGGGATCACCTTGCCGACGGTGGGCGAGGGCGGGCTCGCCGCGAGGATCGAGGAGATGGCGTCGAGTTTCGGGTTGCTGGTGTCGGAGATCGCCTCGACCATGGTGAACGTGCCGTTCTGCGACTGCCAGGTACCGGCGCCCGCGACGTACCACATGAAGAGGCCGCCGCCGGCGCGGGCCCAGTCGTTGAGGTAGTCCTCGCAGATGGTCTGCATGCGCGGGCTGTAGGACGCCGCTCGCTTGGCCTGGATGTAGTCGGGGCCGACGGTGTCCGGGCCGCCTTCGTACGCCAGCAGGCGGAGGCGGTGGAACGAGGCGAGGGTCGAGAGCACCCGCATCTCGCGGGACTGGGCCCAGTAGGAGGCGCTCTTGGCCATCGCGGTCAGGAGCGCATCGGCCTGGTCGGCGATGGTGCCCGACGGGGTGTGCGGGACCACGGCATTGTCAGGGCCGAAATAGGGCGCGCCGGCGATGGCATAGAAATAGTTCGACGGCGGACCGTAGTTGTCTTCGATGAAACTGAGGCCGGTGTCGTGCTGGCCGATGAAACTGATCTGGGCGGCGTAAACGGGGCGGATGCGGCTCATCATCTGATCGGGGCCGAAGACTTCGCGGAAGTCATCCGAGATCTGCTTGAGGCGGAAGGCGACGCGACGCCACGACCAGACCTGCTCATCGGTAAGCCCGTCGTAGCCGTAGGGCGCGACGCCCGAGGTTCCCTCGCGGACGGCCTGCTCCAGGTTCCACACCGCCTGCGGGAGCCCGTAGTTCCACACTTCGTTGCTGTACTCGACGTAAACCTTGAGCTGCGGCTGGAGCCGATTCTGGATCAGCGCCGCGAGCTCGGTCACGTACTCGTCGTCGGCCATGTGCGGGATGTTGACCCACAGGTCCGCCCCGACGCGGTTGCACAGGTCGATGCAGACCTCCCACGGGACGCCTTCGTCGCCGGCGTAGGAGACCGACGAGGTTGTCGCACGATCGGACCAGAGCCTCTCAGGGTCGCCGTTGGTGCGTGTCCAGTCCATGAACCGCAGTGTCCGGAAACGCTGGATGTGATTCAGGAACGGCGTCGTGAATACGGCCGTGTCGGAGTAGCCCGGGCGGATGACGCGGAGGTTGCGGATGCCGTTGACGGTGCCGGTGAACGCGAGGTTGAGGCTGCTGGCGGTAGCCTCCGGGTAGTCGAGCAGCGCGGTGACGACGCCGGTGGCCGGGTTGCGGACGACATCGTGGATGGTGCCGGGGCACACGACGGTCGAGATCGTGGGCGTCGTCACGCACTCGAAGGAGATGCGGTAGGTCCCGCCAAAGCCGGGCTGGCCATCGACGCCGCTCATGAGGACGACGCCGCAGTCGCCGATCGGCCAGCCGTTGGCATCGAGCGGGCTCGACTCGTCCCAGGGCGTGCCGGGGGAACCGAAGGGGCGGGACTGCTTCACGACATCGACGAACGCGTTGTCATACCCGAAGTCGTTGACCTGCTGGAGCCCCGCGCCGACACGACACCCCTCCGGCGGCCCGGCGAAGGCCGCCTCGACGCACCACAACGCGGCGCCGAACAGGATGGTTCGTGCGAGCACAAACAAACGCATGAAAAAGGCCCCATTGCCAGTATCCCCGGGACCACTCACCCTACTGCCAAGGGTGTGGCGGGTCAACGGCTGGCTCATCGGTTTGATGCATTCTCCACGTGCATTTGTGCGGTGGCGCGGCGACCTTGCCTATCTCCGCACAGGGTGGTTGAAGGGCGTCCGAATGACCCGTTCGGGGCATCGGCCCAACCCTCATCTTCACCCGGAGCTGGAAAACTGGGCAATTCTCGGACTCAGGGCCTCAGCACCCGTTCGAGACGCCCGCGAACCAGACGCCGATGAACGTCGCGATGTCCACTGGGTCCACCGCGCCGCTGTGGTCAAAGTCGCCCTCGAGGGTGCCGTTCTGCACGCTGGTGAACCAGACGTTGATGAACGCGCCGATGTCCGCCGGGGCGACCTCGCCGTCGCAGTCGTAGTCGCCGGGACAGCCTTGGCAGATCGAAACCCAGAGCAGGGCCTCATCGCGGCTCGTTAGCGTGTTGTAGCCAAAGCCCGCGATGTAGGTCGTCGATCCCTCGGTCCAGATGCCGCGGGCGTCGGAGGAGCGGAACGTCGCGGGGAGGTAGGCGTGCAGGTCGACCCACGTGGCGGCGGAGCCGCTCCACACGCAGGCGTGGCGGTTGCCGCCGAGCGTGGCGTGACCGGCCTGCTGCACACCGTTGGTGGCGTAGGCCTGCGACTCGGTCGCCCCCTCACCTCCCCCGCCGCCAATGGGGTGCAGGTCCACCCATGACGCCGCGGTGCCGGTCCAGAGGCCGGCGCGGCGCACGCCGCCGATGGTCGCGAAGCCCGCCTGCTGGTTGCCGCTCGCGGCGGAGATGCCCGAGCCGGTCGACCCCGCGGGGTTGAGGTCGACCCACGACTCGGGTGTACCGGTCCACATGCACGCGTGGTCCTCGTTGCCTATGCGGGCGTAGCCGGACTGCTGGGAGCCGGTGGTGGCGTAGACGTAGGACGAGGCCGCGCCGGCGGGGTGCAGATCAACCCAGGTCGCCGCGGAGCCGGACCAGGTGCCCGCGCGGGTGACGCCCGCGATGATCGCGAAGCCCGCCTGCTGCATGATGGGCACTTCGGAGGTGGGGCTCACGGCGTACGCGGCGGAGTCGGTGGCGCCGGCGGGGTTGAGGTCGATCCAAGACGCGGCGGTGCCGGTCCAGAGCCCGGCGTGGGGAAGGCCGGTGTCGAGGAAGACGACGCCCACCTGCTGCGCGCCGTTGGTGGCGTAACAGGTCGATGAGATGGCGGCGGGGAGCGCGGGGTGCAGATCGAGCCAGGTGAGCGCAGAGCCGGACCAGGCGCTGGCA
The DNA here is from genome assembly GCA_019636655.1 of Phycisphaeraceae bacterium. NCBI lineage: Bacteria > Pseudomonadati > Planctomycetota > Phycisphaerae > Phycisphaerales > Phycisphaeraceae > Phycisphaeraceae bacterium. The sequence continues at coordinate 34,285 of JAHBXB010000006.1, read as the reverse complement.
TGGAGCGCACCGGCCACCCCGCCGACGCGGGCCCGGCCGACCTGCTCGGCCGCGCTGACACCAAAGGCGCCCGAAGAGGATGCGGAGGCGGGCTGGAGGTTGGTCACGGTCCACTGCTGCGCCGGGGCAGCGGGGGCGAGGAGCGCGATGGAGAGGATCGCGGCGGCGACGGTGCCGGGGCGGACGGGGTAGGCGGGGATGGTCACGGGATCCCTCTCTCTCTCTGGCAGGTGTGGACGTATGAGTCACGGTACCAGAGCGGGAGGGATGTTCAAGAGGGTTGTTGTTTGCGGGGCGTTCGTCAATCTACCGGCCCAGCCGAAGCCGGGGCTCCGCACTCCGGGCATGGTGTAGACAGCGACAGTCCCCCACGGTCGTAGCCGCACATGCGACACATCCCCCGCCCATGAATCGCCCTCTTGAACCAGCCACGGCTCACCACACCGGTGATCGCGGCCGCGCTCAGGATGCACGCCCAGAGCCACCAGCGCGAGTACCACACGCGAACAATCGCGTTGTGACCGTACTGATACAGGTCGAACGTCTGCGCATGGGCACCTCCTGCCAGGAGCTCTGGTGGCACCGGCGGGATGCTGTAGCCCGCGTTGGATATGCCCTCCGCGACGGCCGCTCTCCACGCGACTGCCGATGTCGCGGGCGGGCCCGACTCGGTCGGTTCAATGTCCGTCACCGTCAGGGACCACTCTCGGGTGGTTTTCTCTGGATACCCGGAACTGGTCACGTCCAGTTCGATCATTGCAGTGCCAAGAAGGACTCCAGCGGGCGACTGGTCATCCGGATCGTTTGCATCAACACACCGGCCCACGGCGATGCTGCCGTCGTCAAGCCGAATGAGTTCATAATGCGCCGCCATCTCGGCACCGAGACTTACGACGTCAGACGGGTGGTACCTAAACGCGTCGTGCTCGCCGAGCAGCGGATTGGCAACGAGCACATAGCCACACACGGCGTACGCCAACAGAAAAACAAGGACGAACACGAGCATCGACCGCCGCACAACCGGGACCAACCTGGCGGCGAGACTGGGCCTCGCGCGCTCTTCGGCTTCGTGTGTTTCCATGCACGCGCGCCGCACTTCCCGGTCGTCCATGGCCTCCGCGCCGGCGCCCGTTCGCTTGTAGAACCGCATGTCCTCGCCGGCGTGGCACATATGAGGGGCCGCCCTGCTCTTCTCGGTCGCCAGGAGCAGGACCACTCTTCCGCTGGGCAGTGAAACGACCGCGTGCCGGAGTGACACACGCGGGTGGATGCTCGACTCGGCGCACTGGGTCAGTCGAGCGAGCAGTGCGTCGACTCCGGCGTTCTCGATCCCTTCGCACTCGCTCGCCTGCCCGTCCTTCTCGGCAACGCCGATGATGATGCAGCCGCCCTCGGTGTTCGCAAAGGCAGAGAGATCTCGGCACCACTCGCGGTCTCCCTTGTCGTTCGGCTCGTATGGCTGCGGCTTGAAGCGGAGCACCAGGCGCTCGCGCACACCAGCCGACACCAGGCCGGCGAGGTGTTCGGCGGTGATCTGGCGGATGTTGCCGGCGTCCGGAATCATGCGGAGAGAATACCGTACACCGACCGCCGCATGGCCTCATGTAGCCGCGGGCGGGTGCACGGGGAGCGCGGGCGGGGTCGAACGCGAGGTCAGCCGCGTGCGGTCATCCACGCCAAGCCCAGCAGCGCCGCCAGGGTGGCGACGCCGCGTGCCCTAGCCTTCTTGCATGGCTCGGATCGGCGGGCGAAGGGTGCGACGGATGTATGCCGCGTTGGCGGCGGTCGCGGCCGTGTCCTATGCCGGCCTGTTCCTGGAGTGCTTCTGGAGCCCGCTGCGAGTGACCTCGCCGGTTCTTGTCAGTGTCGGGGTCTGCCGCGGGTGCTTCGTGGTGGAGAGCGATTGGAGGAGTCCCCCACGCGGGTGCATGGGTTACATTCATTCGACGGCCGCGGGTCTGAATCGATCGGGTGTGGCGTGGTGGCCGATCGTCGCGGTGAACACCGTCCGATGCACCGGCATGCTGGCGTGCCCGGTGTGGATCCCGCTGTGCGGCGCGATCGGCATGGCGGTGTGGACGTATCGGCGGCATGCCGCCACTGAGGATCATCTCTGCCAGCGATGCGGGTACGACCTTCGCGGCTTCGGCCACGGCCGCGAGTGCCCGGAGTGCGGGGCGACCGCGGCCGAGGGTACCAGAGCCACCACACCCGACCCACACCTCAAAGCCCGCAGGTAAGAGTCCGTCGATCACGTTGTGACCATCTTGATACATGTCGGACATCCGAATATTGCTAGCCTCACTGCATGGCTGGCAACAGCGGTCGGCGTCTGTGGCTCATGTACGTCGTCCTCGCGGTTACGTTGGTTGTTTCGTGCATCAGTTTTCCCCTGGTGTGTTCCTGGTATCCGTATCTGCCCGGACGCCTCCCTCTTCGTGTCGGCGCGGGGTTCGAGCGTGGGAGCATCTCGGTCGGAATCCTGGCCGACGGACCGCGTCCCGTTCGGCAGTTCGGTCCATGGCCAAGCGGTGCTCTCCGCTCGTCGCTTGACTACTGGGGGCCACCACCCGGCAATCTCTGGTGGCCGAAGTTCGAGTGGCGGTGTTCCCCATCCATTCTCGGCCCCAGCGACTTCCAGACCATGACGCTGTACTGCCCCACGTGGATCCCGCTGGGCGCGGCGATCGCCGCGACGGTGTGGATGCGGCGGTGGGGCGAGGGCAGGGATGCCTTCCGGTGCCGGCGATGCGGGTACGACCTCCGCGGCCTTGACCGCGGCTGGGCGTGTCCGGAGTGCGGAACGGCGCCGCGGGGGTCCGGCGCGGGCGGGGAAGACCTCCCCGGTCATCGGGCGGCGCCGCGCTGGCTCGCCCTCTGGACGCTCCCGATCGCCTCTGGCATCGCGGGGTGCGTGGCCGCGTACATGATGATCACGGCCGCCGCGGACTGGAGGCACGCGGCGACGCTGGCGCTCGGAGCCCCGATCGCGTTCCTCTTCTTCAACCTGACGCTGACCCTGATCATCACGATCGCCACGCGGACGACCCGCCGCGCGGCGGACGCCCTGGCGGCCGCCACCGGCGTGGGGGTGATGACGCTGATTGCGGTCTCCCTGGTTGGTTACACGGCGATGTGCACGTTCACCGAGCGCTGGCACTGAGGCTCGCCGCTCACCAGCCGACGAATCTCGCGGCCAAGGCGAAGTAGCCGGCAACGAACGTCACGCCCCCAGTGCCCAGGGCGGTCGCCAGAATGATCCCCTTCTCACGAAACGACCGCGTGAGGACCGCGGTCCCGGCGGTCACGAGCATGCTGCCGACGGCGAAGACGGGGGGAATGAGCATGCCCCAGCGCTCGCCCTTGCCGAAATACTGAACCGCAAACCCCGTCACGAAAACGACCATTGGCAGGGCCCAGAGCCAGAGCCAGCGCGGGGGCGGGCGCGACACGGGGCTTTCCCGCTCCGTGGATCCGCACTCGGGGCAGGGGGCATCGGGGGCGAGGCCCCTGAGGGGGTACTTGCACTTCGCGCAGCGCTGGTGCGAGGAGACACCGGGCGGCGGGGGCGGAGCGGCGGTGTCGGTCATCGTGGCGGCAGCATACGGGCGAGATCGAACAGAGGCTCGCAGTTCACCAACCGGCGAATCTCGCACCCATGGCGAAGCCAACGGCAAGGAACGTTGCGCTCGCCGCACCCACGGCGGCCACCGCGAGGGCGATCTTGTCGCACGATGGCCGGGCGATGATCACCGTCGCGACGGTCACGAGCGCGTTGGCGATGGCGAGCACGGCGGGAAGAAACGGGTGCGGGAAAAAGAAGTACGCGACTGCGCAGCCCGCCACGAGGGTGGCTACCGGCAGAGCCCAGAGCCAGAGCCACCGCGGAGGCGGGCGCGACACGGGGCTTTCCCGCTCCGTGGATCCGCACTCGGGGCAGGGGGCGTCGGGGGCGAGGCCCCTGAGGGGGTACTTGCACTTCGCGCAGCGCTGGTACGGGGAGACACCGGGCGGCGGCGGCGGAGCGGCAGAGGCGGTCATCGTGGCGGCAGCATACGGGTGATGCGGAGGTGCACCGTGCCCCCCAACCCCCCCACCCCCCGAGGGCCTGGCCGACATTGGACCGCATGCCCTCTGGTTGGTACCTACCCAGACGCTCATCCGCCGCCCGCATCACGAACCACACCATTCTCGCTCGGAACCGCCGCAATCGCTGCCTTCGTTGGTTTGGTCGCAGCCGCACGGTCGAGTGGAGCAATCGGATTCATGCTAACTGCCAGCTCTCGAGCGAGAGCCCCTAGGTCTGGGAAAAGGACGCTTGCCCTTGCACCGAGCATGGTCGCCAGTTCTCGCAAGCCAGCTTTCATTTCGTGAGGGATAATGATTTGAGCAACGAAGTCACCTGCATCAGGTCGTTCGCACAGCTTGGATGCCGAGCCATGAAGCGTAAATCGGCTCAACTGCATCATCATCCGGGCATCGCACTCGGTTGGAAGTACTGGGTATACAACCTCTGAATTATTCTTATAGTTAAAAGCGTCCCCCAAGAGTTTATCCACATCGGTGTCGTGCATCATCCTAACCCGTCCGGCTTGCCCCGACATTGACTCATTCAGCTTCCCGGGTGACAACAACCAGATCGCCCCGTCCTTGTCGTCGTGACTGCAATCCTCCACAGCGAAATACATCGCCGTGAGCAACGAACCAGTCCAATCCAGCAACCTCGTCGGCAATCCATAGTGCTGCATCAGGCTGAGCCAGCTTCCGTGATCACCGACCGACGGACAGTTTGCATGCCGCGGCGGAGCGGCCAGCTTAAACCTCCAGCACATGTCGGACTCGTAGTCCGCAGACCGACCCAGCCGCACCTCCGCACGGAAGACCTTTGGCAGCAATGCCCAATCGGAGCAAGCATGACCTCGGAACCAGAGTTCCCCTTGTCGGGAGTCCATCCTCTCGCCGTGCTTCAAGACCAACTGAACTAGGTGCTCAACCGGCGACATGGACGACAGGAATGAACATTGGACTAAGGGGTGCATCTCGAAATGCTAGGTGCCGGGATGGGCCATCGGGCCCGAGTCCACTCCCCCCCCACCCCAGTCGGCGGAGCGGCCTGGCGCGGCCAGCAGCGCCCCGTGACACCCGGCCGCAGCGCGCTGTGCCCCGTCGCGGGTCCATGTAGAATTCCCCGCCGGCTGGGGTGTGGGCGGCCAAACGGCGGGGGTTCCGGGTCTTCCCTCAGCCCACTCCCCCAAACTCCGGCTCGCCAGCATCTCCGCCCCTCATCCCTCCAAACCCGCCCGGAACAACTCCGAATCCTGGCGAAACAACTCCTGCGCCGGCCCATATCAGACGTTCTTCAACCACCCCACAGAGTCGTGTGCTCTGCCGCCGCGGGAATGGGGACCTGGGGTTTAGCAGCCGTTGCTCACGGCCGCGAACCAGGCTCCGATGAAGCCGCCGATGTCGGCTGGTTCGACGACGCCGTTGCCGTCAAAGTCACCTGGAGCGGGAGGCGGCGTGCCGTTCTGAATGCTAGTGAACCATGCGTTGATGAAAACGGCGATGTCGGTGGGTGAGACCTCTCCATCGCAGTTTGCATCCGCCGTGCAGAGCGTGAGCATCGCCGGGGTGCTGGTCGCGGTACCGCACGCGTTCGTGACAACGCAGTCGTAGGACGCGACGTCCGCCGCGGAGACGGCAGGGATTGTGAGGGTCGCCCTCTCCGCCGTTGGATTGACGGCAAGGTCGATCGGAACAGTGTTCTTTCTCCACCGGCACGTGAATGGGCCCGCGGCGGATGTCGTGATGGAGAGCGTGGCCTGGCCGCCCGGGCACGCGGTGATCGGCGAAGGCGACGCGGTGATGCCCGGGACGTCGGCGCACGGGCGAAGGGTCATGAGGCACACACTCTGGCTCTGCACCGAGAGGCCAGACGTTTGACCATGGACGTATCCGTAGCCGAGCATGGACCCAAGCCCGTACGAGGTCGTGGCGCTCCAGAGTTGGCTCCAGCCCGAGTCGCCGAGGCCGACGGTGATGAGTTCACGCAGGTCTGTGAAGCCAATGTCCGGGCGGAAGGCAAAGGCACGCGTTTCGCCCGAGCCGACGCCGCCCGCGAAGTAGGTGTACGAGCCGAGCAGAAAGCCGTCCTCGGTAAGGACCCTTGGTATGGAGTACTTGTAGTTGTCTGTCGTGCGAACGCTGCCGACAATCGGCGTGGTGAGCCCGGTGGCGGGGTCGTAGTACCAGGCGACAAGTCCGCTGTTGGTGTTCACGCCGCTGATCCGCATTGAGTACCCAACCGTTTGTCCGGCGGAATTCAGAGACACCACACTGCTCAACTGGTATCCCGCGCTCCCGGTAAACTCGGGGTCAGTCAGCCCGACCTGTCGTGTCGTCATTCCATCCCATATCCAGGCATCCTCTCCATTGGACGTGTTCACACCGAGGTACCGCCGCGAGGTTCCCGCGGCCTTGTCCGCCGTAGGCGTCAGCAGGTAGTAATAAGGATCGCTGTATCGGTACCCCTCGCTGCCCGTGTGGGCCTCTCCGGCAAGTCCGAGGCGATGAGTGGTTACACCGTCCCAGATCCACGCATCACTTCCGTTGTTCGTCGCCACGCCGCTCACACGAATGGCATACCCACGCACCCGCCCGTTCTCACTTATTCCTAATACTGAGTTATTCTGGTACCCCTCGCTCCCGATGTAGTCGGCGCCTGTGAGCCCGATCTGCCGCGTCTCGGCACCGTCCCACAGCCACGCGTCCCAGGCGTATGTGCCGCCGGGAAGCTCTCGCCCTGACGCGCCGGCGACCTGCCCGGACTCGGTCAGCTTGGAAGCAACTCCATGCCGATAGCCCGCGCCCTCGAGGCCGATGCGAGTGGTCGTGCCGCCGCTCCAAAACCAGGCGGTGCTCCCAACTTCTGTGTTCACGCCGGTGTACAGGTATGACCTGCCGATGATCTGACCGGCCTCGTTCTGAGCTTGCAAAGTGCTCCGCTGATAGCCCGCGCTGCCGACGTATCCTTCGCCTGTGAAACCGATCTGCTGCGTGGTGGAGCCGTTCCAGACCCAGACATCATAACCGTTGGCTGTGTTCAAGCCGGTAATTCGATTGGTGTATCCTGCAACCTGCCCGGCCGCATTCAGCAACTGCGGCTCGCTGTGCCGGTAGCCCCCGCTGCCCTGGTACGGCACGCCAGCGAGGCCGATCCGCTGCGTTGACTGACCGGTCCACACCCAGGCATCATCCCCATTGGAACCCACCAATTTCGACGTCCCAGCGACCTGGCATGCGGGGTTTCCCAGCATTGCGACGCTGTACCGGAACCCCGTAATGGGATGGGTGTGCTCGGCATCAACGAGCCCGATCTGCACGGTCGAATCGCCGGTCCACACCCAAGCGTCCTGGCCGTTCTCTGTCCTTCCCGCTCCGGTATAGAGGTAGGAATAGCCCGCAAGGCACCACACCGGCCGGTAATAGGATGTATCAAACTCGAAGAAGCCGCTGGTGCGAGTCCCGAAGGACCCGGTGTAATCCTGACCAAATAGCCCAATTTGCCGAGTGGCCGAACCATCCCATACCCACGCATCGCGCCCGTCCGGCACGGCCCGCCCTAGATTGTACTGGCCGCTGGTCCCGGCCACGAGATTGGCAGGGTTGTTCGGTGTATCTGCAAAGAAACTACTGGTTTGGTGTATCGTAGCAGAAAGGTAGATACCGCCGGTCAGTCCAACCTGCCGCGTACCCATGCCGGGGGTGTAGACCCACAAATCCTGACCCTTTGCAGTGTCCACGTACATGACGCGAGTGGACATCCCCAGGATCCGACCGTCGGCGGGTGGGGTGACCGAGTGCACCGAGGTTCTCTGCACCCCAGTGCTGCCGGTGTACCCCGGTCCAAACAGCCCCAGACGCTCGATCGAGTAGTCCTTGTAGTTAGGAACCCACTGGGCGATGGCGGGCATGGAGACACTCGCGGCGAAGCCCACGCTGAAGAGCCATCGCAAGTGGAAGGGGGGGCAAACCAGGGGCCTTGCTAACGTTTGTGAGCACCTCGTCGCCATGTCATCGTTCCTCAAGTTCGACTCCGCGATCTTGATTAAGGTGGCCACCGACACTCGTCTAGGGCCCGGATGCAGGCAGACAACATAGTGCCGGATGACTTTTCATTCAAGGCCTATTTTCATTATCCGTTCGGATCCGCGATGCAGCGCGAAACGAAGAGGGCCCGGCGAGCGATCCTCGCCGGGCCCTTTTGTTCCTTCGCCGACCGCAGCCGCCCATTCACGCGGCCGCGCGATTCCCCAGCCCCCGCCAAGGCGGGGGAGGGGGGGTTAGCAGCCGTTGGAGACGGCGTCGAACCAGGCGTTGATGAAGGTGGCGATATCGGCGGGCTCGATGATGCCGTTGCCGTCGAAGTCGCCCGCGAGGTCCGGCGGGTTGTTGAGGCTGTTGAACCAGGCGTTGATGAAGGTGGCGATGTCGGTGGGGTCGACGGTGCCGTTGCCATCGAAGTCCGCCGGGCAGGTGCCGACGTTGATGCGGATCAGCGAGTAGGGCGTGCCGGAGCCGCCGTTGTAGTCGGCCCCGCCGGCCGCCTCGGTGCGGAGCTGGGCGATGACGTAGACGGTCTTGTCCGGGGCGATGCCGATGATGTTGGAGCCGCTGCCGGAGAAGGCGGCGAGCGCGGTGTTGGCGCGGCCGATGTAGACGGTGTCGCCGTTCACCGAGACGGGGTCTCCCTCGCGGAGGACGACCTCGCCGTTGACGACGATGACGTCATCGAAGGCGGGGTCGGCGTTGTCGGACTTGCCGGCGATGACGTAGTCGCCGTTGCTGTTGCCGGAGATGGTGAGGAAGGTGCCGCCCCAGTTGCTGCCGCCGCCGATGGGGTCGCCGGTCTTGGCGATGACGGTGCCGTTGCGGACGGCGAAGGCGCCGCCGGAGTAGGCGCCGCGGGCGTACCAGTCGTTGTTCGAGGCGACGCTGGTCTGGTTGATGCCGGTGACGGAGATCGTGTCGCCGGGGATGGTCTGGCCGACCTGGAGGCGGACCTGGCCGTCGACGACGACGGCGTCAGGGTCGGCGGGGATGTTGGTGCCGTTGCCGTCCTGGTCCGGGCGGGCGCGGACGACCGTGCGCGTGCCGTCGGGGGAGGTCCAGAAGAGCGAGATCGTGCCGGTGGAGGCGATGTCGGTGATGAGGATCGAGCCGACGCCGGTGATGGGCGTCACGCTGTCGAGGCGGGCCTGGAGGTACTTCACCTTGTCGTAGGCCAGTCCGGGCCGGCGCGTGGTCGAGATGTTGCCGATGGTGGTGTCGTGGGTGCCGATCCGGCCGTCGTTGAGCAGGTGGACGGTGCCGACGGAGTTGCCGAGGATCTCATCGCCGGAACTGCCGACGGGGTTGTCGACCATGCCGGTGTAGAGATCGCCCATCTGGAAGCGGAGTTCGCCGACGTCCGCGGAAGAGAACCGAAGAACCTTCTGGAAGACCGAGGCGACGCCGCCGCGGGCCCGGAGCGCGATCGCCCACTCGTTGTTCTGGTTGAAGGGGTACATGTTCGAGGTGGAGATGAAGTCGACGATCTCGCCGCCGACGGCGCCGGGGAAGGGTCGGCCGTCCTGGAGGATGACCGATCCGGCTCCGCCCGAGCCGAGCATGAGCAGGTTGTCGGCCGTGGTGGCCTGCGTCGAGGTGCCCTTGAGCAGCCACTTGGAGCCGTCGGGGCTGAGCCAGAACTCCAGCATGGTGTTCCACGCAGTGGCGGCGGGAGAGCCGTCGTTCTCCTGAGCTCCGGGGATCGCAGAGGTCGCGCCGACGCGGCTGTAGAGCACGTCGACATCGGGCACGCCGGCCATCGCGCCCGCCGCGAACATCAACGAGGCCGCCCCCATGCACACGCGAGTCTTCATCTGGGAATCTCCTGCTGAGTTTGAAACGTCAAACGACACCGCAGCCGCGAACAGCCTGCCGCACCCCGTCACGAGTCAACACCCCCTCCGTCCCATCCTCCTGCGTCCCCTCGCCCATACCTCCTGCGTTTCCGTTCCAACCGGGCGCGCACGCCATGAGGCGCGCCCGATGGGAGCCTCTGTCCTCGTCCAGCCTAATGGGATGTCGCGAGTTGTCAAACCCTTCCCGGCAAACACGGCTGCGGCCTGGATTTCGCGGGCCTCGCAGAGGCCGACAACTCCGTTCGCAAACTGATTGCAGACTGGGGCTTCCCCTCGCACACGGCGATGACCTGAGAGCGAGGCCGCGGATGGGCCGCTCAAAAAAGAACTCCCCTCGCCTGGGCGCGGGGGGAGTCGTGCAACACAGATTCACCCGTCTCCAGCGGGGCTGTCAGCACCCGTTGGTCAGTGCCGCCACCCAGGCGCTCACGAATGTCGCGATGTCCGCGGGCTCGACGGTGCCGTTGTGGTCGAAGTCGCCACCCAGGTCGGGCGGGTTCGTGAGGCTGAAGAGCCACGCGTTCACGAACGCGGCGATGTCGGTCGGCTCGATCGAGCCGTTGCCGTCGAAATCGGCCGGGCAAGGCGTGCCGATGGTCAGTGTGGCGGGGCTGCTGATCGTGCTGCCGCAGGGGTTTGTCAGGACGCAGTCGTACGTCCCGGCATCCGATTCGGCCGCGCTACTGATCGCGAGTGTGGCCAGCTGCGCTGCCGGGATCGGAACGCCGTTGCGACGCCACTGGTGGCGGATGGGGCCGGTGCCGGAGGATCCGACGGTGAACGACACGGGATCACCGGCCAGAACAGCCTGCGTCGCGGGAGGTGCTGTCTGGGCCGGCGCTTGGCAGGGCACGGACGGGGCGGTGGTGAAGATCCCCTCCGAGCCGCCCGCGAAGATGATCCGCACCGCGATATCCCCCTGGTCATTGAACGCCGTGGCAAGGCTGCCGCCGGTAGCCGCGGTATTGAAGACCGGGTCGATCTGGGAGATGAACCGTACGTCAGAGCCATCGCCGTACAGGTCGAGCGTGGTGAACTCCTTGACCACCGGCGCCAACGTGCCGTCCGCCTGCTCGATCCAGATGGCCTGTGTGAAATCGTTGTGCTGGGTGATGAACGCGACGCGCCCGGCCGCGTTGACCCAGAACCGGCTGAACTCGCCGAAGTTGAGGCCGTCATAATCCGGCCCGGAACCGGCCGGAACCGGTGAGCCCTCCCGGACGACGAGCCGGAGATTGCCGGGCAGCCCCGTGGTGGTTGATCGGGTGGACCAGATCCCGGTGTCGTTCCCGGCGCCGACGCCGGCGCTCTGCAGCAACTGCCCGCGGATCACCACGACGTTGTTGTCGGCCAGGGCTGAACTAAGGACAAACTGGGCGTTGGTATTGAAGACGACACCGGCTGGGGTGCCCGGGGCCGGACCGCCGCTGAGGGCGACCAGTTGGAGCGGGCCGAACCTTGCATCAGACCAGAACCCGCCGGAGGCCCCCGGGCCGCCCTCGTTCAGATCTGCGGCGAACGCGATCCTCCCGGCTGAGTTCAGGTGGAAGTTCAACAGGCTCCAGACGCTCGAGAACACGGCGGCCGTACCCGGCGCGATCGTGATACTGGGGATGAAGATGCGGTGAAGCGGACCAACACCCGGAACACCGAACCCGCTCCCGTCCAACGCGCGGTTGGTCCAGGGCTGAAGCCCGCCCGCGACGTCGGTCAGCCGGACGGTGAGGAAAGCGCCGGAGTCGTTGATTCGCGGATTGCTGCAGCCGGTGAAGTGGATGGTCTGTGTGCCGTCGGTCCAACTGTCGCCGCCGCGGTAGTGCTTGGCGAGGGGGCCGCCGACGTCGGAGTACACACCGAAGAGCGGGTTGAACTGCGGAGCGGGCGGGTTGAAGTCCCGCACGAAGCACCGCAGGGCCGTCTCGCCGAGGCGGTTGAGCGCCCAGCCGTTATTGCCCCACGGATCGCCCTCAAGATTGGTCCCGCCGAAAACAATCGGCGGACTGGTCTCGGGAACAATCGTCACGCCTTCGCGGATCAGCGCCATGGGCCAGCCGGACCGCTCAGAGAAGGTGCCCTCGTCCATGCCCACGCTGGAGTCGTTCCCGCCGATCATGGACTGGAACGTCACCGCCCCCGTGTCACAGATCTGCGGCGCCCTAAAGAACTCGCCGAAGGTGTAGCCGGCGGCCAAACCAGGGACCGCGTCGCCACGGCGGGCCACCAGAGAAAGGACCGATCCGCCGCGCGCCGCCCAGATGCCCGAGCCGTTTGCGGTGGTGATACCGGGGCCCCCGAGCACGCCGCCGAACACGACGGCGCCCGTCCCGCTGATGGAGGGTCCGGCCGGGAGGAAGGTGCCGAACTCGGGATGTACGGTTTTGATCAACTGCATCGAACTGAACGTGATACCGGGTCCCAGCCCGGGGCCGAGCGGGCCCGAGGTACCTGTCAGCGCGACGGGGCGCAGCGGCCCTACGGCCAGGCACACGGGCGCGACCACAGTGGCGGCCGCGAGAATCATGACTTGCTGGTGCTGAGGACGCATGGCGGACTCCAGGCCCCACGGCGCAGTGTGTTCAATCTGGTGGTCGGACGATCAAGATCTACCGGCGGCGCCGCCCAGCGAGAACCGCTCCCGCAAGGAGCAGCCCCGCGACCCCGCCCGGCGCCGGGACGACGAATGCAAGGCCGGTGGTATTCACCGCGGCGGCCCCTCCCGCGAAAACGAACGTTGCCGCGCCGGTGCTGAGATTGACGGTGAACACGTCCCCGTTGTTGGAGTTGACGGTGTATCCCGTGCCGGTATCGTCGAAGCGGAGGGCCTTGAATCGGTTGGATCCCTGGCCGAACGACCCGATGAGCGAAGCGGTCCCTGTCTGCAGGTTCATGCTCATGAGCGAGTAGTTGATCGTCCCTTCGATCGCGCTGCCCATGTCAACAATGCCGTATGCCAGCCCGGTGGTCGGGTTCACGGCGAGCGCTTCGACGTAGCTCCGCAGGCCGTTGAAGATGCCTGCGGTGTCCACGAACGCGCCGGTCGTCACGTCAAGCGTGCCGAGGTGTCCGTCGGAGTTGCGGTTGCTGTAGAACAGCCCGTCCGCTGGGCGGTACGCGATGTTGGCGTGCCTGCGAGCGGTGGCACTGCTCATCGACGCCGAGAGCAGCGCGCTGCCCGTCGCCAGGTTTGTAATCCGGTAGACCTCGTTGAAGTTGGTCGGAGGAAAGACGCCGTCGCTGAATCCTCGGACCGCGTACAGCTGCCCGTTCCCGCCGAACTCCAAGTCTTCGAACCCAGTCGGACTCGTCGGTCCGACCTGGATGTTCCCAATGGTCGTCACCGTGTGCGCCGACATATCGAACCGCGTAAGGACGCCGGTTGTGGTGACACCATAGAACTGCGAGGCCTCAGCCCCGCTCGCCATCAAACTGGAAATGGCGACCACGCCGACACATAGACCGCGCTTGATGTCCATAAGCCGTCTCTCTCCTCCCCCGGCTGGGGCCGGGAATGATCTCTCAGTCACTTTCTCAGTGACTCTCTGAGAGAATACTGCCATTTGCCGCCCCGTCAAGTAGAATGTTGGTGGAGGACGCGAAATGACCACCCAGAATGGAGAACGCCAGCCGAGAGCGGGCGCGCGGCGGGCCATGTCCACCACGAGAGCGCCGGGCACCGAGCGGCTCACCGAAAAGGAGCAAGCCTGGGCTGCCAATGTCGGGCGGCGCCTGCAGGCCGAGTTCTCTGCACTGGTCAGCGAGCTTCCGGCGCACGAACGAACCGGGCCCGGCCTCGAACGGCTCCTGGGAGTCCATCGGGCGATCGCGTACCGGGTCATCTCGGCCCTGGCGGCGACCGACGACATCGAGGTTCTGAACCGCATCCCGGGAGTTGAGGGGTTGCGGAAGTGCGTCGTCGGGGCTCGGGGAAAGCTGGGGGCGGATTCCGAGGCGGTGCTTGCGGGCGCGGCCTCGGCCATTGAGGACTTTCAGGAGTTGATCCGGGCGGGTGGCGGCAGCCATGCGAGGCTTGTCGCTCGAATCGGCGCGACGAAAGGGAACCTTGCGAAGGGCCACGTCGCGGCGCCGCCCGGGCGGCGCGAGGATGTCCGACGGGCGATGCACGAGGCGGTCCAGGTGCTCGCGGGGCGCAGCGTCGTTGCGCGCACGAGCGTGTCCATCATTCGGCCGCGGCCCGATTCGCCCGGCGAACTCGAGTATGTCCATGCCCGCGCGCACATCGGGTTCCGCGCCGTCGCCGGCGGCCTGCCGCTGGTGCTGTCGTCATGGGTGACGCAGCAGGACAACGTGAGCGGGCGGCTGCCCGGCCTGGAATACTGCGACCTGAAGGGCTCGCTGCTGGAGGGCCGCGGTACGACCGGCTTGCTCGATGCGTTCTGCTCCTCGCCCCTCCCGATCGTCACCTCGCGCGATACGACGGGTCGGCTGATCCAGGTGCTCGACCACCTGCACGCTGAACCAGGCGCCTCGATGGATGCGGTCATGGCGTACCGCCTCCCGAGGGTGGGGCCGATTCCGCAGCACGACGACCCGCCGGTCTTCCTGCAATCGACCAACCTGTCGGTTCCTGCCGAGCGCCTCGTGGCGGACCTGTACGTCCACCGATCGCTCGCGAGCGGCTGCACGCCCTCTCTCCATCTGTACCTTGGCCGGGGGACGGGAGGGTGCGACCTGATCGACCGCTGGCACGAGCAGATCGATGGCGCCCCCCTGCTGAGCCTGCTGGGGACGGGGCTGGGCAACGCGCACTCGGACGCGTGGGAACGCCATGCCGAGATGACCCGGCACGTGTTCGACCAGCTGGGATGGGATCCGCGCGAGTACGTCGGCTTCCGCGGCGACGAAACATGGCCGCTGTGGAACTGCGACTACGTCACGGCGCTGGACTACCGCGTGCGCGCCGATGAGGGAGCCCAGTCGCCAGCCTGACGCCGGACCCATCGGGCGGTTACTTCGCCTTCCAGCCGCCCTTGAACTTCGCCATGGCGTCGATGAGCTTCTTCTCGAGGTCGGCGTCGAGGGCCTTCTTCTGTTCCAGTTCGTCGCGGATGGCGCGGCCGGAGGTCTCGAAGTACTCCAGCAGGGCCTTCTCGAAGGCGGGGACGTCCTTGGTGTCGACGTCGTCGAGGAAGCCCTTGGAGCCGGCGTAGATCGAGAGGACCTGCTCGGTCACCGTCTGCGGGACGTACTGCGGCTGCTTGAGCAGCTCGACCATGCGGGCGCCGCGGTCGAGCTGCTTCTGCGTCGCCTTGTCGAGCTCGGTGCCGAGCTGGGCGAAGGCTTCCAGTTCGCGGTAGCTCGCCAGGTCCAGTCGCAGCGAGCCGGCGATCTTCTTCATGGCCTTCACCTGGGCGTTGCCGCCGACGCGGCTGACCGAGATGCCGACGTTGACCGCGGGGCGGACGCCGGAGAAGAACAGCTCGGGCTCGAGGTAGATCTGGCCGTCGGTGATCGAGATGACGTTGGTGGGGATGTACGCCGAGACGTCGCCCTCCTGCGTCTCGATGACCGGGAGAGCGGTCAGCGAGCCGGCGCCGTTCTCGTTGGAGAGCTTGGTGGCGCGCTCGAGGAGGCGGGAGTGGAGGTAGAAGACGTCGCCGGGGTACGCCTCGCGGCCCGGCGGGCGGCGGAGCAGCAGCGAGAGCTGGCGGTAGGCGACGGCCTGCTTGGAGAGGTCGTCGTAGATGCACAGGGCGTGCTTGGGCCCCCCCTTGCCGTCCTTGCCCTGCCACATGAAGTACTCGCCCATGGCGCAGCCGGAGTAGGGGGCGATGTACTGCATCGGGGCCGGGTCGGAGGCGGCGGCGTTGACGACGATGGTGTAGTCCATCGCGCCGTACTTCTTGAGCGTCTCGACGACGCCGGCGACGGTCGATTCCTTCTGGCCGACGGCGACGTAGATGCACACGACGGCCTCGGGCGTGCCCCAGTACTGCTTCTGGTTGATGATGGTGTCGACGGCGATGGCGGTCTTGCCGGTCTTGCGGTCGCCGATGATCAGCTCGCGCTGGCCGCGGCCGATGGGGATCATCGAGTCGATGGCCTTGATGCCGGTCTGCATCGGCTCGGTCACGGGCTGGCGCTCGGCGATGCCGGGGGCGATGATGTCGACCTTGCGGAACTCGGTGGCGCGGATCGGGCCGGCGTCATCGAGCGGGCGGCCCAGGGGGTCCACGACGCGGCCGAGGAGGGCCTCGCCGACGGGGACCTCGAGCAGGCGGCTGGTCGCCTTGACGACGTCGCCCTCCTTCACCTCGAGGTAGTCGCCGTAGATGACGGCGCCGACGGTGTCCTCTTCCAGGTTGAAGACCTGGCCCATCACCGAGCCCTTGGCGGTCTGGAACTCCAGGAGTTCACCGGCCATGGCCTTGGAGAGGCCGTAGATGCGTGCGATGCCGTCGCCGACCTCGAGCACGCGGCCGACTTCGGAGACCTCGAGGTCCGCGGAGAACTGCTCGATCTCCTGCTTGATCACGCTGGTGATTTCGTCGGTCCTGATCTTCACGGCTGCGATCCTCTTCAAGAAGGCCGGCCCGAACCGGGCGGCCGTAGGCGGCGGGACAAGCACCCAACCAGAACCCGGTCGGTACCGGGCCCCGTGG
Source organism: Phycisphaeraceae bacterium (assembly GCA_019636655.1). NCBI lineage: Bacteria > Pseudomonadati > Planctomycetota > Phycisphaerae > Phycisphaerales > Phycisphaeraceae > Phycisphaeraceae bacterium. The sequence continues at coordinate 17,700 of JAHBXB010000006.1, read as the reverse complement.
TGGGGCCAAAGGGTAGCGGGGTCGGTGCTGGGAATCCTGTCGCCAGGAAAGCGGACGGCCGCGTACAGGGGCACGCCTTTCTCGCTCATTGGCAAGGCAAGGAACGGCGCGTTCAAGCGGCTCCAGATGGGCGAGGTTCTTTCCTCGGTGCATCAGGGTCGCGGCGCGGCACCGATTGGGGGGCCGACGACGGCTGGGAGATCAGCTTCCGGTTCGCCCCACACACATCCCCGCCCCCCCACGGCGCCCGGCGTTGAACGTCATCGCAACCGATATGTGCCGTCACTGTCAAGAAACTCGATAAAGCCCATGTCGCGAAGTTCCTGACACTCGCGTTCAAGCGTGCGCTCCGGCGTCGCGCCACGCGAGCCGTATCTCGCACGATTTGTGACAACTCGCTCTCTCGCAACTCGTCAAGCGTGAATAGGCGAGCGGGGCGACTCCCCGCGAGGCGTGTGATCGCCTGTAGTGCTTGATGAGCTGGTCGACGACCAGGACGAACGTGGGCGGCTCCTCAGGGTCGCCGGGCTCCCCCCGTTGAGGCAGTTTCCGCCGCCGACCGAGCCTGTCTCCTCATGGGCGCGGTTGATCTGCAGCAGGCGCCCCCAGGCGTCGTACTGGTAGAAGTACGTCCCGTCGAAGGTCAGGTTGCCCGCGGCGTCGTGGCGGGTAGTGGCCTGGGTGGTGGTGGACCCCAGCGTGCGGGTGATCCCCGTCACCTGGTTCTGTGGGTTCACCGCGTGAGTTCGTCACACTCGATACATCTGTAGATTCTGGTCACGCTATTTAGGCGACACCGGCCCTACGGACACTGGAGAAAAGCTCAGATCGGCAAGCATCGCCCGCGAGAGGCGATTCACCACATCAACCGACATGATCAGCTCGCACCCGGATGGCTTTGATACAAGCGGCCTGTTCGCAACCATTCGAGCATCAAGCCACCATTCTCCGTTGGTGGGTGCTCCGAGCTGGCGACCACACACAGGGCACGTACGAAAGACACTTGGGTCTGCCGCGTACAGATTGCAGCGGCGGTCCGTGGGAACAATTACCGTGCGGTAGACTGCGTGGCCAAGTGGCGGTGGACTGCCACACGGGTGAGCGTAGCCCGTAGGGAAATCACCGAGTTCCATTGCCAACGCCTCAAAGAGATCGTTCCTCATCACGATGACGGGAACGGTGTACCACGTCGATGGGAGAATGTGGTCCGGGTATCCAATCCAGTCCAGATCGACATCCAACGGCTCTTCCCGATGCATCGGGAGGAGGCCGCCGCACTGATTGCACAGCTTGTCGGAACAGCGCCGGAGCCAGTCCGGTGTTGGCCGGATTAGTTCGTCGCCGCGTGACAAGGCCGTCCAGTAGGTCGTCATTGGGATCTCTTGTCGTTGGATTGGCCCTGCCACCGGATCCACTGCGGTGTGTGAAGCACTATTCCGAATACACGGGCTGGATCCACGAGGCATCGCGGATGTGCTCGGTTTGCATGTGCTTCATCAGGACTTCGATGGCGGCTCGATTGAAGAGAACCTGTGGGAGACCGTAAAGATGCTCGTAGGTACGCTTGATGGGATCGAATCTTGGGAAGAGTTCTTTGGGCTCGTACATCGCCACGACGGCGTGCTTCTGCGCGGCGTCGATCGCCGCCTGTGGGTATGTGAGCCGGACGGGTTCCTCCTGAGAATCTCCCTGCACTTCTCGCAGGCACACGGGACACGGGCTGATGGCTTCCGCGGGCTGTCCGATATCCGTCCGTCCGAAGCTCTTCCCCCACATGACCCCCTTGGACTTGCGGCTCAACGGCGGCATCGTGGCGCAGGGCACCGGCTCCATCCAGTCTTCGATGGGCTCCCCAGATCGAGTCACGGGGTGCCGCATGCACCAAGGCTGCTTCGTGGCCTTCACGATCTCTCTGCCGATCTCCGCGCGGATGATGATGCGAGACGACTCTTCGACCGCCAGGAAGTTCCCCTGCCGGTATTTCCGGGCGCCGGGCGAGAGCACGCACGGCTTAGTCTGTATAGCGCCCATGCCGCACCGCGGGCAGGCGCCCGAGAAATCAAAGCCGTCCTTCGGAGCAATGGTTGTTGCTGTGCAGTCGCTGTTGGCGTGGAGCAGGCCGAGGCCTCCAAGGAGGGCGTCCTCCCTCCCATACTCTGTCCGCACACGCAGCGAACAGGTCATGCCGCGCTTGTGTGCTTCCTCGTAGGCCCGACGGATGTACGCGCCGTCTTCTGCAGTCGCTATCACTGAGTCCTCGATGTTCAGTTCGATCTCAAGCTTTGGGAACTCCGATAGTATGCCTCGTGCTATATGTCTTGATCGACGTGGGAATTCCATGTCGAGTGTGTAGATGTGCCTCACAAAACCTCCTGCCGTGTCTATTCAACGCCCATCCAGCCATTTCCAGGCGGCATTGCGCACGCGCGGCGCATCGTGGTAGACTTTTTTAATAATCTCCTTCGCATCCGCCGTCTTCAGGTTCTTGATATCCATCCCGCTGCTTGCCCTATTAAACCGCTTGCGCATCTCACTCAGGTGAAACCGACTGCCAAGATTTAGCGCCGGGCCTGTACCCTTGAGGCCCGTCCGAAACGATCCCTTCATCTGCAGTTCAACCACATGATGGGAGTGCGCCTCCACTCCGCCTGCGCGTCTTGCCGCCTTGGCGATCTCGTACGTCTCGTGAATCACCGCGTTCCCAAGCTCGCGCGCCGTGGAGGCCATCTTAAGAGCCCGCTTGGCGGCAGAGCCTCCTCGGGAGTACCGGCTGCTCATCAGCCAGTCCCCTGCAGCCTCGATTTCGTCCATAAAGAACGACTCGCGGACCTGCTGCATCATCCCGCGGTAGAAGCCCATCGCGAAGGACAGCTTCACCCACTGGTTATCGCCGCGAGTGTGCCAGTCGTCCCCCATCTCCCAGTCCGCTGCCCACTCGACGTCGGCGGACATGTTGTCGGCATACTGACCGAGCATTTCCTCCATGCCGCCGCGCATGCCACCGACAAACCACATGACCGCGTCGTCATACCCAACTAACAAGCCTAGAGAATCCGAGTGAACCCCAGGGTTGCTCCTTAGGTATTGGTACAGGCTTCCGCCGTCCCCATACATCTCTTCCATCGAGAAGGCTGCGGCAATGGCGCCAAGCCCTCGACCGTGGTACACGCTGGCCTCGATGAGCACCGCCGCCGTGGCGTTGGGATCGCGCTGGAAGAACCGCCCCAGGGAGGGCGAGTACACGCGGTTGCGCATGTGGACGACCAGGTGCGCGTACGGCTCCAGGCGAGCGTTCTCGCTCCCGTCGCCGTCGGCGACGCCCACATCCAATCTGTCAAAGAACAGCGCCTTGTGGCCGCAGTGGACCTCGGGAAACCCTGCGAAGACGTCGGCCGTCAGAGCCGCGCCGTAGGCATCGTACGTCCACTGGCCCGCCACCGCGGCGGGCTGCGGCGTCCCCTGGGAGCCCAGCGGCACCTCGGCCACGGCCGCCACGTCCCCGCCCGCATCCTGCAGCACGTACCAGGGCTTGGTGCGGTTGGAGACCTGGTTGGCGCCCAGCCCCTCGGAGCCGTACTGCACCAGGAGTTCGTCAACGCCAGGAGCCGCGTCGCCGGGGCCCCAGATGTACTCCCGCGCGAGCACGGTCATCAGCAGCGGAGCCGCCCCGCCTCCCCCTCCGAAGGCATTCATCTGCATCTGCTCGAAGGTGATGGGCGTGGCGTCGCCGTCGACCTCCAGGGCCTCGGGCGCGCCCGCCGCGGCCATCTGCTGGAGCTCGAGGTTCTGGGAGAGTTCCGCGCCCTTGAGGCTGATGAGGGGATCGGTGACGACCTCCTGGAGGCGGCGGATGCCGTCGTAGTAGAAGCGTTCGGAGCGGAGGTTGCCCGCGGCGGCGGTGTCGGCGTCCGGGAAGGGCGACTGGGTGCGGATCAGCCGCCCTAGGCCGTCGTAGGTGTAGTGCTTGATGAGCTGGTCGACGACCAGGACGACCGTGGGCGGCTCCTCAGGGTCGCCGGGCTCGCCGCCGTTGAGGTAGTTTCCGCCGCCCCCCTCGCCGCCGACCGAGCCGGTCTCCTCGTGGGCGCGGTTGATCTGCAGCAGGCGCCCCCAGGCGTCGTACTGATAGAAGTACGTCCCGTCGAAGGTCAGGTTGCCCGCGGCGTCGTGTCGGGTATTGGCCTGGGTGGTGGTGGACCCCAGCGTGCGGGTGATCCCCGTCACCTGGTTCTGCGGGTTCACCGCGTGGGTCACTGCGTCGGCCGCGCTCGACCCGCCGGCCAGCAGGGTCTCGCGGCCGGGTGTGACAACCGCGCCCTCGGTGTCGCGCACGCCGGTCCAGTTGCCGAGCAGGTCGAGCGTCCAGGCGTCATCGCACAGCAGCGTGCCGCTGGCAATCGAGGGCGTCCCGTTCCCGGCGAACGCGACCGCGCCCACCTGGGTGCCGATCAGGCGATCGAGGGCGTCGTAGGCGTTGAGCTGGGACTGGGTGTTGTTCCGGCCGCCGCTAGGGCCCGGCGCATCCACCTGCGTGATCTTCGCGGTCACGCGGCTGCCGGCGGTGTCATAGGTGTACTCGCCGCGGAACAGGGTGGCGCTGGCCGAGTTGGTGTAGTGCAGGTCGCGCAGGCGGCCGAACTTGTCCAGGCCGGGGAGCCCGACGACGCCGGTGCCCGTGAACGCCTGCGTGATCGCCGAGCCGCCAAGGGACATCGACGCCCTCCGGCCGGTGCCGGAGTAGGTGAACGCGGCGATCTCGCTTGGGCTCGCCCCATCGAGGGTCGTCGTGATCGTGGCGAGGCGGGAGAGGAGCGAGTCGATCGAGTTCGATGACCCGTAGCCGAGCGTGACGGTCCGGAGCGGCTCGACCACGTCGACGGGACGTGGGTAGTCGATCGAGGCCAGCCGGAGATGGCCGGTCTGGCCCGGGGCAGTGCCGGTGGGCTCGTAGTCCCAGGCGTACCCGGTCATGGGAACGCCGACCGGCGGCTCCGGGATCATCCAGCCGTGAGACTGGTAGTCGGCGACGAGGTTGCCGCGATGGTCGTAGACGTATCGCGTATGGGCGATCGGAGCCTCGGGCTGCACCGGCGGCGTGGCGGCGCTCCGGTTCTCGTACGCGATGATGTCGGCGAGACGGCCGTTGGCGTCGTAGGCGTAGGCGGTATAACCGATGCGATCGACGGGCGATCCGCTCGACGGCGTCATCGACGACGGGTATCCCGCGGCGAACGTGCCCTCCCCATCGGGCTCGTCGTAATGACCCACCTCAACCGAGGCGAGGCGATCCTGGTCGTCGTACCGGTAGCGGAAGGCCAGCCCGCGCCGATCGATCCGCTCGGCGACCTGGCCGCTGAACGTGTACCGGAGGACGATGTCCGCGTGCTGCTCGTAGATCGGATCGTCGCTGCCCGCGCCGCGCGGCAGGAGCATGCGGCCGATCAGGCTGTTGTTCTGCGAGACACGCGAGAAGTCCTGGTTCACGATGTCGGCGCCGTAGGTGACATTGGTCACGTCGGCGTCGGACGGCGAAGTCGGCGCATCGCGGTAGGCCTTGATGTGCGTCAGCCGGCCGATGCTGTGGGCGTACTCCGTGATGCGGCGCATCGAGGCGTCGGAATCGAAGCAGTTCTCCGTCTTGCGCGTGAGGCGGCCGAGATTGGAGTACTCCGAGTGGGTGACCGACGCGGTAGCCGTGGTGGCGTGCCCCGGGTTGTTCCGGTTCGCGACGTACTCCTGGTTGCCCTTCTTGTCGTAGACATAGATCGAGATGGGCACATCGGCCGGGAGGCCATGCGGATCGATCTCACCGGTCTGAGTGTCGAGTTCGGGGCAGTCGCCCCGGGCCAGGGGCGTGCCGTTCACGTAGCTGCCCTGCCCGTCTTCGGCGCCAAGATCCGCCGTGGCGATGAGCCGCTTCTTGAGGTCGTACCAGTTCAGCGTGCGCGTGCGGACCGCGTTCGAGGTCGTCAGCTCGTCGCCCGTCGGCGACGTCCGCTCCCAGCGGGCCGTTTCGATCGTGTTGCCGAACGCGTCGTAGACGTAGTCCGTGCGTGAGAGCTGGTAGGCGTACGGATCGACACCGGAAACCCCGGGAGCGACCGTGATCGAACTCGCGACGCGGCCGACGCCGTCCTGCACCGTCAGTTGCACGCCCTGCGATGGCGTCTGCGTGAAAACTTCCTGCCCGCCCTTGCCGGAGTAGTGGTAGTCGGTGTGGAACGGGAGCGTGCCCGTCTGGTTCCAGGCCGTGTCGTAGGTGCGGCGCTCGGTCATTGTCCCGTCGGGGTCGTAGGACATCGACGAGATCGAGATCGGCCGCATCGTCGACGTGAAGAACGACTCGGGGCTGGGGATCACGTCGTCGGCGTCGCCGAGTTCGACCGGGTCCAGGGCGCCGGTGATGCCGGCGATGTTCCCGCGGCCGAAGGTCACGGTCAGGCGGGGACGGTTGGAGTGGTCGAGGTAGGTGAGCGTCGTGCTCTCGCGGATGGTGCCGGATTGTCCGGGGTCGCCGCGGGAGTACGAGTCGGTGCGCACGGGGCGCATGCGCCAGTCGTATTGGGTAACGGTGGCGATCCCGTCGGGGTCTGGGGACGGAGCGACGCCGTAGTGGTCGCGCGACCACGCCGGATTGTCCGTGTACCGCCGGGAGACCGTCGGAAGCCAGGCGTCGTGCGAGCCCGACCCGTAGTCGTAGCGCTCCAGCAACGCCATGTTGTAGCCGAGCGGTGCTTCGGGAGGCCCAGGGTAGACCCAGCCTTCGTCCTTGGTACCGACATACCTGCGGAGGTTCTGCCCGATCGAGCTCCGGGTGATGCGCGTAATTGTCGCATCGAGGTCCATCTCGCGGTAGACCTCGCCGAGGTCGTTGATCCACTTGGACCCCAGCGCCATCCAGCCGGTGGGAGTCCATTCCAGCATGTCGGCCCGCCGCACATGGCCGCTGGAATCAATACCGACCCGAACCGCCGCTAGACGTTGGAACGATGGACTGGAATCAGACAGCGCCGAGAGGTCAATGCTACTGGTGAACTCCACGCGTCTGGAGAGCAATGGCGAGACCATCAAGGGATCCGGGCCACGGTAGTCCTTTACCTCACCAATCGATTCACTGGTATGAATACCATCCTGGTCTGGATCGTACAGATCGTTAAAGATATACTGGCGAGCAATGAACTCCGGCAGGTCCTCGATCTGGTCTTCCGTAAGATCGGCGAGGAGAGCTTCTTTGGGAACTACAATCACACGACGGGCCCATCGCAAGCCATTTGCGTGCTGCGTGTCGCAGAGTCCATACCGGTCATAATCGAACGAGGTGACGTAGTTGAACGCGCCGGAAGCCGGCATCCGCGCAAGGCTGTCCGGATACGATGGGACCATAACCGTGGAACCCGACACCGACAGACCGTGACTGCCAGGGCTCGCATCGAGCACGGTGTAATCCGCTTGGCCATCGCCGAACCCGCCCATAGACTGGCGGGCGAAGTAGGTAAAGATGAGACTCTCGAGCTGATCGGCCGGGCTTGAAGCGATGGGGTTGAATGGGTCACGCACCAGCCCCGTCGCTGACCACTCGGGGTTCCCTTTGTCGTCGTACCACTCTTTCTCGATCGGGTAGTACCAGTCACCTCCGGGCCGCTGCTTTCGCGGTGTGCCGATGACGGTTCGCGTCAATACCGCTCGCTCTCGCGCCGGCAAATCGGGCTGATCGATGGGCGCCTCGATCGCACGGTGTGTAATCGTTGCCGTTACCTTGATATTGCCGGCGGCATAGCCCGCGAGAGTCGAGAGCGTGAGCGTCGGGGGCGCTGTAATCGCATCAAACTGCGTTTGCAGAACAGGATCGACAAATGCCAAGCTGATTTCAGTCTCGGCATTAATCGAAGTACTATTATTGTGAATCTGTAGCCGTTTGCCCGAGTACATTCGGGAACTAGCCGCGGCCAGGGAGTCGGCGCCACGCTGGATACCCACGCCGTCGAGTTCTACTCGCCGCTTGCCTTCCGCCAAACCGTCATCAACCAGCGAGTAGGACCGGAACTCGACGAGGCCGTCCACATCCTCCTTGTTGTCCAACTCCGCCGCAGACCAGCCGACGGAGCGGTGCTCGATGAGCAAGAGTTCCTTCTGGAGCGACAGGGGTTGCAGGTCGAGAACACCGTCTTCGACACCCTTTGCTTGGAAGTAAGGACGCGCCTCTTTGTAGATATACTGCTCACCCAAACCGCCGCCGCTCATAACCGATCCCGACGGATCAAAGTCCCAGCGTCGCTCGCGCAGAACGAATCCCGCGGCATTCATCTCAACCACACGGCGGCTCAGCTGGCCCGGCTTGTTGGCCTCGGGCCCATCATAACCGAACAGGGTCTCATCGTAATCCACTGGCGTGTCTAGAGCTAACGTGTTCCGTTGCTGGGTCGGAAACTCATCAATAATCGACACCCAGCGAGACTTGTGCAGCTCCGGAGTGTCGGCGTATCCGAGCAGCGTAGCAATATCTGCTTGTTGCGCAATATACTGCTTCATATCGCTTCGCCATGCGAACGGATGCGCAAAAACACTACGACCAGGCTCGCGGCTATACGGCGTACCAGGTCCCGGCCAAAAAGTGCCACCAGACGACTCGGGCGGAACGATGAGGCGGTTCAGCCTGAAAACACGCTGCCCAGAAGCTCTGCTGCCGATCGCTGCTACGCCGACCGTGTGCGGAGCTCCATCATTCCACGCTTCCGAACTGTCGAGTCGGAGCTGCCCAAGACTGAATAATGCTCCGTATGGAGGGGCTATATGACTTGTGCTATTTGGCCATGACGTATTTACTGACGACTCGAGCCGCAGCGATGCCAATGGTGCAATATACTGATCGAAAGTAGCTAACGAAATATTCCATTTAGCAATATTCTCTTCCGAAAGTGCCGGCCCGCCGTTCACCTGACGCCATACACTTATGGCGTTCGCAATGTCGTCCTGCTCAAAGATCATCCGCAGCCATGGCAGCTCTACGGATGACGTCACTAGTGTTGGCAAATATTGATAAACGAAGAGCCTGTGGCGCTCGGTCTCAAGTGGCGCGCCCGAGGCGCCAGGAGGTGGCTCCTGGCGCGCCTTGATGCGGGTCCGGAGCAGGATGGGCGGAGCCGCATCGGGCATGCAGCTGCCTTCATCCATGTACAATTCATAATATTCATATGCTACTTGATAAGCCCACTCAGTTGGCAGAGCCGCCGCTCCGCTCGGACGGTTCTGGTTGTAACTGCCTAGCGGATCTAGAGTGTTGCCCCAGCTTGGCCCGGAGCGATGGTTCACAGTGAGACTGGCCTGTCGGAGCGAGCTGTCAGCAATGTCGCCAGCAAAAACATAAATCCGGTCGATCGCCGAGAACCCATGGGTCTCATGGACGACTGATGGCGTGGAATTGTTATTTGGAAAGCTGCTGCAAAACCATTCTCCAAGCGGACTAGTGGCATGATAATCAGGCGTGAATGCGCCAAAGCGACGGTGCGCATAGACCAGTGTCCAGCGAGTCTCGCCTCCACTCTTGAGCTTGATGTATTTAATCTGCCCCTTTGCTGGGCCGTCCTGCACACACTCCACATGTTCGGTTGTAGTTGAGTTATCGACGGAGACCCTCTCAACATCACAATACGATATCTCTACGGCGTGCCCAAACTGATCCTCGACTCGGACGCAGAGTCCGTAGTACGGAATACCGAATCCCGGATTAGACTCCGATTCCGACGAGATATGGTGTCGCCTCGGGTCGTCTTGGTCGAGTTCTTCGCTGCCTTGCAGCTTCAGGAACTGGTTGCGAGTGCATGGTCTTTCATGATAACTATTGCTTGCCCAAATAGCCCCCTCGGGAGGATCTGAATCGCCAGAATTGATGTATGACCAGTTCCAGCTATGTTCCGGGATGTCCTCCCGTACCACTACAAAGGTGTAATGAATCTGGCCGTCGTAGAGATAGACTTCGTATTGTGTCGGCCACGTTGACCACCCTGCAAACTGAGGGGGCGTGGTACTCGTACCGGTTGTGCCCTGATCCCAAACGCCGTTGTGCTCAATCCTTGCGCGAAACCGTGGCGGAGCCTCGTACTCCATTCGACCCGGCTGGCCTCCTGCTCCCGGGTGCCATACCTGTTGAAAGGGAATCGAGTGGTGCGCGTCAAGCCAGAGCCATGTAGTGGCCGGGCCATCACCGGTGACTTCGTGCATCGCTGCATCAATAAGCAGTATTGGATTCTCACCCGCCATCCACCCGGATCCAACCCAATCCCACCACCGATCGGCACCGGGCACGTGTGAACTGTTCATGGGGCCTCTGAAATCGCTCACGCCGGGACCGCCAGAGCGGGTCCGCGTAAGACGGAAAACAGCCCCATCCAGTGGGAGTTCCAGATCAACTACCTTGTACAGCGGCAGTCCTGTTACCAAATCCACGACGCCATCGAGCGTCGGCCGCGTTACCCCATTCCAACCCGTAGGAGCTCCGCCCTGCCCAGGTGGGAGCAAGCAGAGCGACGATTCACCGAGGGTCTTGGCAGGCGTAAGAAAATCGCCAGGAGATGGCGAGGATGCAAGACAAATACCCAGTCGAGAGCCCATAGGCTGATTTGGAGCACGCGCGAATGGCGCATACGAACTTTCAGGCTGCAGCGTCGGGAGCATCAGCGAAGACCAGCACGCTGATGGGAATGGCGCTGTGGGATATGGCGGCTCTCCTACCCCGGCCACTCCCGGGGTCGGGACAAACGGAGATGGCGCCCATTCCGTTTCCGAAATGCGGAGGCCAGTCATCCATTCGTACTTGTGGCGACCGTTTTCAAACGTATGCTTGACGTTTGAGACGGCGTTTGGAGCGTCCGTGGTTTGACCTAGAGGGAAGGTAAAGCCTGGTTGCTGCATCGGGTGAGGAGGAGGAGTTTGCGCCAGCCCTCCACTGGATCCCGTGCCGATCAATGCGCTCGCAGCAAGCACCGAGCGTTGAAGCCCTTGAACTCTGGATTGTTGACTCACATTCGAACTCCTATTATCAGTAGATGCTGCGCTAGCATAGCTCTTGTGTTGTACAGATAAATCAGTACAGCCGGATACTTCCGGCGGATTACGCGAGCAATGTGGACCTCGTATGTCGCTGCGCAGAGGTATTAACTCTGCGGCATCACAGTGTGAGTTCTACAGGTGGCTCTCCGAATCTGACGAGCAGAGTCAGTGTGCCGTGTGTCATTCATGGTGTCAAGCCGGGATTCGACATGTGCATAACTTTGTTTTGACTTGGAGATAGAGCGATAGCCCATTGGAGCTTTGATGAGAGTGCTGCTTTGTGGTAGACTGGCCGCACCATGGCCCAACGCACGCATCACCACGGATCGGTCTTCTTTGGCGCCGCGTGTGGAGTGGCCACCCTGGTGGCGTTTGCGAGTGCCCAGTCGCTCGCCGCACAGCCCGAGCCCGCCTCTCCGATCACCCAACCCCTGACCATCCCCGCCGGCCAGATCGAGCTCGCCCGCCTTCTGGACCTGGTCGGCCAGCGGCTGAAACTCAACATTGATTACGACGCCGCCTCGCTCAAGGGGGTGGTCACCCTCCGCCTCGAAGCGGGGATGACCGACACAGAACTGTGGGCTCTGCTCAATCGGGTGCTCGCAGTTCGAGGGTTTACCACAGTTCGCATGCCCGGTCCAGCGTCATATAGCGTCGTCAAGGTATCAGAAGCACCCGGGGTGGCGACTGTTAAGGACGTCGCCGCGGAAGGCCCAGCCGAGCCCCCGCCCGGGTTCCGGATGGAGGTGGTGCGGGTCCAGCACCGCTCGGGCCGGGAGGTCATAGACGCGATCTCCAAGGTGCTCTCCAAGCCGATAGGGTCGGTCGTGCAACTCGGGGACGGCGGCCTGCTCATGATCGCGGATCTGTCGCCACGGGTGGATCTTGCGTTGGAGCTGCTGCATCAACTCGACAGTTCTTCAGCGCAGGCCGTGGTCGAGGAGGTCCCGCTCCGGTACCTCGGCGCGATCCCGATGGCGGCGTTGGTGTCGCAGGTGACGCTTAGGCGGGACCAGGTGTCGGGGGAGAAGACGCCGGGAGAGGTGCTGGCCTCGCCGACGGGGAACGGGCTGATCCTGGTCTGCCCGGAGGCGTCCCGGGCGTCGTGGCTGGGCCTGATCGCGCAGCTGGACCGGCGGGAGAGCGTGGAGACGATGACGTACTCGCCGCGGACCTTCGCCGTCGGCGATGTGGCGCGGCTGATCGAGCAGAGCGTGCGGGACCCCGCCCCGGGCGCCGCGGCCGCGGCGGGCGAGGACCGCTGGCGGCTGGTGGTCGACGACCTGACCGGCTCGCTGATCATCACCGCGACCGCGAGCGAGCACGGGCGGATCCGGGAGTTGCTGGCGCGGCTCGACTCGGTCCCGAGCGCTGCGCGCCGGCCGGTGCGGTCCTTCAAGATCCGCAACCGGAGCGTGACGGAGCTCAAGGCGGTGCTGGACTCGCTGCTGCAGGCGGGCGTGGTCTCGGCGGCGGCGGACCAGGGGGCGGCGCCCACGGGCGCCGCCGCTCTCACCCCCGGCCTGGCCCCGCAGCCGACCGACCCGGTCGTGCCGCCGGTGAACTCGCTGACGCCGGCCACGGCGGCGTCGAACGCCACCCCGCTCGCGGGCGACACCGCGATGGGAGTCCCCGCCAACAGGGCCCTCGCGCGTCGCAGCGCGGCGGGCGCCGGCAACGCAAGCCGCGGCGAGGGCGCCCCGGCCCCGTACGAGCCGCCGCTGGTCTTGACCTGCGACGAGGGGACCAGCACGCTGATCGCCGTGGGGGAGCCGCGGCTGCTGGCGCAGCTGGCGGAGCTGATCAAGGCCCTGGACGTCCGCCAGCCGCAGGTGATGCTGGAGGTGATCCTGCTCTCGCTGAGCGAGGCGCAGACGATCAGCCTCGGGATCGAGATCACCAAGTCGGTGGACCTGAACGACGACACCAAGGCGGACCTGCTCTCGCTCTTTGGCCTCTCCACCGCCGCGGCCAACGGCGCCCGCGCCATCGCGGGCGACCCGCTGGGCTTCACGGGGCTGGTGCTCAACCCGGGGAACTTCAGCATCCTCGTCCGCGCCCTGGAGACGCTCAACGACGGGCGGTCGGTGAGCAAGCCCAGGCTGCTGGTGACCAACAACCAGCAGGCGGTCTTCTCCTCGGTGCTCCAGCAGCCGGTGGCGACGACCAGCACCAACAACACCAGCACGGTGACGGCCTTCGGCGGCACGCAGGATGCGGGGACCACGGCGACGATCAGGCCGCAGATCGCCGAGGGGGACCACCTGATCCTGGAGTACGACGTCAAGCTGAGCGCCTTCACCGGCAACTCCCCGGGCGAGGGGCTCCCGCCGCCGCGGCAGCAGAACCAGGTGCACAGCACGGTCACGATCCCCGATGGGTTCACCGTCGTGGTGGGCGGGCTGGAGCTGGTCTCGGAGACCAAGGGGACCTCGCAGATCCCGCTGATCGGGGACATCCCCGGGCTGGGCGAGCTGTTCAAGAACCGCAACAACGCCAACAGCCGGTCGCGGTTCTTCGTGTTCATCCGCGCCAACGTGCTGCGGCAGGCGAGCTTCGACGACCTCAAGTACCTCAGCGAGGCCGACACCCGCGCCGCGAAGATCGACGACGGCTTCCCCCAGGTCCACCCCCGAATCATCCGATGACCTCCCCCTCCCCCCTGGCCCCCCTTGCCCCCGTGCTGGCGGTACTTGGAGAAGACTCTCTCCAAGCCGCAGCGCGCCGACCTGTCGAGGTGCGAGTTCCCCCCGCATCCCTCTCACCGACCTCGTGCACCCCATCGCCGGACTTCCTTCGCCTGGTCGACCACGACTTCGCGCGCCGGCACCTGATCCTGAGCGCGGGAGTGAGCCCTGATGGCGACGGCGCTCCCGTGGAGTCGCTGCTGATCGCCGCCTCGACGCCGCCCGCCGCGGTGCACAACACCGGCGTGGCCCTCGGGCGCCGGGTGACCACGACACCGGCCCAGCCCGAGGAGATCGCCTCGGCGATCGACCGCGTCTACGCCGCCGCGGGGGGGGTGCAGGGATCGGTCGCGGTCGTGGAGACCGATGCCCCGGCGGTGCACGTGGAGGGATCGCTGGATGTGCAGGCCGACCTGGAGCACGCGGTCAAGGAGGCGGAGCGAGACCTGTTGAGCACCCACGGCAAGGCCCCGGCGGTGCGGCTGGTGGACCTGATCCTCTTCGAGGCCCTCACGCGCGGGGCGAGCGATGTGCACGTGCAGCCGATCCGCGAGCGGACGCTGGTCCGCTACCGCCTCGACGGCGCCCTGCACACCGCGCGGGAGCTCCCCGGCTCGCTCGCGAGCGCGGTGGTGACGCGCATCAAGGTCATGGCCCGCCTGGACGTCGCCGAGCGGCGGTCGGCGCAGGACGGCCGGGCGACCGTGACCATCGGCGGCCGGTCGGCCGCAGGGGGAACATCGGCGGGCGGCAGGCGCGTGGACCTGCGGATCAGCACGCTGCCGAGCACGTATGGCGAGCGGGTGGTGGTGCGCCTGCTGGACCCTTCGCGCTCGCCGCACACCCTGAGCTTCGCGGCCCTGGGGATGCCGCCGCCGGTGGAGTCGGCGTACCTCGCCCAGGTGGCACGCACCAGCGGCATCGTCCTCTCGACCGGCCCCACCGGCAGCGGCAAGACCACGACCTTGTACACCACGCTCGCGTGGATTAGTTCCACCAACTCACCGAGTGGCGCACAGGCCAGCGGAGGCCAACCGCATGCACGGGGGAATGGGAGGGGGGTCGGGAGGGGGGGCTGCGAAGTGAACATGATGACCGTTGAGGACCCGGTCGAGTACGACCTGGCGTGCTCCGGGCTCTCGGTGAGCCAGACGCAGGTGGACCCCAAGAAGAACGTCACCTTTGCCACGGGCCTGCGGCACATCCTCCGGCAGGACCCGGATGTGATCATGGTCGGCGAGGTCCGCGACGAGGAGACGGCGCGGATCGCGGTGCAGTCCTCGCTGACCGGCCACATGGTCCTCTCGACGCTGCACACCAACGACGCGGCGAGCGCGATCGCGCGACTGCTGGACCTGGGCGTCGAGCCCTTCCTCGTTGCCTCGTCTCTCTCCGCCGTCCTCGCCCAGCGGCTGGTCCGCAAGGTGCACCGGGAGTGCGGCGGTCCCGAGGGTCGTGGAGGCGAGGCGGGGGAAGGGGGGAGGGGGGGGTGTGAGGCGTGCTTCCACACCGGCTACC
Source organism: Phycisphaeraceae bacterium (assembly GCA_019636655.1). Lineage (NCBI taxonomy): Bacteria > Pseudomonadati > Planctomycetota > Phycisphaerae > Phycisphaerales > Phycisphaeraceae > Phycisphaeraceae bacterium. Next base: position 2,449 of record JAHBXB010000006.1, on the reverse strand, counting down.
GCGGCCGCACCGGCATCTTCGAGCTGCTGGTGGTCGAGCCGGAGGTGCGATCTCTGATCGGCCGCCGCAGCTCGGCGATCGAGGTAAAGCAGGCCGCGCGGCGGGCGGGGATGGTCACCTTGAAGGAAGCCGGGGAGGCCCTAATCGCCGCGGGCGAGACCACGCGCGAGGAGGCGGCCCGCGTCGTCGACCTGCTCGAGGAGGACATCGCCTGAGCCGCGATCTCAACCATCCCATGCGAGCCCGGCCGGCGCCGATGGCCGCGGCCGCGGCGGCTCTGGTGCTCGCCGCGTGGTGGGCGTTCGCGCCGTTGGGCTCGGTTGAGCCCCCGGAAACGATCGCGCACGCCCCTGAACCGTCCCGGCCATCCAAGCCGACACTCATCGCGCTGGACCAGGCCGCGTTCCACGCGCCCCTCTGGGTCGCCCCGCCGCCGCCGCCCGCCCCGCCCTCGCCCCCTCCGGCTCCACCGCCCGAGCCGCCGCCGCCGCCGATGCGGCTGCAACTGCTCGCGATCGTCGCCGATGGCGGGGGCGACTCGAAGAGCCCCACCGCCGGCGCCCCGTCGCTGCGCGCGGTGCTCTACGACCCGGACGCCGATCGGCTGCTCGTGCTGGGCCAAGGGGAGCAGGCGACGGCGGGGTACACGATCGACCGCGTCTCCGAGCGGCTGGTGGAACTCCGCGACGCCCGCCCGCCGCACGCGGTCCGCACCCTGGCGCTCGACGCCGAGCCCAAGGGGGCGCGCCCGTGAGCGGCCACCCTCCTTCATCACCGTCGCCGCACCAACGCTGGCCCGCGGACCGCTTCTACTGGGCCGTGCTCGAAGCCCCCGGCTGGCGCCGGACCGGCCCGCTCCCCGAGGCGCTTCGGCCGGACTTCGAAGACCTGGTACCCCGGGCCGCGGCGGGTGCCCCCCTGCACGCGGTCTGCACGCCGGCCGCCGACACCCGAGTCGTCGTGTGCGCGGTGCCGATGGACGCGCTGGCCTCCCTGCCCGTTGGCGTGCTCCGCCTGAGCCCCGAGTCGCTGCCATCGTGCATCGACGCCGCGGTCCACGTGGACCACCTCGACCTGCTCGTCGGCGACGCCGAGCCCGCGCCGATCCGCCGCGCCCGACTGCGGCGCCACCTCGCGGCGATGGCCCTCGTGCTCGCCCTCGCCTCGCTCGCCGCGATCGGGCTGCTCCGCCGGGCCGCGCACTGGACGCACGCCGCCGACCTCGCATCCGCCGCAGCGCGAGAGGCCCTTGAGGGCGCGGGGCTGGATGAGTCGCACCTGGACCTGGCCCAGCGCCTGGCCGAAGCGCGGCAGTTCAAGACCCTCACCACCTCGGCCCCCGAACAGGCCGACGCCGCCGGTGTGCTCGCGGAGATCCTCGCCTTGTGGCCGAGCGTTCCCGGCGGTCCGCAGGCCAAGCCCCAGAGCCTGGCTATCACGGATGCTTCCATCACCGCTTCGGTCCTGATCGAAGGAAGCCCGACCCCGTTCCTGGACGCCTTCGCGCCCCCGCCCGGCTGGGCCCTCGAGGAACCGCGCCTCAGCACCCAGGAGTCGTTCACGCGCGTGTCGATCACCCTTCGACGCGGCGACCGGGAACGCGCGCCATCGAGCACGGGACTGCTGAGCCGTTCCGGAGGTCATCCATGAATCGAGCCTCCAATCCCCTCCTCCTGCTGTGGACCATCGTGCTGGGCGCGGCGATCGGCGCCGTCGCTTGGTCCGCCTCCGCCGCGGCGGGTGCGCACGCGGCGGTTGTCGGCCGGCAGGCCGGGCTGCACGCCATCGCGGCGCAGTCGGATGAACTGGCGGCGATCGCCTCATTGATCCCCGAATGGGCGATGCGGCCGCGCCCCGTCAGCGGCCTGGCCACCCGGGTCACGACGGCCCTGGAGACCGCGGGCCTCCCCGCTTCAACGCTGTCTACGCTCACCGGCGACGGCGAGTCGCCGCCCTCCCGCGAGCCGCGGGTCGCCAAGCGCCGGGTCACGTTCACGCTCACCGGGATCACCCTGCCGGCGCTGGGCCGCTTCCTCGGCGCGTGGCGCTCGGCCCAGCCGGACTGGACCGTCGCCTCCATCGACCTCTCGCCCGCCACCGGGCCGATGCGTGGCGCTCCGCGCCGGTCATCGGACCCCATCGCCGCGGGCACCGACCTGCCCCTCGCCGCAGTCATCGCCGTCGAGTACGTCTTCCTCGACGGCCCGCCGATCCTCGCACCCCGAACGCCCACCGCCGGAGCCACGCCGTGATGCGAGCCCCCATCCTTCTCTGTACCGGCGCCCGCGCTGTCACCACCGCCCTCATGCTCGGCGCCCTGGCCGCGGCGGGGTCCTGCGCCGGCACGAACTCTTCCAGTCCCTACGCCCCGCAGTCGGAGGAGTCGCGCAACACGATCGAGGCCCAGCGGCTCACACAGCAGGCCGCGGCGCTCATGGACTCGGACCCC